>JBBQSY010000001.1:0-96074 GCA_038213495.1 Bacteroidales bacterium
TTAATTGAAACAAATGTCATACTTGCAGAGAAAAAAAGAATATTAATAAACCATTTAAGTTCAGATATATATCCGCTTTTTAAATCCCAATCAAAGAAGCTTATTACTGGCTTTCTAATCCACCAGTCAAAAAACCTATAACACGTTCCGTGATTTCCATGTTTTTGATTCTAAAGTAGTCAATAATTGAAATAATAGGGGAGAGGTAATATTGGAAATTGTATGTATTTCTGTATGTAAAAATAAAAAACCGACTGTAACATATTGGCTATCAGTCGGTTTTGTGTTATAAAAGTGATCCAGTTGGGATTCGAACCCAAGACCCCATCCTTAAAAGGGATGTGCTCTACCAGCTGAGCTACTGAATCATTCCCGTTATTTTGAGGGTGCAAAGGTACATCTTTCCTTCAATTGTGCAACAAAAACTGAAAATAATTTCCTTATTATTGAATACCAGATATTTACACTTCGCTTAATCTGATTGGTTATTATGAAGTCAGGACTTTCAATAAGGACGTAATTATTTCCCCGTATAAAAGCAATTAAATTTTATACAAAAACAGGTCCGGCTTTTCTTAAAATGTCTTTGTTAATACCTTAGTATTCCTTTCCCTTCGCGGATAACATTTACTTCTCCATCGGTACAATCAAGAACAGTCGAAGGAATATTCCCCCCGAAGCCTGCATCAATAACCAAATCAACATTATAGGCAAATTTCTCATAAATCAATTCAGGATCTGTCGTGTACTCAATAATTTCATCTTCATCATGAACCGAGGTCGACATGATCGGATTTCCCAGCATACGCACTAATTCAAGCGTTATCGGATTATCCGGAATTCGTATTCCAACCGTTTTACGTTTGCTCTGAATATGCCTTGGAACGTTATTACTTGCATTCAGAATAAAAGTAAAAGGGCCGGGAAGGTTTGCTTTCATCACCCTGAAAATATTATTTTCAATGGGCTTGCAATAATCCGATAATTGGCTCAGATCGGAGCAGATAAACGAGAACATCGCTTTTCCCGGTTTTATCCCCCTGAGTTCACATATCTTCTCCACAGACTTGCTTTTAAATATATCGCATCCAATTCCATAAATAGTATCGGTGGGATAAACGACAATTCCTCCATCCTGCAGACACTCCACTACAGTGCGAAGCTGGCGCTCGTTTGGATTGTCAGGATATATTTTAATCAGCAGGGCCATATAATTGATTATAAATCCATTTTCCGGGTGTCTTCAATAAACTTGGCCATACCAATGTCTGTTAATGGATGATAAAGTAATCCAAGTATGGATGACAACGGACTTGTAATTACATCGGCTCCTAGTTCGGCACACTTTACAATATGATTCACATTGCGGATGGAAGCTGCCAATACCTGAGTTTCATACCCATGGTAACGGTATATGTTTACGATCTGTTCAATAAGCTGTAGGCCATCAACACTGGTATCGTCAATTCGTCCGATAAAAGGAGAAACATAAGTAGCTCCTGCTTTAGCTGCCAGTATTGCCTGCCCGGCTGAAAAAACAAGGGTGCAGTTGGTAGCGATTCCTTTATCAGTAAGATACCGTATAGCTTTTATGCCATCTTTTATCATAGGTATTTTTACAACTATATTCGGATGAAGATCAGCAAGAATATGGGCTTCTGCAATCATTCCGTCAAAATCGGTCGAAAGCACCTCGGCACTTACCGGACCATCAACAATTTCGCAGATGGCTATATAATGTTTCAGCACGCTATCCCTGCCTTTAATGCCTTCTTTTGCCATAAGCGAAGGATTCGTGGTAACTCCGTCGAGAATGCCAAGAGCATTGGCTTCCCGGATCTGGTCCAGATTAGCCGTATCAATAAAAAACTGCATGGTTGTAATTTTTAAAATGTTAAAAAATGTATTTTCCACAAAGTTAGCACCTTTTACGAAGTGTAAAATAATTTTTTCAGGCAAGTGACCTAATCGTTATAAAAGGGAAAGCCGGGGAACATTCAGCGAAAGAAAATTATCAGAATGTAATTAGTTGTAAATCAATTAGTCTAAAAAAAGTAAATTGAAACGGAAACCATATAAAATAAAAAATGGGTAAGCTACTTATATCGCACCGCTCAACCATTTACCCTTGCTACATTCCTGTCCTGGGGGAGTTCAATAGGAGCTGGTCGTATAAGACTTACCCACTGCAAAAATACAACTTTTTGGCTTCAAAAAAACATGTTTCAGATTTTTAGCGGTTTTTAATCAAGTTTCTTACCTTTGCGCTAAACAAACACTAATAAATACAAGAAAATGGAAACAAAAATGTCAATGTTCAATTCTGCATTAAAATCTGGTCTTATTATCGGAGCCGCTTCGATAGTCTTATTCATACTTATGTATGTTGCTGATATTAAACCGGTAGGTATAATGATGCCGATCATGGTAATGCTGGCAAGTTTGGCAATTACCATTGTGTTGCTGGTTATTTTGTTTAAAAAATACAGAACACAGGTCGGAGGCTTTATCTCTTTCGGTGATGCATTTTTGTATTGTTTTATTGCCATGTTAGTTTCAATACTGGTTTCGACCATTTTTACGCTTTTATTTGTTCAGTTTGTCGAACCGGATTATTACAAAAATATCATGGAAGCAAATAAAACATGGTTCGAAAATTATCTCGCCGGGAAAGTATCGGACGAACAGCTAACCCAGACAATGGAAGAAATGGATAAGAAAGCGGCCACTATGGGTTCATTTTCTACAACACTTAAAAACCTCTTGATCGGAACCATTTTCGGAGTAATTATTGCGCTAATTGTTGCTGCCATTATGAAAAAGAAAGCCGAAATATTTGATAACAATACCGGCGGCGTAATTTAAACCTGTTTATGGACATTTCGGTAATAATACCTTTGCTCAACGAAGAAGAATCACTGCCTGAACTTTGTCAATGGATTGAGAAAGTAATGCTTGTGAACAAGTATACGTATGAAATCCTGCTTATCGATGATGGCAGCTATGATAATTCCTGGAATGTTATCCGACAACTGCATGAGAGCGACTCCAGGATAAAAGGTATTAAATTCCGGAGGAACTACGGAAAATCTGCTGCTTTGAACACAGGTTTCAAAACAGCGGCCGGCGATGTTGTAATAACAATGGATGCGGATCTGCAGGATAGTCCTGACGAGATTCCGGGTTTGTTCCGAATGATCAAAGAGGATGGTTTCGACCTGGTTTCGGGTTGGAAAAAAGTTCGTCATGATCCTTCGCTTACAAAGAACATCCCTTCCAAGTTTTACAATTCCATGACCAGCAGGATGTCGGGAGTTAAACTGCATGACCATAATTGCGGACTAAAGGCATACAAAAAAGATGTTGTGAAAAGCATTGAAGTGTATGGCGAGATGCATCGGTATATTCCTGTAATCGCAAAATGGAATGGATTTAAAAAAATAGGGGAGAAGGTAGTTGAACATAGGAAACGCAAGTTCGGGGTTACCAAGTTTGGCGTGAACCGCTTTATCAATGGCCCGCTCGACCTGATTTCGATCATGTTTGTGTCCAAATTCGGGAAAAAACCCATGCACTTATTCGGCATGCTGGGGATGTTACTCTTTGTTATCGGTTTTGGAATAGCCGGTGTTCTGGCATACGCAAAGTTTTTTCTTGCAGAATACAGAATGACTGACAGGCCTCTCTTTTATTTTGGATTGCTGAGTATGGTATTGGGTACGCAATTATTTCTTACCGGTTTCCTTGCTGAGATGGTTGCCCGTAACTCGGCCGAGCGTAATCACTACCTCATCGAGAAAGAACTTTTTTAATTTAAAATGTATTGACATTCAATATGTAAACCAAACGAATGGAAAAACGCAGTGTTATCATCATAGGTACAGCATATCCATTCAGGGGAGGAGGAATGTCGACATACAACGAAAGGCTAGCCCGGGCTTTCCAAAACCGGGGCGACAAGGTTATTATTTATACATTCAGCCTGCAGTATCCCGGTTTTCTGTTCCCCGGTAAAACGCAGTATTCGACCGAAACGCCACCCTCTGATTTAACTATAAAAGTTGCCGTCAACTCAGTGAACCCTTTAAACTGGATAAGAGTTGGAAGGGAAATAAAAAAACTAAAGGCTGATATTATAATTATCCGTTACTGGATGCCTTTTATGGCTCCCTGTCTTGGCACGCTGGCCCGGATAATCAGGCGCAATAAATACAGTAAAGTTGTTGCTATCACTGATAATATTATTCCTCATGAAAAAATGCCGGGAAGCAATCTTCTTTCCAGGTATTTTGTAAAAAGCTGCGACGGATTTATTGCCATGTCGCGTGCGGTTCTGGCTGATCTGGATACGTTCGACAAAATCCGGCCGCGCCTGTTTTCGCCCCATCCCCTGTACGATAACTTCGGTGAAGCAGTTTCAAAAAGTTTGGCCAAAAAGCATTTAAGTCTTGAAGAAGATACCATGTATATTCTTTTCTTTGGATTTATCCGCGAATACAAAGGCCTCGATTTATTAATCAAAGCTTTTGCCAATGAGCAATTCAGGAAATTAAAGGTTAAGCTTCTTATTGCCGGTGAGTTTTATTCGGATGCGAAACCCTATCTTGAACTTATTGAGCAACTCGGACTGAAAAATGAAATTATCTTACACACTGAATTCATCGAAAATCGCGAGATTGTTTATTATTTCTGTGCTTCGGACATTGTTGCCCAGCCCTATAAAGATGCCACACAAAGCGGTGTTACCCAGATAGCCTACCATTTTGAAAAACCAATGCTTACAACAAATGTCGGTGGATTATCCGAGATGGTCGCTGATGGGAAAGTTGGGTTTGTAGTTCCACCGAATGCTAATGAAATAAGTAAGGCATTACTTCGTTTTTTCAATGAGAACAGGGAAAAGGAATTCAGTGCCAATGCGGCTATTGAAAAGAAACGATTCAGTTGGGAAATATTGCTCGAAAGGATTGATGCCGTTGTTGAGCGCTGTTCATGAAAAAAAATAATGAGAAATTATTACATGAAATTTGTTTTGTCGTTAACAAATTCTCCTTTCATTAATTGAATCAATCAACTTAGCTAGATCTCTCACAATTATAATGAATAAATCTGGCTAAGTTCTAATAAGCACAGCATTTTTTAATCCATGAGTACGATTGATAAATATGTATATCCGAATGCTCCGCCCGCCCAAACCCCTTTTTCCCCTGAAGGGGATCTGCCCACGCGCGCAGGAAACGCCCCTTCAGGGGTTGGGGGTGCGGTGGCAAGGCGAAAAAGATTAGTTTGCTGTTATAAATAGAACAAAGCCATAAATCTTAATCAATACACTTGAATGTTGATCAGAAGTAAAGCTCCCCTTAGATTAGGCCTTGCCGGCGGTGGCACGGATGTTTCACCCTACTCTGATTTATATGGTGGTGGAATTCTGAATGCAACAATTAACCTGTATGCTTACGCTACGATTGAACCTACAAGTGATGGTACAATAATCTTCGAAACTGCAGATGGCAGCCAGGTGAAAGCTTTCACATCAAATTCCATACTCAAAGCTGAAGGAATTTTCGATATACATGCAGCTATCTGCAACCGGATTGTGAAGGATTATCCTGATAAAGAGCTTTCATTCCGGCTAACAACGTCAATTGATGCACCTCAGCAGTCAGGTCTTGGTACTTCGTCCACATTGGCCGTAGCAATCCTGGGCGCTTTTGTTGAATGGCTAAAACTTCCGTTGGGCGAATACGATATTGCACACCTGGCCTATGAAATAGAGCGATTTGACCTGGGAATGGCCGGGGGGAAGCAGGATCAGTATTCGGCTACATTTGGCGGGATCAATTTTATGGAATTCTACAAGGACAAGGTTATTGTTAATCCATTAAGGATTAAGGAGTCGTATCTTGATGAGCTTTCGAACAACCTGCTGCTTTATTACACCGATACAAGCCGTTTATCATCTCTGATCATACAAAAGCAACAGCAGAATGTCCTCGATAAAGACCAAACGGCAATTGAAGCAATGCACCAGCTTAAAAAACAAGCTATCATGATGAAGGAGGCGTTGCTGCAAGGTAATCTGGATGAAATCGGGAAAATACTCGACTTTGGATGGAAATTCAAAAAACAGATGGCTTCAGGTATCAGTAACAGTAATCTTGATGAAATTTATGAAACGGCACTTACAAATGGAGCAACCGGTGGAAAAATATCCGGAGCCGGAGGAGGAGGATATATGTTTTTTTATTGCCCCGGGAACACGCGTTACAAGGTTATTGAATCACTGAAACAGTTTGGAGGATATGCCGAGCGGTACGAATTTACCCAGGATGGCCTGGTTAGCTGGACATTGTAAGTCTTTTCATAACAGAATCATTTAAAGCAAATCAACTATGGAATCAAAAATTAAATCCATTATACAATCCTCTGTCGATCTTAAAACCAAGGTTTTAAATGATCCTGAATTAATTGAAGCAGTTCAGAAAATTGTCAGTCAGATCATTCGTTGCTACGAAAACGGCGGCAAAGTCCTGTTTTGTGGCAATGGAGGGAGCGCGGCTGATGCACAGCATCTGGCTGCCGAGTTGTCGGGAAGGTTTTATTTCGACCGGCATCCGCTTTTTGCGGAAGCTTTGCATGTGAACTCTTCGTATATAACAGCTGTGGCAAATGATTATGGGTTCGATGAGGTTTTTGCCAGGCTTGTAATGGGCATGGGCAGTAAGGACGATATTCTGATCGGTTTGAGCACATCAGGCAATTCGAAAAATATTCTAAGAGCATTCGATGAGGCCAGGTCGCTGGAAATGATCACGGTAGGTTTTACTGGTCAGACTGGTGGTGATTTGATAGAAAAATGCACTTACCTGCTCAACATTCCGTCGATCGACACTCCACGTATCCAGGAAGTTCATATTATGCTCGGGCATATTATCTGCGAACTTGTTGAATCAATGCTGTTTAAAGATTGATACAATGAATACAAGGGAAGCGATTGTGCTTGCGGGTGGATTGGGTTCGAGGTTACAGCCGGTGTTGCCTGATATTCCTAAATGCATGGCTACTGTTAACGGAAAACCTTTCCTTACCTATATTCTGGATTTCCTGATTGACAAGGGTATTGATAAAGTTATACTTTCGGTTGGATATCGCAAAGAACAAATAATCAATTACTTTGGTGATTCATATAAATCTGCAGAAATAATTTATTCCGTTGAAAATGAACCATTGGGAACAGGTGGTGCAATAAAATTGTCAATTAACCATTGTGTGCAGGATAGTGTTTTTGTTCTGAATGGCGATACGTATTTTATGCCTGATCTGAGTGCGATGGAGGCCACCCATGGTCAGAAATCTGCCGATATTACCATTGCCGTCAAGCGGATGTATGACACAGCCAGATACGGTTTGGCAATAATTGACAGCGGAGGCAGAATTACTGATTTCAGGGAAAAGGATCCGGTTTCAGAAAGCGGGTGGATTAATGGCGGCATTTACCTTTTTAACCGAAAGGTAATTGAAACTTTTCCGCAGAATAAGTTTTCGCTTGAAAATGATTTCTTTAAACTATCTTGCCCGGCTTTTAATATCCAATCTTTTCAAACGGATGCATTTTTCCTGGATTTGGGTATTCCGGAAGATTATTTAAATGCTCCGTTTCTGATAAAAACACATCGAAAAGTATGATCCGAAAACTTACAATTGATAAAGGGTGGTCGTTGTTTCTTGACAGGGATGGTGTTATAAACCAGCGCATTCCGGATAATTATGTGAAGCATCCGGATGAATTTGAGTTTATTCCCGGGGTTACGGAAGCGCTGAAAGTATTTGCTGCCATTTTTAACCCTATTGTCGTAATTACAAATCAACAGGGTATCGGACGCGGGTTAATGACGAATGAACAATTAATAAAGGTTCATAACATAATGCTTAAAAAAGTATTAGGAACAGGAGGCCGGATCGACGCGGTGTTTTACAGCCCTGATCTGAAAGACACGCGAAGCTTTACACGCAAGCCAGCCGTCGGGCTAGGATTGAAAGCGAAAAGGCAATTCCCTTCAATAAATTTCAAAAAGAGCATCATGGCCGGTGACACCTACAGCGATATCCTGTTCGGAAGCCGGCTGGGAATGATCACCGTACTGATCGGAAACGACAAAGAAGCGGCATTACGTGCTGCAGGTATCCTGGATTTCGCTTTTCCTGACCTTATTTCTTTTGCTGATTACCTCAGGAATGTTCAACAGGTAAAAATCTGAAAAATTAATGCAACACATTGTTTAACAGTATTATAATAAAATTAATTTGACTCCAACTCTCATTTTTATCAGTTTCCTAGCGTATACTGTACTGCTCTTTGTTGTAACATGGATAACTACACGAAAAGCCAACAGCGAATCGTTTTATATCGGGAATAAGGCATCTCCCTGGTTTGTTGTAGCTTATGGTATGATTGGCGCTTCTTTGTCAGGTGTTACGTTTATGTCGGTACCAGGATGGGTAGGAGCAACGCAATTCAGTTATCTTCTCGTTGTCGCAGGTTACCTTATTGGCTACACCGTAATTGCCACGGTGCTGATGCCGATGTATTACCGGTTGAATCTGACATCCATCTATTCGTATCTCGAACAGCGGTTTGGATTCTGGTCGTACAAAACCGGGGCGTTTTTCTTTTTGTTATCACGAACTATTGGTGCGTCGTTTCGTATGTTCCTGGTTGTTAATGTATTACAAGTATTTGTTTTTGATGCCTGGAATATTCCATTTATAGTAACCGTGAGCGTTTTTATCGCACTTATCGTCATGTATACATTGAAGGGCGGGATAAAAACTATTATCTGGACAGATACTTTGCAGACCACATTTATGCTACTGGCGGTTGGATTGTCAATATACCTTATCAGCAAAGACCTGCACTTTGATTTCAGGCATCTGATTTCAACGGTCTGGAGCAGTGATTATTCTGACATAGTTGTTACCGACTGGCACAGTAAACAATTCTATCTGAAGCAGATTCTAAGCGGAGCTTTTATTGCCATTGTCATGACCGGTCTCGATCAGGAGATGATGCAGAAAAATCTTAGCTGCCGCAACATCGGGGAAGCGCAGAAAAACATGTTTTCATTCAGCATTGTGCTCGTTATCGTTAACATTATGTTTCTTTTCCTCGGGGCTGTTCTGTACATATATTCGACCACGCACGGTATTGAATTACCAACCCGATCCGATGATCTTTTTCCCATGATTGCCATTAAATACCTTGGGCCATTTGCCGGATTGGTATTTATAATCGGTTTAATTTCAGCAGCTTACCCGAGTGCCGACGGCGCACTTACTTCATTGACAACTTCATTTACAATAGATTTTCTGGGGCTGAACAAGCGTGCCGACCTTGACGAGGATCAGAAAAAACGCTTACGATACAAAGTACACATTGCTTTTGCATTTCTGCTGTTACTCGTAATTGTACTTTTCAGAGCGATAAACGACAGGGCAGTAATAGATAAGCTTTTTACTGTCGCCGGATATACCTACGGGCCTTTGCTTGGGCTGTATGCTTTTGGTTTATTTACCCGTTTCCAGGTGAAAGATAAATATGTGCCTTACATAGCGATCAGTTCTCCCATCCTGTGTTTTCTGCTGAGTGATTATTCGGTGTTCCTTCTCAACGGTTATAAATTCGGGTTTGAGCTTCTGATACTCAATGGCTTATTTACCTTTTTCGGGCTCTGGCTGCTGAGGATAAGAAAGTGATTCATCTGATGTAAATTACCGGATAAAAGAACAGCAATAAGGGTTTCAGATTCAATAAGGATTTCCTCAATTCAACTGCATTTATGTTAACAATAATTAAAATGAAGTTCCGTTTATTGCAATTGTGGCAATTTGATTTAACTTTGATATACAAATAGGCCGATATTATGATAAATAAGATTTTTTTGCTTGTACTACTTTCCTTTTACATTTCTGAGATCAAAGCACAAATCAGTGTCAGTAAGGTTGATCAAACCGCAAACCTTTCTGCCTCCGACGGAATATTTTATGCATTACCAAGGACAGTTATTCAGGTCGACATCATAGTAAATAAAATTCAAAAAGTTAAAGGCCCGTATGCCGAATATGCTGATCAAATGCTTGGACTTTCGCAGGTTATTCCTGCCAACAGCACCGAATTTGAACTTAAGGATATCAGGCTGTCAGCCGGCAATGAACCGGATCCTTCGGAATACTACTTTATCCGCATCCCTGAAAAAAAGAGGGATAGAAAATCAATAGAATTATTTTTATCTGACGATGGAGTTATTGCCGGTGTCGGAAACTTTGGTCAGACTATTAAGAAAAAGAAACAGGAATCTGCAGATCTTTCTACTGCAGGGATTAACTTCCCGGAAGTTGCAAATCCAAATGTTTTTGAACAGACTGATACCGTTATTAAACGAATCAGTCTTGACTCAACCATAATTGAGCAGAAATTTTTCAGGAAAACTTCATCAGTCAAATCTATTGAACAAAAAGCTAAAGAAGCTTCGGAATTCATACTGAAACTCGACGAAAGCATGTATAATCTCATCAACGGGTACCAGGAAGTGAATTATGAAAAAGGGACGATGGAGTTTATGTATAACCAGATGAACAGCATGAAGCAGGATTACCTGGAATTATTCAAAGGGGTAACTAAGGTATCAGATGAAGTGATTACCTTTTATTTTATTGCCGACAAAAACAATCCGCTTGAAACTTTATGCCGGTTTTCGACCACAAAGGGAATTCTTCCGCAAAATGCAGTTTCAGGCGATTTAATACAGATGGAAGCCACAAGGGCAAACAGTACCAGCCCGTTGAAATCGGTAACCGAAAAGCTTAATAGCAGTCCACGCAGTTCGCACGGCCTCTTTTACCGCATTCCGGCTAAAGCTGATGTGGTCTTCAAAGTTGGAGGACAGGTAAAACTCGAAACCCAGTTTATAATAAATCAACTTGGCGTTGTTACATTCCTTCCGGCCTCGAGCATCAGAAATATTGGATTTGATAAAAATACCGGTACGATCAGACACATCACATTGGAATAACCAGACGGTTATTTTTATCTAACCTTATTCTGAGATTGCATGAAATTTAAAGAACTTGTAATAAAAGCAATGCGTATTTCACTGATCCCCAGCCTCGAGTGGAAGGCAATAAGGGATGAGCAGGAAACGCCAAAAGAATTGATGTGGAATTTTGCATTCCCCATTATTCTTTTTAGTGCGATTGGGCGGGAAATAGGTTTGTTTTTTGTTGCTAAGTCAGTGCTTGGATATTCCTTAAACCTGGCTATATTATTGCTTTTCAACCTGATTTCGTGGGTGGTAATTCCCTACCTGCTTATACTTCTCGCAGCCTACCTGCTCAATTTCTCCTTGCCTAAACTTGGAATTGAAACCGATTATCTGCGCATACTGAAACTAGTAGTTTATACCTTTACGCCACTTTTTATCGTTACATTCTTTGTGTACCTGCATCCTCTGCTGAGGATACTCATTCCAATCGGTATCTATATTTTTATTGCTTACACACTCTATGTTTTCTGGTATGGCGTACAGGAATTGTTCGACATTTCACTTGAAAAGAAGCTCCGGTTTATCGTGATCACTATAATATTTGGTTTCATTATCATATTCCTGGCCCAGCACGTTTATGGACTCTTACTGGGATGGATAATGCCAGGCATGGAAGCCTATGTTAAGTAAGGTCAGAGCAGCGCTTTTTTTAATCTCACCAATTCTCCGAGCAATTTATCCATCAGATCGAGCCTGAGCATATTTGCGCCATCGGATTTAGCCTTAGCCGGATCGGGATGTGTTTCCATAAATAATCCTTCAACTCCCGAGGTGACGCCAAGTTTAGCCATCAGCGGAATAAGATCAGGCCTTCCACCGGTGACTCCGGCAGGCTGGTTAGGCTGCTGAAGCGAATGGGTTACATCAAGTATAACTGGTACTCCTGCACGTTGCATAACCGGGATGTTGCGGAAATCAACCACCAGGTCGGTATATCCGAAAGTAGTCCCTCGTTCGGTTAGCATCACCCTATTGTTGCCTGTTTCTCTGACTTTTTCTACTGCAAAATGCATGGTTTCGGCCGACGAAAACTGACCCTTTTTTATATTAACAAATTTGCCGGTTTCGCCTGCGGCAATAAGTAATTCGCTTTGTCTGCACAGGAATGCCGGTATCTGGAGTACATCAACGTATTGGGCAGCCAGGCGTGCTTCGCTTTCGCTGTGAATATCACTAACTACCGGCACCTGGAATTTTTGCCTGATTCCCGCGAGAACTTCGAGCGCTTTTTCATCGCCAATTCCGGTAAAGGAGGAGCTCTTGGAGCGGTTGGCTTTGCGATAGGACGCTTTAAAAATGAAGGGGATCTGATATTTTTCAGATAAGTCAACCAATATCCGCGCAATCTCGTAAGGAGTTTCGGTATCTTCAACAACACACGGTCCGGCTATCAGGAAAAAATTACCGGTTTCAATGTGTTTAATTAATGGTATTGTCTTTATTATATTCATGTGGTTTGATTTTATCAGATTTATTTAATGACCTTAATATCCGTACTTTTCACCCCAGTTTTTGCGTAGTCTTTCCCGCGAATCGTTCTCCCTGGCGTTTGCACCCGGATCGAAAAATTTCTTTCCTTTAATTTTTTCAGGCAAAAATTCAATGTCAACAAAATTTCCATCGTATTGATGTGCATATTTGTAATCTTTGCCATAGCCTATATTCTTCATAAGCCTGGTAGGGGCGTTGCGCAGGTGCAAAGGTACCGGAAGATCCCCTGTTTGCTGAACCGTCGCCATAGCGTCCTCAATCGCCATATAAGAGGCATTGCTCTTTGGCGAACAAGCCAGGTAAATCGCAGTCTGGGATAATATGATCCTGCTTTCAGGAAAACCAATTTTATTTACGGCATCAAAACAATTATTTGCCAGCACGAGTGCCGTAGGATTTGCATTGCCAATATCCTCGGAAGCTAGGATAACCATCCGCCTGGCTATAAAAAGAAGATCTTCGCCTGCAGTAATCATGCGGGCAAGCCAGTAAACTGCCCCGTTGGGATCGCTGCCACGCATCGATTTAATAAAGGCTGAGATCACATCATAATGCATCTCGCCCGATTTATCATACAAAGCAAGATTCTGTTGAATAATGCTCAGCGTGTTTTCGTTCGTTATTATGATTTCTTTCGCTGATGTGAGCAACGATGACACTATAATATCAATTGCATTCAGCAATTTGCGGGCATCTCCTCCCGAAAGTCGGATCAGCGCTTCGTGTTCCGCAACAACTATTTTAACACCATGGATGCCGGTAAGAGACTCAACGGCTTTGTTGATTATTACGAGAAGATTTTCTTCCTCAAGAGGTTTAAGGATATATACCTGGCAACGTGACAGCAGGGGAGCAATAACCTCGAAAGACGGGTTTTCGGTCGTAGCGCCGATCAATATCACAATTCCTTTTTCGACGGCTCCCAGGAGCGAATCCTGTTGTGACTTACTGAACCTGTGAATTTCATCGATAAAGAGAATGGGCTGTGATTCGTCTTTCCTGGCTATTTCAATAACTTCCCTAACATCCTTTACGCCGGAGTTTATGGCACTGAGGGTATAAAACTGCCTTCCTGTGGCATTCGCGATGATAAGTGCCAATGTTGTTTTTCCTACACCCGGCGGACCCCAGAAGATCATGGAATGAACGGAACCTTCATCTATCATTCTTCTGAATGCAGTTCCTGCCGACATAAGACGAGGCTGTCCAATAAATTCCCCTGCATTTTTTGGCCTGAGAATTTCAGCTAAAGGTATCTGTATGGTCATCCTGGGGTAATTTATTCTGTTATTGAATTATGTCTGCTCTTAGGCGATTTACGTTTGATGCCGGCAAGATTTTCATAGCGGTCAGCATTTACTGTAATCAATGTAACATCAATTCCGTCAGTTGTTACCGATGAGAGTCCTGCTGCAATTGATCGCTGTTCCGGATAAATAATTATAAAGTTGTTGTTTTCATAATTCCGGGCCAGGTCTCTTGGCATATGGTCGAAATAGTGGCTGTAGGATAGAGTACGCTGCCTTGCGGCAATTACGACATACAAATCATTGTAACCCGTATTCTGTGCCAGATCGGTGAGTGGATGTGATGATTCTGAAAGCTTGTATTCGGTCTTAACAATATTTGAACCGGTATCAAATGTACCTCTTATTTCGGACAATGCTTTTTCGTGACCAGTAAAAAGTATAACCGAACTTGTACGATGCGCCAGTATCCCAACTGTGTTCAACCAGGCATCAAAACCGGATTCACATTCAGCATTCTCGGGAATAATAACCACGATGCGTTTTATTGTATTCAGCGGGTTTACTGCTTTAACTACCATAACCATTTGTCCGGAAGTCCCGATCAGGTTATCGATAATACTGCCAAAAAAGAAATTTGAAGTTGTAATTTTCCCATTCCAGCCCAGTATAATTTTGGTGATCATTAATTCCTTTGCCGTCCTCGAAATCCCACTGGCAACATTCAGATCGACTCTCGAAATAAGATTAAGCTGTGTATCGGCAGCAGCAGCATGAGATATTACTGATTCAAATACCTTATTGTTTTTCAGAATCTGCTCCTGGGCAAAAGCATCGTCGGGGACTACCGAAAGCATGTATACAGGCTGTGATGTTCGGGTTTCGCGCATCAGTAGAGCAAAATCTATCAATCCTGCAATAGTAGCTGGATTCGAAACCGGAACAAGTATGCGTTCGGTTGCATTAGTTTTAACAGGTATTTTTTCTGATTCAGTAACAGCTAACTTTCTTCCGTTTCGTTCAGTGATAAAAGATCCTAAAAAGCATGAAACTACTATGATCATAATTGCACCGTTCAGCACATCCAAACCGATCAGTTTAAGTTTATAGCCAACAATGACCACAGCAATAATTGCTGCAGCATGCGACACGCTTAAGCCAAACATCACCTGCCTTTCCGTATTTGTAAATTTATACAGTCGTTGCATCACCCATGCAGCAGCGAATTTGCTGGCAATTGCCACAAGTACAAGGGCAAGGGCAAAAATCAAGGCATTAAAACCGGTAAAGAAAACAGTAAAATCAACCATCATCCCCACACTTATCAGAAATATAGGAATAAATAAATTGTTTCCTATAAAGACAATCCGGTTCATCAGGGCCGAAGTAGGAGGGATGTGGCTGCTGATTGCCAGCCCTGCAAGAAAAGCCCCGATAATAGGCTCGATGCCTGCAACTCTGGCCAGAAGGCCCGAAACAAAAAGCATTACCAGGACAAAAATATACTGCGAACCGCTTTCTCCTTCAAGATTCCTGAAAAACCAGATGCTCACTTTCGGAACTCCCCATAATATCAGGAACGAGAATGCTGATATTGAAAAAATCATTCTGATCCAGAAAAGTCCGGAGAATGTACCTTCGCTTGCAGCGGAAATAAAAGCCAGCAAAACTAAAACGGCGGTATCAGTAATAATTGTGCCCCCAATGGTTATTGTTACTGCCTCACTCTTTGTAATACCAAGCCGGCTGGCAATAGGGTAGGAGATCAGGGTGTGGGTGGAAAACATACTTGCTATCAGTAACGATGCCAGCAGGTTATATGATAAAAGAAAATGTGCGACGATGAAACCAAAGATCAGCGGGATAAAAAAAGTTAAAGCGCCAAATGCAATGCTCTTGTTCCGGTTGCGCAGTAAATCACGCAAATTCAACTCAAGGCCGGCAAGAAACATCAGGTAAAGCAAACCGGCGGTACTCAGTAACTTTATACTTTCACCTGAAGCAACCAGGTTCATTCCGTAAGGGCCGATCACCATGCCAGCTATTATGAGTCCGACAATTCCGGGTATCCTGAATTTATTAAACAATATAGGCGCAATCAGGATAATGGAGATAAGGATCGTAAAAACAATAACCGGCTCATTGAAAGGAAGATCAGGTAGTTTTATCAACAACATGCAGCTATTGGTTTTAAGAAGTGCAAATGTAAACCAATTGAATGAAAATTGCCGGTTTATCGCTTCCAAAACTTCGTTAACACCCTTTGCTTTTTTATTAACCGGAATAAATTCTGATGTAGCACAAAACTGTAATGCACAAACCATTGTTTCTCATTAGTTTATATAATTTGTTGAGGATTTAATTAAATTATCGGGTCGCAAGCTTCAGATCAGGCTAAATTATCCCGGGCAAAAACCTACGTGTATCACTTTATTAAGCAAATTTGGAATCACTAATTTTGTATTCCGGGTTTTAATTTCATAGGAAGAAACGAACTTTTTATATGAAAAACAGGCAAATTTTAGACAATTATGCAGAGAAAAAAGTAAAGAAATCAGGTTATTAACAATTAATATAAAATTGTTAATATTTTATTTTACAACTAACAAGTTTTAATGTATTGAATATCAAATAGATAAATAATATGTTAAAAAAACTTAATTTTTTTTGAAATAAAGTTTGAATCATATTATAAAAGCTTGTACTTTTGCACCGTTTTTTAATTAAACCTAAGATATGAAAAAATTATTTGCAATGTTTGTAGTTGCTGGTATGGTAGGCTTTGTTGCTTGCGGACCCAGTGCAGAAGAAAAAGCTGAAAAAGCTCGTCAGGATTCAATAACTATGGCTGATTCATTGGCTAATGTAGCAGCTGAACAAGCTCGCATAGCTGATTCAACAGCTGCAGCTGAAGTTGAAGCTGCTCACGCAGATTCAATCGCTAAAGGTCTTATCAAGTAAGTTATTTCTTACCTGAATGACAAGAAAAGGAGTGCTTAGCACTCCTTTTTTATTTCCCATACTTTTTCTTATCTTTGTATAAATTATTACTTTCAGTTTCTGCCGGACAGGATCACTTCCATGAAATTCATTACCGCATTCGAATTAAAAGAAAAAATTGACAGGAACGAAAGTTTCCAGTTGATCGATACACGGGAAGCTGAGAAATTTAAAGAAGGTCACATCGGAAATGCCATCAACATTACCCAGATTGACCTGCCTGATTATAGTCGCCTGGTTGCCAGAGACATACCTGTAATAATTTACTGCCTTTACGGGGTTAAAAGTCAGGCGCCCTATTTATACCTTACCGAGAAATTGAAACTTAAGAATATTTTTATTCTCGAAGGAGGAATATATCAATGGGCCTCTGATATTGACCCAGACATACCTGTTGCCTGATACGGGTTTAATTTATCCGATATTTATTCCTATTCCTAAAAGTACACGGTATAATAAATATATACCCAGTGTTATTAGTATAAGTCTATAACTTATCCGAATAGATTTGGTAGTTTCTTCAAAATAAAAGACAGGATAACGCCCGATGCCCCAGAACAAGGGCAGAAGCATAAAAATAGGAATGAACAAGATGAGGGTCTCATACAGTGAGAGAGGATATTTTACAATCAGCAGCAGCAAAGTAGATATTGCAAAAGGCAAAACAAACTGATCCCTGCGAAAAACCGGGCGCATTTCGGGAGAAAGAAAGTTAAAATAAATATTGGCCGAAAACAGGTAAACTTTTACCATACCCATTCCAATTGCAATGAGGATAAGCAATCCACAGAATAATAAAAGCATTTTTGCCGTGTCAGCCAGGTAAAGATAGCTCAGAACTATTCCGAAACCTTCGAAATTAAAAGCACCGATTATAAATGATCCGAAAAGCATGGATACCGAATGGACAAAACCCCATAAAAAAAATAATCTCAGTAATCCGTTAAATTCCAGCGCTTTAACTATCACAACAAGGAATGAAATAGAAATGAGAAACAATATAATATTTCCTGAACTGTAAATAACCTTTACCGAGTCAAAAGTCCAGGCCTCGGGAATCACATTAAAGCCTATTTTATTGTAATACAGCGTATTGGGTATATCATATATATTGGAAGCAATAATTGTTGTAAACTGAAACAACATAAACACACACAAATACGAAAGCAGGTAAAAAGCTGTCGAATTAGCTATTATACTCAAAGAATGGCTCTTTTTTATCTGCATGCTAAAGAAATGTAATATTACAAAGCTAGAACTTTGCATCAAATAAAAAAAATGCCCGGCAAAAATCCGGGCACCTTAATTTTATGGATTAACAATTCTATAATTTACTAAGATCAGGGAAAACTTCTGAAGCATATTTACCTGCAGCCAAATTTGACTGAATTTCAGTAAATGCTTTTACTGTATAGTCCACATTTTCGAGTGTATGTATGGCTGTCGGGATAAGCCGGAGCATAATAACATCCTTAGGCACAACAGGATAAATGATAATTGAACAATAAATGTTATAATTCTCCCGCAGGTCAAATGTGAGTTGTATTGCTTCATAAGCTCCACCTTTAAGAAATACAGGGGTAACAGGCGATTGAGTATTACCTATATCTAGCCCGCTGTCTTTAAGCCCTTTTTGGAGAGCGTCAACAATTGTCCAGAGTTGCTTTTTCAACTGAGGCTGAGTCTTGATAATTTCGAGTCGTTTAAGTGCACCAATAACCATGGGCATTGGGAGCGATTTCGCATAAATCTGAGATCTCAGGTTGTATTTCAGATAGAAAATGATATCCTTTCTTGCAGCCACAAATGCGCCGATACCAGCCATTGCTTTGGCGAATGTTGCAAAGTATACATCAATTCCATCCTGAACTCCTAAGGCTTCACCAACACCAGCACCAGTCTCACCCATTGTTCCAAAACCATGGGCATCATCAACAAGCAAGCGGAAATCGTATTCTTTTTTCAATTCAATTATTTCTTTCAGCTTCCCCAAATCTCCTGACATCCCATATACCCCTTCCGTAATTACAAGAATACCGCCACCAGATATGTCAGTAAGTTTTTTAGCGCGCTCAAGCCCTTTTCGTAGATTTTCAATATTATTGTGAGGATACACGAAACGCTTTCCTATATGAAGCCTTAAGCCGTCGATTATGCATGCATGCGCTTCGGCGTCATAAACAACAACATCATTCCTGTCAACAAGTGCATCAATAATTGATACCATTCCCTGGTAACCAAAGTTAAGCAGGAATGATGCTTCTTTTCCAACAAATTCTGCAAGTTCGTTTTCAAGCTGCTCATGATATGAAGTGTGTCCTGACATCATGCGGGCACCCATTGGATAACCCAATCCCCAATCCCGGGCTGCTTCAGCATCTACTTTCCTGACTTCAGGATGATTGGCTAAGCCCAGGTAATTATTTAAGCTCCATACCAAGCGCTCTCTACCACGAAAGTTCATAAAATTTGAAATTTCGCCTTCCAGTTTTGGAAAGTAAAAATACCCATCGCCTTTGGCAGCATACATTCCAAGATGACCTATGTTATTAGCACGTTTTTCAAAAAGATCCACAATCAAAATGTTTTAAGTTATTATTATAATTTGGCTGGCAAATTTACTAAACTTTCTAAGAAGGGACATTGTTTATTATAACAATTTACCGAAAGCCTCTAAAAATATTGTAAATTGCAAACATCTATTAATGTTATGAATATAATTGAGCCTATAGCAGTTTTTTGGTTTCGACGCGATCTGAGATTATCAGATAATCATGCGCTTTTTAAAGCTCTGACTTCCGGCCTGCCGGTATTGCCTGTATTTATTTTTGATAACAAGATTTTAAAGAATCTTTCCCCGGACGATAAGCGTGTGAGTTTTATCTTCCAGGCGATTGAAAATATGAATCAGTTACTTATTCCGTTTAACACCTCAATTCAGATTTACCATGGGATTCCGGTTGAAATACTGAATCAATTAACATCCTCGTATACAGTTAATTGCGTATTCGCCAACCATGACTATGAACCTTATGCCATTGAGCGGGATTTGCAGATATTGAAAATGCTAAGCGAAAAAGGGGTGCTGTTTAAAACCTTTAAGGATCAGGTAATCTTTGAAAAGAATGAGATTAATAAGATTTCAGGTGAGCCTTACACGGTTTTTACACCCTATAGCCGTCGTTGGCTTGGAAAACTGGATGAGGATAGAAATTGTTTACAAGCGTGGAATTCAGAAAATTATCTGTTCAATTTTATTCAGGCACCTAAAAAGCTGAATGTGACCCTCAATGATGTTGGCTTCAATGAAATAAAAGGGCTTTTACAGCCTTTTATTCTTAATCGAAATGTTCTGGAAACTTACGATAAAACAAGGGATATACCTTCATTGGATACCACAAGTAAAGCCAGTATTCATTTGCGATTTGGAACTGTAAGTGTGCGTAACCTGGTATCCCGGGCAACTGAAATTAATGCGGTTTGGCTAAATGAATTTATCTGGCGCGAGTTTTTTATGCAGATTTTGTGGCATTTCCCTCATGTTATTAACCAAGCATTTAAGCCTAAGTATCAGTTCATCAACTGGTTAAATAATGAAAAAGATTTTGAGGCATGGTGCAAAGGGATGACAGGTTATCCGTTGGTTGATGCCGGAATGCGCGAACTGAATGAAACCGGATTTATGCATAACCGGGTACGAATGGTAACGGCAGGATTTTTAGTAAAACATCTGCTTGTTAACTGGCAATGGGGAGAAGCCTATTTTGCAGATAAACTGCTTGATTTTGAACTGTCGTCGAATAACGGAAACTGGCAATGGGCTGCCGGCACAGGTTGCGATGCCGCTCCGTATTTCCGCATTTTTAACCCTTATACACAGGCTGAAAAATTTGATCCTCAGCAAAAATATATTCAAAAATGGCTGCCTGAATACGGAACATCAAGGTACCCAAAACCTGTTATCGAACATAATTTCGCACGTTTGCGATGTCTCGAGACCTATAAATCGGGTTTAGAAGCTCGTTTTTAATATAATTTAACTAAAAATCTTCAATATGCATGTGGTATAAACGTTTCGTAATTCAGGTTAAAATGTGTACTTTTGCAGCATGATCAGAAAACCGGTTATTTTTATAGTTTTGATATTATCAACCGTGATAATGTCATGCAGCCAATACCAGAAGCTTTTAAAGAGTTCGGACAACGAAGTTAAGTACTCCAAGGCTATAGAGTATTACGAAAAAGGAGATTTCCCGAAAGCTCAGCAACTTTTTGAGCAGATTCAGGCATTTTTCAAGGGTACGGATAAGGCTGAAAAAATCGCCTTTTACAATGCCAATTGTTACTACAAACAGCGTGATTATATCCTGGGCGGATATTATTTCAAGACATTTGCCACCAACTTTTCAACAAGCAGCTTTGCAGAGGAAGCGTTATACCTAAGCGCATACTGCAGTTATCTCGACTCCCCGCGCTCTTCGCTCGACCAAACTTCCACTGCAGAAGCGATTTCTTCGTTACAACTGTTTATTAACCAGTATCCCAAAAGTTCGCGTGTACCGGAATGCAATAAACTTATTGATGAACTGCATTCGAAACTTGAGAAAAAAGACATTGATATTGCGATGATGTATTACAAGATGATGGATTACAAGGCTTCGGTCGTATCGCTGAATAATGTGCTGAAAGATTACCCGGACACGAAGTCGAAAGAATTAATTCTATATTCGATACTTGATGCAAAATATCAATATGCCATTAACAGTGTATCTGATAAACGTCATGAACGACTGACTTCCGCATTAGAAGCTTACAATGAACTTGCTGCCGGTTTTCCTGTAGGGGAATATTCCCAAAAGTCTCAGGCAATCAAAAAAAATATTTCTAAAGAGTTACCTAATTAATCTAAGAAACAAACAACCAAACATATGGATATCAAGAAACTTAAAATTGAAACTACCACGATAACCCGTAATATGTCGGAACTCAACGATCCGACCGAAAACATCTACGAATCGGTTGCAATTATTGCCAAGCGTGCCAACCAGATTGCGCAGGAGATAAAAGAAGAATTGAATTCGAAGATTGAAGAATTTGCCACTCCGAGCGACAACCTGGAAGAAGTTTTCGAAAACCGCGAGCAGATTGAACTGGCGAAATATTACGAAAACCTTCCCAAACCAACATTGATTGCTACTAATGAATTTCTGAAAGACCAGATTTTCTCGCGCAATCCGATGAAAGAAAAAGAAAATACCTGGTAGATTAATTTACCACCAACAGATGCTAAAAGGCAAAAAAATACTGATCGGAATTACTGCCGGGATAGCAGCATATAAAATCCCCTTTCTGATCCGTCTTCTGGTTAAAGAAGGAGCAACTGTTAAAATTGTGATGACACCTGAGGCTTGCGACTTTGTTACTCCTCTTACCTTATCTGTGCTTTCGCAAAATCCGGTTTCAATTAATCCTTTCAGTCCTTCCGATGGTACATGGAACAGCCATATTGAACTTGGCAGTTGGGCCGATGCATTTGTAATAGCTCCGCTCACAGCCAACACCATGGCTAAAATGGCAACCGGCATTACTGATAATTTATTGCTGGCTACGTATCTTGCGGCCCGGTGCCCGGTATTTTATGCGCCTTCGATGGATGTTGATATGTACCATCATAAAACCACCCTGCAGAATATCGCAATTCTGCAATCGCATGGCAATATTCTGATTGCTCCTCATGCCGGCGAACTGGCAAGCGGACTTACAGGGATGGGGCGCCTGGAAGAGCCGGAAAAAATTATCGAAATACTGCAAACATATTTTTCCCGACAACTTTCATTATCAGGCAAAACTGTACTGATTTCGAGCGGTCCCACCATTGAGCCTATTGATCCGGTGCGTTTTATCAGCAATCATTCCTCAGGTCGTATGGGCAGTGCCCTGGCACTCGAAGCAGTTTCCCGTGGAGCAAATGTTGCATTTGTTTCAGGACCAGTGATGAATTACCCTGAACATTGTAATATACAGGTTGTTAAAGTCCGTTCAGCTGCCGAAATGTATTCGAAGTGCGCGGAGTTTTTCCCAAATGCTGACATTACCATAATGGCAGCAGCTGTGGCCGATTATACTCCGCAAAACCCGGAAGCAGAAAAAATCAAGAAAAAAGAAGACAGTTTTACTCTGAAGCTGACTAAAACCAAAGATATTCTTTCTGACCTTGGAAAACAGAAGAAAAAAGGCCAGCTCCTGGTGGGTTTTGCTCTGGAAACCAACAACGAACTGGAAAATGCAATTAACAAGCTGCATACGAAAAACCTTGATTTCATCGTTCTTAATTCATTGAAGGATGCCGGCTCAGGATTTGGCTTCGACACCAATAAAATAAGTATCGTAGGTAAGAATCAGGTTATCAGCAAATTTGAATTGAAACCCAAGGCCGAAGCTGCAGCTGATATCTTCGATTTCATTCAAAAAGAAATTAGTTAGTTCATTTTTTATACTCACACATGTTCCGAATACTTATTATTTCTCTGATTATCAGTATGCCGGCTCTTGTCAGTGCCCAGGAGTTTATGTGCCAGGTTTCTGTTAATTCACCCCAGGTCGAAGGAACCGAAAAAAAAGTATTCCAAACTTTGCAATCTGAATTGTATGAGTTTATAAACAACCGTAAATGGACCAACTATGTTTATAAAAATGAAGAGCGGATTGAATGCTCCATTATGATTACCATTACCGACCGCGTTTCGAGCGATCAGTTCAAGGGAAAAGTAAACGTGGTTTTGCAGCGCCCGGTGTACCGGACATCCTATAATACCAACTTATTAAATCTTGTTGATAAAGATTTTGATTTCAAATACGTTGAATTCGAGCCGCTTGATTACAACGACGATGCCTATACTTCGAACCTTACTTCGATGGTTGCCTATTACTTATATGTGATGCTGGGTCTGGATGCGGACTCGTTTACAAAATTCGGCGGAACGCCGTATTATGAAAAAGCCCGAAATGTCGTTAACGCTGCACAAAATTCACCCGAACGCGGCTGGAAGGCCTTCGAAAATCTTAAAAACCGTTACTGGCTGGTCGAAAACCTTTTGAACAGCACTTATAGCCCATTCCGCGAAGGGCTGTATTCCTATCACCGCACCGGGCTCGACCTAATGTCGGAGAATATGGACCTTGGGCGAAGCGGTGTTAACGATTGTCTCGAAAACCTGCAGCGTATAAACCGTGAGAAAACCGGTTTGTATATCACCCAGTTATTTCTAGATGCAAAAAAGGATGAGCTTATCAATATTTATTCACAGGCTGCACCCATGGATAAAACCAAGACGGTGAACATCCTGAAGGAAATTGATCCGGCAAATTCGTCCAGGTATCAGCAGATCATGCAACAACCCAAATAGGCTTATTCATCACAATTTCTTATTTTTGCTTCTTTAAAAGCTAAACACCCGGACATGCTGCTGCATTTGTCAGTCGAAAATTTTATTCTCATCCCGCAACTCGAAATAAGTGTGCACAAAGGATTTACCTGCATTACCGGCGAAACCGGGGCAGGAAAATCGATCATTGTAGGCGCACTTTCGCTTATTCTCGGGCAGCGTGCCGACACCTCCGTACTCAGGGATAAAACCCGGAAGTGCATTGTCGAAGGCAGCTTTTCCATTGGGAGCTATAACCTGAACTCGCTTTTTGAAGCCAATGACCTTGATTATGAACCTACTTCGGTATTTCGAAGAGAAATCAATCCCCAGGGCAAATCAAGGGCTTTTATCAATGATACACCGGTAAATCTGAATATTCTAAAGGAAATTGGCGACAGGCTCGTTGATATTCATTCGCAACACCAGACACTTGAGTTAAATGATGCAGCATTTCAGCTTGGAATGATTGATTCGTTTGCAGGGCATCCCCAAACAATTGCTGCCTACCGGAATTTATTAAAAGAATATAATTTACTTAAAGCTGAACTGGATGCTTGTATCAAAAAAGAGCAGCAGAGTGTAAATGAAAAGGAGTTTCTGAATTTCCAGTTCGAAGAATTGGAAGCTGCTCATTTGAGTGTGAATGAGCAACTCGAAGCGGAAGAAGAACTGGAAATATTAACGCATGCCGAAGAAATCAAATCAAGAACATTTTCAGCTATTGGAATTCTATCGGATAATGATCAGAATGTTTCGGACAATTTATCGGAAATACGGCAGCTTCTCGAACAGGCTTCCCGTTTCTCGCACCATTTAATCCCGCTGAGCGAAAGGATAAGTGCTAGTCTTATCGAAATCAAGGACATTGCTACTGAACTTCGTGCTTTTTCGGAACAGGTGCATTTTGATGCCGAACGGATTGAAAAACTCGGACTTCGCCTCGATATGATTTATCACCTGGAGCAAAAGCACAGGGTAAAATCGGTTGCTGAACTAATTGAAATAATGAATGAATTATCGGATAGGTTATATGCAATAGGCTCCCTCGAAACACGGATTATGGAATTGCAGCAAGCAGTATCCGTTAAGGAGATTGAACTTCGAGGTGTTTCCGCTGTTCTCTCAGAGCAAAGGAAATCGGTAATTCCAACCATTGAGGCCGAAATGCATAAAGTGTTGGAAAATCTGGGCATGCCTTCCGCTAAATTTAAAATAAAACAGGAAACATTGACATATTTCTCGGCATCGGGTTCGGATAAGATAACGTTTCTTTTTTCTGCAAATAAAGGAGGTGAAATTCGTGAGATACAAAAAGTTGCCTCCGGTGGAGAATTATCACGTCTTATGCTTGCACTTAAGTCACTGGTTCTGAATCGAAGCTTGCTGCCAACCATTCTTTTTGATGAAATAGACTCAGGTGTTTCGGGTGAGATAGCCGGGAAAGTTGGTACCATTATGCGAAACATGTCAGCACACATGCAGGTTATAGCTATTACCCACCTGCCTCAGATTGCAGGCAAGGCCGACAGCCATTTGCTGGCATACAAAGAGGATGGCGGTATATCAACCGTTTCAGGCATACGGATTCTTTCCGATGATGATCGGGTTAACGAAATTGCACGAATGCTGAGCGATGAAACAATCACCGAATCAGCTAAAGTTACTGCCCGCGAATTGTTAAACTACCGAAATTGATTTCAAATCATTTTATTGTCTACCTTGGTACTAAGTTTTGGAAAAATCTCCTCAAACCTTCGGCGAAGATTCTGAGAATAAGACCTTATAAACAAGAAAGCAATAACTTTAACTAACGCTTTAAATAGAAATAGTAATTAAATCATATACAATGGCTTACAATTTACTTAAAGGTAAAAAAGGCATCATTTTCGGTGCATTGAACAACATGTCGATTGCATGGAAAGTGGCGGAGAAAGCACACGAAGAAGGCGCGGAAATTGTCCTTACCAATACACCCATGGCACTTCGGCTCGGCGACACTGACGAACTGGCAAAAGCCACCGGATCAATTATTATTCCTGCTGATGCAACAAGTATCCCAGACCTGGAAAATGTTTTTACCAAATCCTTGGAACATTTTGGAGGCAAATTTGATTTCATCCTGCATTCCATCGGCATGTCGCCAAATGTCAGGAAAAAGATACCTTATGATGCGCTCAGCTACGAAAACTACCTGAAAACGCTTGATATTTCGGCAATTTCCTTTCACAAAGTAATTCAAACGGCGAAGAAATTCGATGCCCTCAACGAATGGGGATCGATCGTAGCCCTTTCGTATGTGGCTGCTCAGCGAACGCTTTACGAGTATAACGATATGGCTGATGCCAAGGCTGCACTCGAAAGTATTGCCCGCAGTTTCGGTTATATTTATGGCCGCGAAAAGCACATCCGAATTAATACTGTTTCGCAGTCGCCAACACTAACAACAGCCGGAAGCGGTGTAAAGGGAATTGGCGGACTGATGGATTTTACCGAACGTATGTCGCCGCTGGGTAATGCAACTGCCGAAGAATGTGCTGATTATTGCCTGACTCTTTTCAGCGATCTTACCCGTAAAGTAACTATGCAGAATCTTTTTAATGACGGAGGGTTCTCGAGTATGGGTATGAGCGCCAGGGCTATGGAAATGTACAATAAAAGCCTCGATTGCAAGGATTGCCACGACCACCCGGATAATTTTAAAACGGATGCAGATAGCTGCAAAGTATAAACTTTACAATTTTTAGAGTAAACACCATTTCACTTTCAATATTTTCCTCTTAATCCAGTTTTATCGTATAAGTATAAACAGCCCCTAACTCCGGTTCAGGGCTGTTTGGTTTTGCCGGGGTAGTTGACGTATAATTTACCTGCACACTTTCCTTATTACCTGATTGCATATTCTCCGGCAGTTTAAAATGTATCTGGGTCTTCATCTCAGCTTTCATTTTCACGCCCCGGTTCCGGGCAGGTTCGTACTGCATGAGACGGATCACCCTTACTGCCTCTTCATCACACCCGAAGCCAATTCCTTTTCTTATCTCAACATCAACAATATCGCCAATATTATTTACAGTATAAACTACGTAAACGAAACCCTCGACCTTGTTGATAAGAGCTTCTTCAGGGTAGATAATGTTTTCCCGGATAAACTTCAAATACGCGTCTTTTCCTCCAGGATAGGTTGGTATCCGCAAAAAGTTCTTTTTCTTTGGCTTTTTCGGATCGTTGTGCTTCACCTGACAAAACTACTATTTTTTGCAATTAAAATAATTAAACAGGTTTTTATAAAATAACATCCCGGATAAAATTATGGAACATATTGTATATCAATATGTTAAATACTTTCGAGTATGAATATCATTTAAATGGCAATTCAATTTGGAATCTGTGTTCAAATATTATTATATTTGTATTTCAAATTCGAAATTATGAGATCTTTAACAAAACGGAAATACAACCGCGATTGCCTGGTATAGTTTGAAAAGTAAATTTTAAAACCTGATTCTCCCGCTGTAGTTTAAAATAATAATAATAATTCATATGAAAATTTTAGTTTGTGTCAGCAATGTGCCTGACACCACGACAAAAGTTAAGTTCGTTGATGATTTTAAAAAGCTGGATGTAAATGGCATTCAATGGGTTATAAACCCATGGGATGAGCTTGCCCTCACACGGGCACTTGAGCTTAAGGACGATGCTTCGAATGATGTTCAAACTGTTACGGTTGCCCACGTAGGATTAGCCGCTTCCGATCCCACAATCCGGAAAGCGCTTGCCATTGGAGCCGACGATGCTATACGCGTGAACATTGAAGCGGATGATGCATTTATGATAGCATCACAACTGGCAGAGGCTGTCAGGGATGAAAACTTTGATATCATTTTGTGCGGTATCGAGTCGAGCGATCACAACGGATCATCGGTAGGAGGGATGATCGCCGAGTTTTTAGGTTATCCTTCAGTAACAGGCGTTTCATCCATTAATTTTGAAGGTGGCCAGCCCATACTCACCCGTGCAATTGATGGCGGAAAGGAAATCATTTCTGTTCCAACTCCTTTTGTTGCTGTTGTACAAAAAGGAATTGCCAAAGAGCCGCGTATAGCCGCCATGCGGGGCATTATGATGGCGCGTTCCAAACCGGTTAAAGTGATTGAACCTCAATCTGCCGAAAGCCTCACTGAGGTAATAAACTACGAAATGCCAAAACCACGCGCTGCCTGCAAATACATAAATGCGGACGATGCCGGACAACTTATCACCTTGCTTCACACCGAAGCAAAAGTTATTTAAACAGAGTTATTATTCACTAGTCAATAAAACGGAACATAATATGTCAGTATTAGTATACCTGGAAAACTGGGATGGAAAGTTTAAAAAATTATCCTTCGAACTGGTTTCGTATGCCTCAAAAGTGGCCGAAATGCTTGGTGATCAGGCTATAGCATTTTCGATTGGAAAGGTTGATGCATCTGAATTTGAAAAGTTGGCAACGTATGGAGCCGATAAAGTGATAAGTATTGAAAATGATAAACTAAAATCATTCGACGATCAGGTCTTTACAGTAATCATCACTGAAGTGGCTCAGAAAACCGGTGCAAAAGTATTGGTTCTCGCCAATAACAATTCAGGCAAGGCATTGGCGCCGCGACTTTCGGTCCGGCTCAAAGCCGGGATGGCTTCAGGAGTTAGTAAAGTGCCGGTAAGTGTCAATCCGTTCGTTGTTTATAAAAAGGTGTATTCCGGGAAAGCATTCGCGAATGTTACCATTAAATCGGATGTTAAAATACTCACACTTGCACAGAATTCTTTCGAATTGGTAGAATCTCCTAAAGCATTTTTATTCGAAAAAATAGATATCCTGGCTGACAGCAGCCTGATAAAAACCAATGTTAAGGAAGTTCAGAAACAATCTGGTAAAATACTTATCACCGATGCCGACATTGTGGTATCCGGTGGCCGGGGAATGAAATCGCCCGATAACTGGGGTCCGCTTGTTGAACTGGCTGATTTACTGGGTGCTGCAACTGCATGTTCGCGCCCGGTTTCGGACGAAGGCTGGCGCTCCCACGAAGAGCATACCGGCCAGACCGGTAAAATAATAGCCCCGAATCTTTATTTTGCGATTGGAATTTCAGGAGCAACACAGCACCTGGCCGGCATCAGTTCTACAAAAGTTATTGTGGCGGTAAACACCGATAAGGATGCCCCAATCTTTGAGGCAGCACAATATGGTATTGTAGGCGACGCCATGAAAGTGCTTCCTCAGTTGGTTGAAGCAGTGAAGGAGATGAAATCAAAATAAGCTGGCAATTAATTTATAAATAAAAATGTCCCTGACCGTAAATTCTTTCTGAATTGCGTCAGGGACGTTTTTTATTGTTAATCATCTCAAAATGAAAAAGAGGGTTGTCTTTTTTTTTAATGATTGTTACACCAGGCTCTTTTACTTTCACCACCAGAGGCCGATCAGCTTTTTTTGAATTTGACAGTGCAAAAATGTCTTTTACCACATTAGCTGATATTTCAGAATATTTCAGAAGAAAAAAGCCTGCTTAAAGTAAGTAACACATTCATATTTAGAAAGATATGCATTTTTATACATATTTAAAGCCTTGATTTTGTCAGCATTACAGATTTTTTTCTTGGAGTTTATCCCTAAAAGTTTAATTTTGCGGCTTCGAATTTCCGTCGCAAAATAGTATAGACTTACTTTTAACTAAGTCATAACCTGAAATACCCTTTATGCATTTTAGAATTATTGTGCTAGCCAAGCAGGTTCCGGATACCCGGAATGTTGGGAAAGATGCCATGAAAGCTGATGGCACTGTAAACAGGGCAGCTTTGCCCGCCATTTTTAACCCTGAAGATTTACATGCATTAGAACAAGCCTTGAGAATTAAGGATAAAATTCCACATGCAGAAGTAATTCTTCTAACCATGGGGCCTTTCCGGGCTGCTGAAATCATTCGGGAAGCCATGTACCGTGGTGCCGACAGGGGTTACCTCATTACCGACCGCAAATTCGCCGGTTCCGATACACTAGCCACATCGTATGCATTATCATTGGCGGTTAAAAAGCTTGCACCATACCACTTGGTAATTTCCGGGCGTCAGGCAATTGATGGAGATACCGCGCAGGTTGGACCACAGACTGCCGAGAAACTCGGGATTCCACAAATCACCTATGCCGAAGAAATTCTTTCGGTTGATGAGAAAAAAATCAGTGTGAAACGCCGTCTCGAAAGGGGAGTGGAAGTTGTAAGTTCGCCCTTGCCTGTCGCCATTACTGTTCATGGTTCTGCTCCGGTTTGCCGTCAGCGGGTTGCCAAATTGCTTATGAAGTACAAACATGCACGTACGGTAACCGAACTGCAGAACGAAACAAAAGATTATACCGAATTATACAACGACAGACCTTATCTTCTGATTGATGAATGGACAGCGGATGATCTGAATGCACAGACCGAAATGCTTGGTTTGTCAGGATCGCCTACTAAAGTTAAAAAGATCGAGAATGTTGTATTCCAGCACAAAGATTCCAAAGTAATGGGTGGTACCGATCTGGAAATTGAGACCCTGATGAAGGAACTGATCAACAGCCACATCATAGGATAGAAACCTGAAGAAAATAAAAAATCACTGATTAATACTAAAAGCACGTGAACAACATATTTGTTTATTGCGAGGTTACCGACGACGGATTGATTGAAGAAGTCAGCCTCGAACTCCTCTCGAAAGGGAAAAAGCTTGCGGGCGACCTGAATGTTAAATTGGAAGCAATCGTAATCGGACACAAAATTCCGGATCTGGAGTCCCAGGTTTATCCGTATGGCGTTGCTGTAGTGCATTATGCTGACGATGAAAGGCTTTTTCCATATACAACGCTCCCGCATGCTTCCATCATTCTTGACCTGTTCGGGAAAGAAAAACCGGAAATTGCACTTTTTGGCGCAACCAGCATCGGACGCGATCTGGCTCCGCGTGTAGCTTCAGCTCTCCGCTGCGGGCTCACGGCCGATTGTACCAGCCTCGAAATCGGAGATCATTTCGAAAACAAAACACAGACTGAATACAAAAACCTCTTATATCAAATAAGGCCGGCCTTTGGAGGAAATATCATAGCTACCATCATCAACCCCGAAACCCGCCCACAGATGGCAACGGTAAGGGAAGGTGTTATGAAAAAAGAGATATTTTCGAATAAATTCAAGGGAAAGCTTCATAAAATAGATGCAAAAAGCATTCTCAAGGACGATGATTTTGCTGTGACAATCATTGAACGTCACATGGAAAAAAGCAAGATCGACATTAAGAATTCCCAGGTTATCATTTCAGGCGGCTACGGTGTAGGATCGAAAGAGAATTTCAACCTGCTTTTCGATCTGGCTGATATCCTTGGTGCACAGGTTGGCGCTTCGCGTGCTGCTGTGGATGCAGGATTTGTTGAACATGAACGCCAGGTTGGCCAGACAGGGGTAACCGTCAGACCCAAACTTTATATCGCCTGCGGAATTTCAGGAGCAGTTCAGCACAGGGCCGGAATGGATCAATCAGCTCAGATCATATCCATTAATACCGACATCAGTGCACCCATTAATCACATTGCCGACTATACCATTATTGGAAATGTGGCGGATGTGATTCCTAAAATGATCAAATATTACAAGAAAAACTCGAAATAAATCTACCGACCACAATGGAAAATTTTTATAACGACAATCCCAATCTCAGGTTTCATTTGACCCATCCCCTGATGGAGAAGATAGTGAAGCTGAAAGAGTCAGGCTATAGCCAGAAAGAACAATACGATTTTGCTCCCCTCGATTTTGAAGATGCTATTGACAATTACGACAAAGTAATGGAAATCATAGGCGAAATCAGTGGTGAAATTATTGCTCCTAATGCTGAATCTGTTGATAAGGAAGGACCTGAACTTATTGATAACGAGGTTAAATATGCCCGGGGAACGCAGCAAAACTATGATGCTCTCGTTAAAGCAGGTTTGGTTGGATTTACCCTTCCCAGGGAATACGACGGACTCAATTTCCCGGTTGTACCTTATGTAATGTCGGGCGAAGTTGTTTCGCGTGCCGATGCAGGATTTGCTAACATCTGGGGCTTGCAGGATTGTGCAGAAACTATTCATGAGTTTGCATCCGACGAAATTAAAGCCGAATTCCTGCCTCGCTTTTACAAAGGTGCAACTGCAGCAATGGATCTTACTGAACCCGATGCAGGCTCGGATTTGCAGGCAGTTCAGTTAAAAGCCACTTTCGATGCACAAAAAAACGTTTGGATCCTTGATGGTGTTAAACGGTTTATCACGAACGGGGATGCGGATATTTCACTTGTTCTTGCCCGTTCCGAAGAAGGAACATCCGATGCACGAGGTCTTTCACTCTTTGTTTACGACAGGAATGAAAAGGCAGTAACCGTACGTCGAATCGAGAATAAACTGGGTATTAAAGGATCACCAACCTGCGAACTTGTATTTCACAACGCACCCGCCAAACTGATTGGTGATACCAAATTGGGATTGATCAAATATGTAATGTCACTGATGAATTCGGCACGGCTTGGTGTTGGTTCACAATCAGTAGGTATTGCCGAAGCGGCTTACCGCGAAGCATTTAAATATGCAAACGAACGCGAGCAATTCGGGAAATCGATTATTAAGTATTCCGCTGTTTTCGAGATGCTTACCAACATGAAAGTGAAGATCGACGCCATGCGTACTTTACTTTACGAAACAGCCAGGTACGTTGATATTTACAAGGCATACAATTTTACTTCGCACGACAGGAAACTTGAACCCGAAGAACGACAGGAAGCAAAAATGTACCAGAAACTGGCTGATATGTTCACTCCGCTGGTAAAACTCTATTCCAGTGAAGGTTGCAACCAGATTGCTTATGATGCTATCCAGATATTTGGTGGTACTGGTTATATGAAAGATTTCCCGATCGAACGCATATACCGCGACGCACGAATAACTACCATCTACGAAGGTACATCACAGCTACAGGTTGTTGCGGCTATCCGGAATGTTGGAAACGGTGCTTACCTGGCAGCCATGCGCGAACGCGGCCAGTTAGCGGTAAAACCCGAATTGGAATACCTGAAAGGAACACTTGATAAAATGACTGAACAGTATGCCAAAACAGTTGAAAAAGTTACTGAATTCGCTGATAACGAATACTTTGACTTCCACGCACGGCGGATGGTCGAGATGGCTGCAAATGTTCTGATCGGTTACCTCTTGCTTTACGATGCCAACAGGAGCGAAGTATATACAAAATCAACCGATATTTTTATCCGTAAAGGCAGGGCCGAAAATATTTCATCGGTCAGTTTCATCAATAATTGTCATCCAAAAGATGTGAATGATTTTAAAATGTAAATTCTGATTGATTTTATACGGGAAATCGCTTTTATAGGCCCGCTCAGTAAAACTATTCAAAGGACGTTCAAAATGAGAGCGTCCTTTTAGTTTTATGAATAATCGATTTGAAATTGATCCTATAGTGACAAAAAATCAATTTACCCGGTATACGGTTGGCCCATTAAATTTTATTGCATAAACCGATTGAATATGTCGGATAATATTCTACTTTTGAATTGAAGGAGCTTTTATTTTAGTTATTTGCAATTTACTGAACCTGAGAATATTGAAACTGATCAAATTCAAAAATAATCGAACGTGCCACTGTTCAGTCATCTGTTAATTCCGTTTATTGTAGCGATATTCCTGGCTATAACAATGGGAGGGAGCGGTACCGGCCCTGCATTTTCCGCGGCGTATGGTGCAAATGTCATCCGTAAAAGCCTGATCCCGGGCCTTTTCGGAATTATGGTATTTCTTGGTGCAATCCTTGCCGGGAAGCAAACCGCATCTACTATTGGGAAAGATCTGATCAACCCGGATGTTATGACTTTCTCAGTTGTTTCAATCATTCTTTTCTCGGTGGCCATTTCTTTGCTGATTGCCAATTTATTCGGAATTCCCCAGTCAACAAGTCAATCCACTGTACTGGCTATTTTTGCTGCCGGTTTATATTTTCATAAAGTAAATACACATAAAATATTTCTGGAAGTTATACCGGCCTGGTTTATTCTGCCGGTGATTGCTTTCTTTTTAAGCCTGTTTTTTGGAAAATATATTTACCGCCCGATGCGACGCCGGGGGCTTACCATGTCACGTTCGACGAATGTAAACAGGAAACATTTTATCAATGGTTTAATATTATTTATGTCGCTTTATGTTGCTTTTTCAATCGGATCCAATAATGTTGCCAACGCAGCCGGTCCAATTGCAACCATGACCTCCAATGAACTTCATATAACAGGCGACAGAAATTTTATCCTCATCATGATCTTGTCCATACTGATGGTGGCACCAAGTTTTGCGATAGGAAGTTCTATTTTCGGGAATAAAATACTAAATAATACAGGAAAAGAGATTGTGTTATTCGGCAAGTTCGAAGCAGGGATAATTGCCTTTGTGTCGGCCAGTTTACTATTACTTGCTTCTGTAATCAAAGGGATTCCTACATCACTGGTGCAATTGAATGTAGCAGCAATTCTGGGGATTGGAGTGGCCAAACTCGGAACAAAAAATATTTTCAGGAAAACGGAGGTACGAAAGTTTTTCATTATGTGGGTGGTTGCCCCCTCCATTTCATTCTCTTTATGCCTTTTATTGCTTTTTATTGTTGATAAAATGGGATATCTGTAAAGCCGGATTTCGAAGATTGTAACCGAACGTATTTAATTAAAGCCAACCTGTATGAATAACCAGGAAATCATCCTCAAAACCGTTGATTTTGTTAAAGCATCATTATCAGAAGCCGAAGGTGGCCATGACTGGTGGCATATATACCGGGTATGGAAAACTGCAAATCATATTGCTGAAAATGAGGATGTTGATTTGTTTGTTGTTGAACTTGGTGCTCTATTGCATGATATTGCCGATTCGAAATTTCATGATGGCGATGAGGAAATTGGCCCTCGTATAGCAATTGAATTCCTGCAATCTCTTCAGGTTCCTGAAAAGATAATAATTCATGTCGGGCAAATAATATCAAATATCTCATTCAAAGGTGGTAAAGTTGAACAGAAATTCAGATCACCCGAACTGGATGTAATTCAGGATGCCGACCGCCTTGATGCGCTGGGGGCCATCGGAATTGCCCGAACTTTCAATTATGGCGGTCATAAAGGCCGGGCCATTTATAATCCGGGAATCAAACCCAACCTCAATTTGAGCAAGGAAGAATATAAAAACAGTGATGCCCCAACTTTAAACCACTTTTACGAAAAACTGCTCTTACTCAAAGATTTAATGAATACCCGATCAGGAAGAAAAATGGCTGAGCAGCGGCATAATTTTATGCTACACTACCTCGATGAATTTTATAAAGAATGGGAAGGGGAGAAGTGAAAAGTGAAAAATGAAAAGTGAAAAGTGAAAAGTGAAAAGTGAAAAGTGTCTGCACACCCGCAGGGTGTCTGACACTGAAGAAAAAAAAAGAACGCCTTAATTTAAAGCGTTCTTATTTAAGCATATGAAGTTTAGATTTATTCCGCAGGATCTGCCGGTGTTTCTAAAAGTGGAGTATCTTCCGACTGATCAGGCTTTTCAGGTTTTTCGACCAGGATTTTCATATCCTTGATATCAGGATCAAAATCTATATTTACAATATCTCCTTCAGCGAGTTTGGTGAGTATGATTTCTTCTGCAAGCATATCTTCAACATACTTCTGGATAGCCCTTTTAAGCGGGCGAGCTCCAAACTGTTCATCCCAGCCTTTTTCGAGAATATAATCTTTAGCTCTTTCAGTAATACGCGGCTCGTAACCCATGGTGCGTATGCGGGCAAATAAGTTAGAGAGTTCAATGTCGATGATTTTATGAATATCCTCACGTTCGAGCGAGTCGAAAATAATAACATCATCAATCCTGTTCAGGAACTCAGGCGCAAATGACTTTTTCAAGGCATTCTCAATCACGCTGGTGGCAATACTCGAACTTTGCGATTGGCGGGCGCTAGTATTGAAACCGACACCGGCACCGAAATCCTTGAGCTGCCGCGAACCGATATTGGACGTCATAATTACAATAGTATTCTTAAAATCAACTCTTCTGCCAAGGCTGTCAGTCAGTTGACCGTCGTCGAGTACCTGAAGCAGGATATGAAATATGTCCGGATGGGCCTTTTCAATTTCATCGAGCAATACGATAGAGTAGGGGCGTCGGCGCACTTTTTCGGTCAACTGTCCTCCTTCTTCATAACCCACATATCCCGGAGGCGCTCCAACGAGACGTGAAACGGCGAATTTCTCCATGTATTCACTCATATCAATACGAATGAGTGCATCTTCGGTATCGAAGAGATATCGAGATAATATTTTGGCAAGGTGAGTTTTACCAACACCTGTCGGACCCAGGAAGATAAATGTACCGATGGGTTTGTTCGGATCTTTCAGCCCGGCACGATTACGGCGTATCGCTTTTACTACTTTTTTAATGGCACTTTCCTGGCCGATAACTGCTCCTCCAAGTTCCTGCTCCATGTTCATAAGCCGCGAACCTTCATTCTCGGCAATACGCTGAACCGGAACTCCGGTCATCATGGCAACAACTTCAGCCACATTGTCTTCCGAAACCATCTGACGGTTAATTTTCGAATCTTCCTCCCAGCTCTGTTTCAGTGCCTCGAGTTGTGCCTGTGCTTTGCGCTCATCGTCCCTGTAACGGGCTGCCTCTTCGTATTTCTGGCCTTTTATTGCCTTCATCTTCTTCTGCCTGATGTCTTCAATAAGGCTTTCGGTGGTAACAATCTCAACAGGCACATGCATGTTCGAAATATGAACACGGGCACCTGATTCGTCGAGTGCATCAATTGCTTTGTCGGGAAGGCAACGGTCGGTAAGATAGCGGTTTGTGAGTGTTACACAGGCGTTGATGGCCTCAGGGGTATATTTTACCAGGTGATGATCCTCGTATTTTTCTTTTATCTGGTTCAGAATAATAACAGTTTCCTCAGGTGAGGTTGGATCGACTATAATTTTTTGAAACCTGCGTTCCAAAGCACCATCTTTTTCGATGTATTGACGGTATTCGTCGAGGGTGGTTGCACCAATACATTGTATTTCGCCCCGGGCAAGTGCCGGCTTGAACATATTGCTTGCATCAAGCGACCCGCTGGCATTCCCTGCACCAACTATAGTGTGTATTTCGTCAATAAACAGTATGATATCACGGTTTTTCTCCAGTTCGTTCAACACAGCTTTCATACGTTCCTCGAACTGTCCGCGGTATTTGGTTCCTGCAACCAACGATGCGAGATCGAGTGTGTAAACTCGCTTGTTAAATAAGGCACGCGACACTTTTCGTTGTATAATCCGCAACGCAAGTCCTTCCGCAATTGCGGATTTACCAACACCAGGTTCGCCGATTAATATAGGATTATTCTTTTTACGGCGGCTCAGAATCTGGGAAATCCGTTCCAGTTCTTTTTCACGGCCAACGATAGGATCCAGGCGATTTTCTTCAGCTGCCTTGGTGAGGTCACGGCCAAAATTGTCGAGAACCGGGGTTTTTGACTTGCTGTCAGCCGTTTTTCTCAGGTTTTCGATACCACCGCCCTCGTCCGGATCATCATCCTGCGAGCTTCCCGAAAGTTCATCTTTAGGGTCCGAATCGCTTTCTCCAAAGAGTCTTTCCCTCTCTCCCTGCGTTTGAGATGAATCTTCACCTGTAATCAGGTATGATTTTACTTCCTCTTTAAAAAGATCGTAATCCACATTGTATTTTTTTACCGATCGCGTTACCAGGTTATCTTCGTCTTTCAGGATAGCGAGAAGAAGATGTTCTGTTCCTATTAATTCACTGTTAAAAAGTTTAGCTTCGAGGTAGGTCAGTTTTAAAGCCCGTTCAGCCTGCTTTACAAGAGGCAGGTTATCATTTACTTTATTGTGGTTCGCAGGATTGGCAATTGCCGTTTCAATGGTACGGCGCAACTCAGCCATATCCACATTGAGATAACTCAAAATCCGGATTGCCAATCCCTCACCTTCACGTATCATACCCAGTAGAAGGTGTTCAACGCCTATATATTCATTGCCAAGTCTGATAGCCTCTTCCCGGCTAAAAGACAAAACATCTTTAACTCTCTGTGAAAACTTTGCTTCCATGTATATATCAGTCCTTTAACTTTACTTGATTAATATTTATTAAATCATTACAAAATTACAATATAAACGCGTAAGTCCGTAAATAGTTTATAGAAATGATGTGTATATATACTCTTAAAGCTTCATTTTCAGTAATTTGATATTATCAACAGCCTGATGTTAAAAACAGGCGTTAAAAAGCTGAAAATTGCCTTTTTTATTTAAAAAAAAATTGTACTTTCGTAGAGATATTAGCGATAACTTAAGCCGCTGTAAATGAAGGGATTAATAAATGGATAACATTCAGGACGGGGAAAGAATACTACCTGTTAATATAGAAACACAAATGAAAGGGGCCTACATCGATTATGCGATGTCGGTAATTGTGTCGCGTGCGCTTCCCGATGTGCGCGATGGTTTAAAACCAGTGCACAGGAGAGTATTATACGGTATGCTCGATCTGGGAGTACTTTCCAACCGTTCGTACAAGAAATCAGCACGTATTGTTGGTGAAGTTCTTGGTAAATATCACCCGCACGGCGATACATCCGTATACGATGCCATGGTGCGTATGGCCCAGGATTGGTCATTAAGATATCCGCTTGTCGATGGACAGGGTAACTTTGGTTCCATTGATGGTGACAGCCCTGCTGCCATGCGTTATACCGAAGTAAGGCTGCGTAAATTAGCTGAGGAGCTGCTTGCCGATATCGATAAGGATACTGTTGACTTCAAATTAAATTTCGACGATACATTAGAAGAGCCCACGGTACTGCCTGCCAAAATACCGAACCTGTTAATTAACGGTACTTCAGGCATTGCAGTTGGTATGGCTACCAATATACCTCCACATAACCTTACCGAAATTATCAACGGTTGTATAGCATACATCGATGATAAGGAAATTACCATTGAGGACCTGATGAAATATATCAAGGCACCTGATTTCCCTACAGGCGGTATCATTTATGGCTATGAAGGCGTTCGCGAGGCTTATGAAACCGGTCGCGGCCGCTTGGTGATGCGTGGTGAATCCACTTTTGAAACCGATGAAAAAGGTCGCGAAGCAATTGTTTTCACTTCCATTCCATACCAGGTGAACAAGGCTGAAATGATTAAAAAAACAGCTGACCTTGTTAATGATAAGAAAATTGAAGGCATTTACGACATACGCGATGAAAGCGACCGCAACGGTCTTCGTATCGTTTATGAACTCAAAAAAGATGCGGTATCGAACGTTGTACTGAACAAATTATACCAGTACACTGCTTTGCAAACATCATTCAGTACCAATGCTATAGCCCTGGTAAAAGGGCGCCCTTACCAGCTCAACCTGAAACAACTGATTGGTCATTTTATTGATCACCGGCACGAAGTTATCCTTAGGCGAACTAGGTATGAACTCGCTGAGGCCCAGAAACGCGCTCATATCCTTGAAGCACTCTTAATCGCTCTCGATAATATTGATGAAGTTATTGCCCTCATTAGAGCTGCAGCATCGCCCGACGAAGCAAAGACTAAATTAATGGAGCGTTTTTCGTTCAGCGATGTGCAGGCAAAAGCTATCCTGGACATGCGTTTGCAACGTTTAACGGGACTTGAAAGAGACAAACTTAAAGAGGAATATGCAGAACTGATGAAAATCATAGCATATTTTTTAAGTGTACTCGCCGACGAAACTATTCAGTTTGAGATCATTAAGACCGAACTTACTGAAATAAGAGAAAAGTACGGTGATGAACGCAAAACACGTATTGAACTCAGTGCAAAAGATTTCAGAATTGAAGATACCATTGCTGATGAGGCTGTTGTTATTACGATTTCCCATATGGGATACATGAAACGTACTCCTCTTAGTGATTATCGTCGCCAGAGCAGGGGAGGCCGGGGAGCCAGGGGATCGGATATCCGTGAGGAAGACTTCCTGGAGCATCTGTATATTGCAACCGCTCACAACTATATGCTTTTCTTTACCGAAAAAGGTAAGTGCTTCTGGCTCAGGGTTTATGAAATACCTGAAGGAAGCAAAACGTCCAAAGGCAGAGCGATTCAGAATATGCTGAATATTGAACCGGATGATAAAGTCAGAGCCATCATTAACCTGAAAGATCTGAAGGACGAAGAGTATATAAATAACAATTACATAATACTCTGCACTAAAAAAGGGACCATCAAAAAAACCTCTCTTGAGGCATATTCCCGTCCACGACTCAATGGTATCAATGCAATAAATATAAATGAAGGCGATCATTTACTCGAAGCCAGGATGACCAATGGAACCAGTGAGGTTTTGATGGCATTGCGCAGCGGAAGGGCCATCAGATTCAATGAAAAAACGGTTCGCCCGATGGGTCGCACTGCTACAGGAGTAAGGGGTATAACGTTAGGAGGGAAGAATGACGAAGTAATTGGCATGATATGTGTTAATACTACAGAAGAGTCTATACTGGTTGTTTCGGAAAAGGGGTATGGCAAGCGTTCGGATCTTGATGATTACCGGGTTACAAACAGGGGAGGAAAAGGTGTAAAAACCATTAATGTGACTGAGAAAACCGGGAGTCTGATTGCCATAAAAAATGTTACTGATACAGATGACCTGATGATTATCAATCTGTCAGGAATTATTATCCGCATGGGAGTAAGTGATCTGAGAGTAATGGGCCGGGCTACACAAGGTGTCCGCTTAATCAACCTGAAGGGTGATGATGGAATTGCAGCAGTAGCAAAAGTTGAAATTGATCTTGAAGATACTGACGAAACCGAACTGCTTGATGGAATTGAATTAAATGAAACGGATGAAAACCAGGATTCGGCTAACGATACTGAATCTCCGGAAAGCGAGGACAAAGTTTAAGAATAATAAATCCCAATAATTAACACTAACTCAAATAAAAACTAAACGTAAAAAGTTAAGGAAATGAAAAGAACTCTTATTTTATTTACCCTAATTATGCTGGTGAGCGTAGCATTCGCTCAATTCAAAAAAGACAGGAACTCAGCATACAGCGCCTGGAATAAAAAGGATTTTGTAAAAGCTAAAGAAGCTATTGACAGAGCCGTTGCTTATCCCGAAGGTGAAACAGATGCCAAAGCATGGTTTTACAGAGCTAATATCTATTTAGATATTCATGTTTCCGAAGCAAAAGCAATACTCGCACCTGATGCTCTTAACATAGCGTATGAATCATTTATCAAAGCCAGGGAACTGGATACCAAAAATGATTACAAAATTGATATAGCTGCAAAACTTGCTGCTATTGGTGGCGAATTTTTCAACGAAGGAATTACGCAATTCCAGCAGAACAATTATGAAAGTGCTATCCCTTTCTTCGACAAGACAATTAAAATCAGCCAGGAAAACCATGTAATAGATACTCTGGCAAACTACGGTCTTGCATTATGCTACGAGAAAGAAGCTGCTGCAAATCCGGCTTTAATAGATAAGGCCATAGCCAAATACGAGTACCTGGTTGAATTGAAAATGAAAGAGGTAAGCGTATATACTTCATTGGCAAATCTTTATAAAGACAAGGGAAACCTCGAAAAAGGATCAGAGATTATAAACATGGGAAAAGAAATGTTCCCTGGCAACACTGACCTTGTTATTACCGAGGCTAACATGTACATCTCAACAAATAATCATGCAAAGGCTATTTCCAGTCTTATGATAGCCAAGGAGAAAGAACCTAAAAATATCTCAGTGCTTTATGCCGTTGGAGTAACTTACGACCTGCTCAAAAACGATACTATACTTTCTGATGCTGAAAGAACCGAGTATTTTAACAATGCAATAGCCAATTATAAAGAAGCTCTGGCAATCGATTCGAACTATTTTGATGCTTTATTTAATCTTGGAGCTATTTATTTCAATAAAGGGGGAGAAGTTATCAACGAAGCGAATAAGCTTCCTATCAATGAGACAGCTAGATATGATAAAATGCTGAGCGAAGGAAACAACTACCTGAATCTTGCATTACCATACCTGGAAAAATGTGAGGTTATTCAGCCTGACGATAAATCAACGCTTGTCTCTTTGAAAGAAATTTATACCCGTTTGAATATGGGTCAGAAACTAGGAGTAGTGAAAGAGAAACTAGATAACATGTAAGTTCCTTTAATTCATAGTAGGAGAGCCCGTATTTTACGGGTTCTTTTATTTTACATTTTCTATTTAACATAATATTAATTATGGGCTGAATGCATATCCCAATTCTGTAATGAAACCACACTTAATTACCAGGAAGCTTTTCTTCAGTCTAAGCCCGCCAGATTTGAACATTTGAATAGAAACAGAATACTTTACACTAATTTGCAATTAAAAGAATTAAAGTTCGGAATTTTCCGGAAGCAGATCAGTATAAGGCATATCGAGTTGTTTGATATCCTGTATCGCACTTCCGGCAATTCCCTTAATTGAACTGTGCATATCAATGGTATTGGCCATCACTTTTTCCAACTGCTTCTCGCGAACTTTCCATATTTTTTGCATGGCGCGTTTTTCACTTTCCAGGTCCATACGCATATGTGTAAATCCTTCAACAATAGCTTCAACCTGCATATGAAATGTGTTGCTTGTAAGAAAATCATACAATAATACCATTTTATCCCCTTTATTTTCCTGTGATACCATAGCATTACTGATCTGAATAATTGATTCGCGCAGAACTTTACTCAATCCTTTAAATTCTTCGTATGTACATATCCAGATACCTTCTTTTAAACCCATACGATCCAGATCCGAAGGCAATACTTCAGTTACCAGCACACCGATATTGGCTCCTTTATCCCGGATATCGCTCTTGAATTTCTCAATCCAGCTGGGCTGAAAGTCCTTGGTGCGCTTGCTTTCATAATAAATTGTTCCGCAATTCTGCCTTGTCCGGGTGTTCACTGTTTGAATACAATCTCCCCCGCGCGCTCCTTTTTTAATTTCATCAATGGTATCGAGCGGAAAACTGGCAGCCAGCCACTCCTCTATCGCTAATTCCTGAACCTCACCCTGTAACTGCATCGAGCCTTGCTCCTGCTTGCGTTTCATTTCCTCTGTCAGGCGTTTCTGATCCTCTAATTGTTTTTGTAATTCTTTAATAGCCAATTCATTACGATCCTGTTCCGTTTTCCTGATTTTCTCTTTTTCTTCCACAAGTTTTTGATTCAATGCACGTTCGGCCTCTGCCATCAGGCTCTCTTTCATTTCATCTTTCTCACGTTTCAGCCTTTCAATTTCAGCTTTGCTCCTGCTTAATTCTTTAAGCTTTTCCGATTGTTCGAGCAAGTCCTTTTGCATTATGGCCACTTGTTCCGATTGCTCTTCCGTTAATTTTAATTTAATCTGTTTTTCAATTATCTGCCGTTCTTCTTTCAACTTCGACTGCAGTTTTTCCTGAAAAAGCTCATTTTCCTTAAGTTTCTTTTTCTCAAATTCTTCCTTTTGAAGATTCAGGAGATTTAGTTCAGTATCATATTTTCTCTTTTCTTCAGCTAATTGAGCCGAATATTTTTTCTTCAGATCATCTTCTAGCTGGTGCGACAGAATTTCGTTCACATTAATTTCGGCACCGCAATTCGGACATTCAATCTTAGTTTCCTGCTCCATTTGATTTATTATGTGATAGTTAGTTCATTCCTGCTTTTTTTTTAAAGCATAAAAATTTAAAGCACTAACTTACAAAAAAAAAGCCCCGCATGCGGAACTTTTCGGAATTTCAGAAAATTTAAACGGGCTGTACAATAACTAGCCGGAAGATCTGCGTACCTGGACTCAGTGTGTAGTGATCACTTTCGTAGTAATCAATTGAGAATACGCCTACTTTCATGGAATAAAAGTATCCGCCCTGGTAATTAACCTGATCAATGCTTTGGTAAAAGTAATTAAACGGAACAGATGTCCATGAGTCACCGCGTTTCATATAAAGTGTTACCATGCCATTCTGTATCACGTTATTTGTAATTTCAGGAAAATTCAGGTCAACGGCAAATCCATAACCTTCCTGGCCGGCTGTTCCATACTCCATCCAATCCGTATTCTGTACAATAAAATCAACCGTTCTGATGTCCGCATTGCCACCGGTATCTTTTACGCAGGAAGTAGAAAATAATGTTAATGCCAGCACTGAAATAAAGATATAACTTTTCATAGAAGTGATATTAGTAGTGATTAGGTAAAATTAATCAAAAATCATTCCACAAACATAATAGTGCCATGTTAATTTAATTCGTTCGCAATTGGCAGGGTATTCCTGCAATCTTGTTATTATTATGTATTTTTACACAACTATAGTATCCTTATCAGATGAAAACACTGCGGCGAATTTTGCTTATAATACTCTGTATCGCCCTGATGCTTGTTGCCATCGGATTTCTGTTGCCCGGAAATATCCACGTTGAGCGCAGAATGTTGATCAATGCTTCCAGGAACCGAATTTTTACCGAGATAAATACTTTGAGAAACTGGCAAAATTGGTCACCCTGGCTAACTGAGGATACTTCGATGCAGCTTTTTTTTACAGGACCTGAATCGGGTGTAGGTGCCGGGTATAACTGGTCCAGTAAAAATAATACAATAGGGCAAGGCAGTTTATCAATTACCTCCAGTGTTCCCCTTGATTCAGTAAAGGTAATCATGGATTATGGCGAAAATGGTAAGGCTACAGGAACATTCATCCTGCAAAAGTACGATCATAATACCCTGCTCACCTGGAGTTTCGACAGCAGGATTGGAATGCATCCCGTATCAAGGTGGATTGGTCTGTTTTCGGATTACCTGATCGGACCTGATCTGGAGAAAGGCCTGATTAACCTTGAGCTGTATTTGAAAGATATAAATATCACCAATGAGTACGCAATAGAAGAATCTGATGTTCCTGCCAGGATATTTATTTCCGTTCGCGATACAGCTTCGCCTAAGACCATTACAAACAAACTTACCGGTATGTTTAAAAATATTTCATTGTTTTTAAAAAGAAGAGACCTCACCCCTACCGGATCTCCTGTTGCAGTTTTTCACGATTATACCAACCGGTACTTTGATATAGAAGCCTGTATGCCGGTAGCATCAATTGTTCAGGTGCCTGAAGGTGTTAATTGTTCGGTAAAAGCTGCTCAAAAAACTATCATGATACAGTATTTTGGATCGTATAAATTAATATCCGGGGCTTATACCGCCTTGCAGACCTATATAACCGACAATGAATTGCAGGTTACCGGTGCCGGATGGGAAGAGTATGTTACCAATCCAAACACAGAACCGGATTCAACTATGTGGCAGACAAATATCTATTTCCCGGTAAACTAATTGATTATATTGCTGAAACGTAAAAAAAAATACTTAAATTGCATGAGATAATGTACCCATGCGGATACATAATAAAGACCTGTAACAATGGAAAATTCAGATAAATTACCCGGCATCATAGATAAAGACCCATGGCTCGAACAGGCTGCAGATGAAATTATTGCACGGCACGACAGGTTTTTGTCGAAACTAAAATATATTGAAACCATCTCAGGAAGCATTGACCAGTTTGCGAAAGCTTATGAGTACATGGGAATAAATTTTATTCCTTCCGAAAACTGCTGGGTTTATCGCGAATGGGCGCCGGCAGCACACGGACTCTTCCTGACAGGAGATTTTAATAGCTGGAACCTCTACTCTCATCCGCTACAGCGAAAGGAAAACGGAATATGGGAGATAAAGATAAATGCAGAATTCTACGAGCCTGTATTTACACATGGAAGTAAAGTTAAAGTGCTGGTTAAAAGCGATATAGGAGATCAGCTTCGTATCCCTGCCTATATTCGCAGGGTTATTCAGGATGAGGATACGAAAAATTTTAGTGGACAGCTTTGGTTTTCTCCCGAATTTGATTGGGGAAAAGACCATTTTGATATTCGCAAACAGGGCGATCTTCTGATTTATGAGGCCCATGTGGGTATGGCACAGGAAAAGGAAGGCCTTGGCACATACCAGGAATTTACCGAAAATATACTGCCCCGGATAAAGAAAGCAGGCTATAATGCAGTGCAGCTTATGGCTATACAGGAGCATCCGTATTATGGCTCCTTCGGATATCATGTGTCAAGTTTTTTCGCACCATCGTCACGTTTTGGCACTCCTGAAGACCTGAAAAACCTGATAATTACTGCCCATAGTATGGGAATTGCAGTAATAATGGACCTGGTACACTCCCACACGGTTAAAAATCTGAATGAAGGCATGAATAAATTCGATGGCAGCGAAACCCAGTATTTTCATGCCGGAGAAAGAGGCGAACACCCTAACTGGGACTCAAAGTTATTTGATTACGGAAAAACTGAAGTATTACAGTTTTTACTTTCAAATATCCGGTTCTGGTTGAAGGAGTTCCATTTTGACGGATTCAGATTCGACGGTGTTGGATCCATGCTTTATTTTCATCATGGTGACGAGCCTATAGATACTATTGATAAATATTTTAGCCAGGGTGTTGAGTTTGATGCTGTTACCTACCTCCAACTGGCCAATCACCTTAGTCATATCATTAATCCACAATCAGTTACAATTGCTGAAGATGTGTCGGGAATGCCCGGACTTGCTTCTCCGGTTGATGATGGAGGCATTGGATTTGATTACAGGCTTGGGATGGGAATTCCTGATTTCTGGATTAAATATCTGAAGGATGTTCCTGATGAGCAATGGAGTATGGGTGAAATGTGGAAAGTGCTCAACGACAGGTTATACTATGTTAAAACAGTTACTTATTGCGAATCGCACGACCAGGCACTGGTTGGTGATAAAACAATAGCTTTCAGGCTGATGGATAAGGAGATGTATTATAACATGCAATCATCGGACGAGAACCTGGTGGTGGAACGTGGTATCGCCTTACATAAAATGATCAGGCTCATGACCATTTCGTTGGGAGGTCAGGCATACCTGAATTTTATGGGAAATGAATTTGGCCATCCCGAATGGATAGATTTCCCGCGCGAAGGAAATGACTGGAGCTATAAACATGCGCGCCGTCAATGGTCACTTATGGATAATCCGATTCTCAAATACCATTATCTTTCGGATTTTGACCGCGCCATGCTTAAAATCACCAAAGATGCACAACTTCTAAGCACATTGTTTGCCAATCAGATTTACTGCGACGAAAACAACAAATGCCTTGTATATGAAAGAGCAGGTTTAATTTTCCTGTTTAATTTCCACACGCATAATTCAATTCCCGGTTATGAGTTCGCTGTACCCGAACCAGGTAAATACAAGATCGTATTAAACACTGATCATGTTAACTTTGGAGGGCATGGCAGAATAAATGAGGAAATGCTCTATACTACAAGGTTTGATGAAGAATCATCTACGAACCGTTTAAGCATATATTTGACCAACCGCACTGCAATCGTGCTCAAAAAAATGAAGTAAAAACATCCTGAAATCATATTTCTAAACTAATTTATCAAAAGAAATATGCTTTTATTGATTTTCTGCGTATAATTGCGCCATAATTTCGGATCAAAATCAGCCAGAACAATGCAAGCTAATAGGAAAAAACTAATTATCAATTATGCAAATGTCACTCCTGAGTTAATGGAGGCCATACGCAAAAAATATCCCCTGGGCTGGATAAATAATACGATTAAAGTTCCACTTGCCGGAGGTGCATTCTTTTTTGCCATAACGCTCGATACGGACGAGGCGAGTTACCTGATTAAGGTCCCTGTCAAAATCGATACAAAATCGGATAAAGATGAAGATTTCTTTGAATCAACCCTTGATATGAAGGAGAGTGATGATAAAGATGACGATGACGAAAAGGACAAATCGCGTGATAATGACTCCGATGAATAGTTATCAGATTCACTTTAACATCTTTTAACAATCATTTTTACCGGTTGTATGAGGGATAATCATACTTTAGCCTCTGTAAAAAATCAAACAGTATTTTTTTTATTCGGAATAATTAAAAAACATTGAGAAGAGAGGGATTCCACCTCTCTTTTCTTTTTATAGCCGGTTACCCTGGCCGATACGAAAATTTCCTTTTAAATCAATAATTTCCTGATACCGATAATTTTAGCGGAAAATTCTGTCGGATTGGAAATTAACCTACCAGCACATTGATTTCGGAATAGCGGTATTTTGAATATACTATGCGTTTGGTAATTGCAAGTGCTAATGTTAGTGTGCCTATTCTGCCGATATACATGGTCAATATAATGATGGATTTACCTGCAAAACTTAGTGATGAAGTAATTCCGGTTGACAGGCCAACTGTTCCGAATGCTGAAATTTCCTCGAAAAGCAGTCCAATAAAAGTTTTATCCGGTTCGGTTGCCGAAAGAATAAAAGTGGATATAAAAATCAGCGAAATCGAAAATAAAGCTATGGAATAAGCTTTGCTGATCGTATCACTGGATATAGTATGCTTAACAATCTCAACATTCTTCCTGCCTTTAATGGTGCTGATAGCGGAGCGGATAATCACAGAAAAAGTTGTTGTTTTAATTCCTCCTCCGGTTGAACCAGGAGACGCTCCAACGAACATGAGAAACATCATAAAAATCATGACCGGCAGCCCGAGATGCGTAAAATTAACAGTATTAAATCCCGCAGTACGGCAGGTTACAGATTGAAATATGGATGATACCACGCTCCCATAAATACCATACCCTGAAATCGAATGCCTGTATTCGACAAGGTAAAAAACGAGGGCTCCTGCTACTACCAAGATAAAAGAAGTGTAAAGAGCGATCCTCGAATGTGCCTGCAGCCTTTTCCATTTAATTCTGCGTCGCTCACGAATATTTCTGAGCCCGAAAACATCCTCGAGAACTATAAACCCAATCCCGCCAAGGAAAATTAGGGCTGATATAACCAGTTGGAGATTATAGGCATGCCTTACAGTGAGATCATACAGGTTATCGGTGAACAATGCAAACCCGGCATTGTTAAAAGCCGAAACAGAGTGGAAAACAGAGAAATAAATCTTCTCCCCTATGCCTCTGAATATAAGCTCGTCGGGCCATGTTACGAAAAGCAACAAAGCTCCGGAAATCTCAATAATAATGCTGTACAGAAAGATCTTGCGCAACAAACCTCTAGTATTGCTTATTTTGTCGGTCGAAACAATATCTTTAATTAACGACTGCATCTTAATGCCAGCCGAATTGCGGTAAAAAGTGGCAAACAGGGTTGCAAATGAAATGATATTCAATCCTCCGATCTGAATCAGGAGCATGATGATTGTTTTTCCTTTGAGCGTGAAACAAACCGCCGTATCAACAACTACAAGACCGGTAACGCAGCATGCACTGGTAGAAGTGAAAAGTGCATCAATCGGCCTGATGCCCGAAACGGTCATTTCAGGCAATAGCAACAATCCGGCTCCGGAAATAATAATGAAGATAAAGGACAAGGCAAGTAAGCCTGATGGGCCGATTTTGATATACTCGATAAAGCGACCCGCTTTACCAAGTTCGACGGCAATGATGATAAAAAAATAAAACTGAATAAAAAGGTTATAATAAGCGTGTATTCCTGGAAAGCCGATTAATTTCATAAACTGTTGCACCACGTGAGCACCCGTAAAAAGACTCACCAACTGGTCGAAAGCGATCAAAAATAAAATGAAAGCTTCAACCTTATTATCCCGTAAAAAATCAACAGGATGGAAATCATAAAAAACCCGGATTAAAAATTTAAATACATAAAAAATAAGGCTAACCTCAATTATTGTTTCGGTTAAGTTAAGATTATAAGGTGTTTGAGGAAATCCATGCTGGTATATTATAGCCCCAATCGCTACCAGTGAAACAATAATACTCGCCAAATGCAGAAAATTAACCACGTAGGCTCTATGACTATAGAGTCTGATGTTGATAAATTCCCTGATCCGGAATATCCTGTCTCTGAGCATGGGTTAGGTGTTGATTTCCAGAAACCGGTCGATATCCTGCACATGGCCAAAGAGTACGAGCCTGTCAGTTGCCTGTAATGATTGTTTCGAATCGGGAACACCAATAATATGGTGTTCAATGATTTCTTTCCCATCCTTAAGCACCCTAAGTTCCTCTTTTACTGTAATTAAGCTGAGTTTGTATTTGTCACGAAGGTCGATTTCTCCAAACGTTTTATTAATACAGTTTTTAGGACTGAGCAATTCAACAACACGGTGGTTGTCAGGTAGTTGTAAATAGCTTACAATACTGGGATTCAGCATACGCTCGGCCACGATAATTCCAACTTCCTCCTCGGGGGAAAGCACCTCGGTGATGCCCATTTTTTCGAGAATGATTCGCTGAGCCTCCCCGTTTGCCCGGGTGATAATACGTTTTACATTTAAATCGAGAAGAATCGAAGCACATAGCAATCGTTGCTCAAAATCGGAACCGATTGCAACCACAACCGCATCAAATTCTTCGATGCTCTGACCCTGCAGGGCTCTTTTATCGGTGGCATCCAGAGTTACGGCATAAGCTACGTCATCACCTATGCTATCAATAATCTCAGGGTCACTGTCAATCGCCATTACTTCGTAACCCTTTGCCGAAATAGCTTTCGCAATAGCCTTACCAAATTGCCCGATGCCAATAACGGCGTATTTATTACCAGCCATATTTGTTTTATGTTTTTTTCAAAGGCGCAAATTTACGTTGAATAGCACAGAAATAGCAATTACAGCTAAATTATCTTACTTTTTGTTGATAAACTTCTGATTTTAGTCCTGATGGCTATAAAAAGCAATGGGGAACAATCCTGTCGGATAGTTCCCCATTTCACTCCCAGCAGCCGTAGCTGTTGATTGTGGCCGGCGTTTGCTTCGCAGATTGTACAGAATGCTTTACCTTGCGGTTAGGCCCTGTTGTTGTTCAAAGCTGGTGACGAGCACTGTGCTTTGTTTTTTCCGGCACTGGTTTCAAACCGCAGTTTTCTTCACGAGGAAGTTCTTTCAGAATGATTCCGGGCTTCGGGTCTTGGCACTTTCGTGATTTCGCCCCTGGCCACGCTTTCGCGTTGTCGGTTTCTGCTTTCGAAGCGTTGATGCTATCTTGCCCGTAGGTTCAATAACTCCTGTAGGTATCAGGAACTTTTACATCCCCGGTAACCCCGGCTCGCCTGGTTGGCCTTCTGCCCTGCGGCTTTTGGCTTCTCCGGGCTTCGGCTCGGTTAACAAACCTGTTGCCAGATCAGTTTTTCCTGCCGTGTGCCGCGCTTCGGCGATCGTGGGAATTTCACTTTCATCGGCCTTGCGGCTTTTGTCCGATTCGTCCTTACATGATGAATATCACAGGGAACTTATTGCAACGAGGGTTTTCATTTTACTTATCAGACTTTGCAGCCTGATTTTCAGCAGATCCAGGTTTCGGGGGTGTTTTGTTGCCAATTCACTTTCCTGATTCCTTTTCCCTAATCATCTTGCGATGTACCTGTCCTTCATTTCCTTGCGGTCAATCCATTCAGGGTGTTGCATGCCCTCTGACTCTTTCATGCATTCCAGCTTTCAAATCCGCTTCTGTAAATTGCTCTTGCGAGTTCTGAACTTTTGCTTCTCTGGGATCAGTGCTTCTCTCCTTCTCAGAAGTTCTGCAGCATCTCCGGGGCCGGTAACCATGATCTCGTCCGGTGAGGTAAATTTACAACAATACACCCCCCTTATGCAAGTGTTTTTTAAGAAATCGCCTGACAATCTTTACACATGAGTTATTAACAATTGTTAATAAACCCGAATAATTATAATTAACAGATATGCAATACTATATACTATAAATTAACGAATATCCGGTAAGTATTCAAGATTTATAGCACCTCTTTTTATGCTTTTAACACGACACCTTACTTTTTTTTGTTTGTTCAGGTCCGGATTTTCATTTCCGGATAGAGGTACATGGATGCTATTTCCTGAAATTTCTTTTACAGCCAAAATTCCTTTTTTCGAATCTTCACCCGGAAAATAACTTATAAAATCGAAATAGTAGCTTTCCCCTTCCTCGTAAAAAGGATGCCTGGGCTCAAGAAATACACGGCCCGTACAATTTATCTTTTCTATTTTACAACTGACAAGATCACCGGTTTTAAATCCATAGTTTTGATAAAAGCCTACAGGCATAAAATGTTTCAGGCCATTTATGTCCAGTAAAATATAATACCATTCTTCGTCCTGCAGTTTTACATGATTGTGTATCCTGAATGGAAACCATTCACTTTCGGTAAGAATAACTTTGCCTGAATTGTACCCGGGATAGTGCATTGTGACGTGAAATCAAGTATTCAAAATTACACTTTTCGTTAAAATTATTGCAACTGCCATTATTTTATATTTCCAGGTAGGGTTAGTTTTCCCTGCTTACTTTTCGTATTCCTTTTAAACGCACCAACTGCCCGATAATCAGGTTGAGATGTGCTTTTCCGTCAACATTCACCATAATGGATCCTTCAAACTTACCGTTGTGCGAATTGAGGTTAATTGAGCGGATATTGGCCTTAAGATCATCAGAAACAACCCTGGTGATATCGTTCAGAATACCAGGCTGATCGTTTCCACTAAGCCGGATAGTTGCAACGTAGGATGTTAATTCGGACATCTCGGCCCAACGTGCCTGTACCACACGGTAATGATAGCGCTCGAGCATTTCGGAGGCATTGGTACAGTTTGCACGGTGAATCTTGATTCCTTCTGATACGGTAACAAATCCAAAAATCTCATCTCCATAAACCGGCTGACAGCAACGTGCAAATTTTACATCCGACAGTGGTGTAGATTCATTAATAATAATCACAGGTTTTTGCTTGCCTGCTTTATTCTGTGTGCCGTCAATTTTCGAGAATGGTTTCGCGGCAGGTTTAAGTTCCGCAGTTTTAACTACCGGCAGAAAGGCTTCTTTTACTTTTTGAATGTCGTATTTGCCTTCGGCCAGGCCATGAAACAAATCGAGTGCACTGGATGATTTAAAAAAGACAACCAGTTTATTCCCTATATCATCGTTGTAGTCGATTTTCATCTGACCAAGTTTGCGCATTAACAGGTCCTTGCCCGCTTCCGACTGCGAAAATTCAACATCTTTAAGTATCCGCTTTATTTTGGTGATTGCTTTTGAAGAAGTCACCCAGTTAAGCCAATCGATGTTTGGCTTCTGATTTTTTGCCGTAATTACTTCAACCTGGTCACCGGTTTTAAGAACATATTTAAGCGGTACAAATAACTTATTTACTTTGGCCCCGCTGCAATGCTGCCCGATTTCGGTATGAATATCGAAAGCAAAGTCAAGAATTGTGGCACCCGACCGAAGTTTCTTAAGATGACCTTCCGGCGTAAAAACAAAAATATAATCTGAATTATCTTTCATTCCGGCAGTATGTGCAATATCGTCATCACCGGGTGTATAGTTTTCGAGCATGGCCCGGATATTCCTTAACCATTCGTCGGATGAGGATTTAACGCCTTTTTGTTCTTTATACCTCCAATGCGCGGCCATACCCTTTTCGGCATGTTCATCCATACGCTTACTTCGTATCTGCACTTCCACCCAATTGCCTCCGGGTACTTCAACCGTTACGTGCAGGGATTCGTAACCGTTTGGCCTGGGCGCTGAAATCCAGTCGCGGAGCCTGGATGAATTGGGAGGATAAATATCTGTTACATGTGAATATGCTTTCCAGCATTCCGCTTTTTCGTTGTCGGGAGTAGTGTTCAGGATGATGCGAATCGCAAAGAAATCATACACTTCATCAAAATCGATTTCCTGTTTTTTCATTTTGGAATAAATGGAAGGAATGGTCTTAGTGCGTGCTTTAATCTCAAAATCGAGACCTGCTTCGAGAAGATTTTTATGGATGGGCGCCATAAATCCTTTGAAATATTTTTTCTGTTCCTTTGCCGTATTCTCGATTTTTTTCCTGATGCTGTGATACACTTCAGGCAAAGTATGTTGCATAGCCAGATCATCGAGCTCACCTTTAACTTTATACAGACCCAGCCTGTGTGCCAAAGGAGAATACAGATCGTTTGTTTCGGTCGAAATCTGTTTCTGCTCTTCCGGAGTAAGCATATTAATATTTCGCATGACGTTAATCCTATCTGCCAGTCTGATAAGCAAAACCCTGATATCACCCGAAATACTTAGCAAAAGCTGAATAAAATTTTCGGGCATAATGGATATTTTATCCATCCTGATAACCGAAATCTGCTGAATCTTGCTTACAATATTTAATGTATCTTTCCCGAACTTCTTTTTAAAATTGTCAGAAGCGGCAGCATTATGCAGCGGCACCTGTTGCAGCAGGGCTGATATGATGCTTGTGGTATCGAGACCCATATCATCGGCTGCGATCCTTGCAACTAAAACTGAATGAGTGAGTTGAAATTCACCCTGTTCATTCCTTGCATCTCCGAAATTGTGTAATACTTCGAGGAAGGCCTGCTTGATCAGAATACGGTTATTACGCTCAGTAATATAACTGACCGAACCAAGCAACTCTTTATACAGTGATTGAATTTTCTTTTTTTCTGTGCGTTCTTCTATTTTCATGGTTCCACCTATCTATTAATACCTAAACAAAGCAGCATCAAAAAAGGTAAAAAAAAGGCCCGGATTTAATGCCGGGCCTGTAAGTTAAGATAGTAGTTATTGGTTTAATCTACTCTCCTTGTTTACCGGTTTGGCCAGTACGGCTTTGATTAGGATCACCGATAGAATCACGCATACGCGTATCAGCCTGAATATTCTTGAACTTATAATAATCCATAATTCCGAGATTACCCGTACGGAAAGCATCGGCAATTGCTTTTGGAATTTCGGCTTCGGCCAGAATAACTGCAGCTCTGGCTTCCTGGGCCTTAGCTATCATTTCCTGTTCGTTGGCAACGGCCATTGCCCTGCGTTCTTCGGCGCGGGCCTGGGCTATATTTTTATCAGCATTTGCCTGGTCCATCTGAAGCATGGCGCCGATATTTTTACCAACATCAATATCAGCGATATCGATAGAAAGAATCTCAAATGCTGTACCCGAATCGAGGCCTTTGGCTAGTACCACTTTCGAAATGGTATCAGGATTAGCTAATACTTCCTTATGCGATGAAGTACTACCAATTGATGAAACAATGCCCTCACCTACCCTGGCAAGAACGGTTTCTTCGCCGGCACCTCCGACTAATTGTTTAATATTTGCCCGTACGGTAACCCTTGCTTTGGCAATAAGCTGTATACCATCCCTGGCAACTGCAGCTACCGGTGGAGTATCCAGGATTTTAGGATTAACCGACATCTGAACAGCTTCAAAAACATCACGTCCTGCCAGATCAATGGCAGTTGCTGATTTATAATCAAGAGGAATATTTGCTTTATCGGCAGAAATTAAAGCATTAACTACCGATTTTACTCTGCCACCAGCCAGATAATGTGCTTCGAGTTGATCGCGTGAAAGGGTTAATCCTGCTTTGGTTGAAGTAATCAAAGCAGATACGATGACTGAAGGCGGAACTTTACGCCAACGCATAAATACCAGTTGAAGGAGTGAAATTTTTACACCCGAAAGCAAAGCTGTGAACCAAAGCCCAACCGGGATAAAGTAAAAAATAATCCATAACCCGACTAAACAGGCTACACCAATGGCAATAATTGAAAATAGAGGATCCATATAATTTAATTTTTAGTGGTTACAATAATTTTGTTGTCTTTAACTGAAAGAACTGTTATTTCTTTTTCCTGATCGATAAACTCACCATATGTATGAACTTCGACTATATCGTTGTTTATCATTGCTTTACCTGAGGGTGCAAGTCTTGAAACCGATATCCCTGCATCTCCTGTTTTAATATCTGTTCCTTCCAACTGGTCCATTTTTCCGTCCGAAGTTGACTTTAGAGCCATTCGTTTCCAGGTACCGGTCTTGAAAGAATAATAAAGAGAAATAATGGTAACGACCACAGTAGCCCCCAATGTAATATGACCGGCAATGATTCCTTTTGAAGCATAGGCTTGCCACAGGCCGACAAAAAGAAGTCCAAAGCCAAGAATACCGGCAAGCGTAGTTCCGGGAATAACAAGGATTTCAAGGAGCAGAAAAAGCAATCCAAGTGCAATCAATATGATGATAAGTAGCCAGGACATGATCGTTTTGAATTTAAAAAACCTGAGAATCAATATGGAACTTATACCCACTGGATTCTCAGGCTAAATTAGAGATTTTTTCGACAGGAAATCTATCCTGGCATAAAAAACTTATGAATCATTATTTTATCCCAATTCCTAGTTTTTGGGGATTAGGAGGTGCAGCCTGCTTCTGTGGTGTTGAAGATGCTGATTTTTGCTGAGAAGTTGTATTAACTCCATAGCTTTTAACGCCTGTTCTTGCCGCCGGAATTTGCGACATAATATTTTTTTGCTTCCGGCATAAAAGCGTGAATCTGGGCAATACGACGTTCATCACTGGGATGAGTACTCATAAATTCAGGTGGTTTGGCTCCGCCGACTTTAGCCATTTCCTGCCAGAAAGAAACTGCCCGTTCGGGATCATACCCAGCCATGGCCATAAAAACCAGTCCTAATTTATCTGCTTCGAGTTCGTGCTGGCGTGAATAGCCTAACATACCTAATTGTGACCCGACACCAAAAGCCGACATGAAAATATTCTGTGTTGCTTCCGGTTTCTGCTGCATATATACCTGCAGACCCATTCCGGCAGCCTGTATGGCTAACTCCTGGCTCATGCGCTCGTTTCCATGATTCGCAATTGCATGTGCTATTTCATGCCCCATAACCACAGCCAGACCTGCATCATCCTTTGTAAGCGGTAATATCCCAGTGTAAACCACAACCTTTCCTCCGGGCATACACCAGGCATTTACATCTTTGCTGTCGACAACATTAAATTCCCATTTGTAGCCTTCAAGGTTTTTTGATAAGCCATTGTCTTTCATATATTTTTCTACTGCATGGCTAATGCGGATTCCTACCGCAGTAACTTCCGCAGACTGCCTGGTTGGAGGATTTACCGCCGGATTTTCCTTTAAAAATGAAGCATAACTCGATTGGCCCATTTCCATAATCATACTGTTAGGCAGCAATTTAAGCTGTTTACGGCCGGTAATGGGCACTCTGGAACAGGAAATAATTGTAATTCCTATCAGTAAAACTGAAATGATTCTGAAGATTTTATTCATAAAAAAAGTATTTAAAATTAAGCTAATACGGTGGATATCCCCCTGTTGTTAAGTTCGTTGTTCATTGGAGTTAACTCGCTTAACGTACCAAATTTTATGCCACACTTGCCTTTAAAGTGTGCAATCAGGGCACATTGCTCAGCCTGTACAGGATCGTGATCACAAACTTCAACCAGGCTCTCGATCACAAAATCGAATGAATTTACATCATCATTGAACAGAATCAACTCTTTCCGGCTGGTTAATAATCCGGCGGTTGAATCTGAAGGTTTTAATTGCTGCTTTTTCATGATTTGAAGTAATATTGCAAAGATAACACTTACTGAAAGAAATGAAGAAAATCTTTCGTTAAAATAATACGCATGGCAATAAAACAATTTTATTGTTGTTTTGGTTTAATAGCTAGTATTTTATCAGCATGAATAATCTAATTTTTACCGCACAGAAGACCCGGATTTTTATTGATCTGCTGAAAGCTGAACTTTTTCCCGATCTCCCGGGAGTAGATGCACACATTCTGCTGGCTCCCGGGGTGCGGATTAACGAACTGAAAACCACTGAGCCTCCGGATCATGCTTTCGAAAGTTCCGTACTGATTGTATTGTATCCTTACAAAAACCGGTTGCATACCGTGGTAATTTTACGAAACGAATACAACGGTACTCATTCGGGTCAGATAAGCCTGCCGGGCGGAAAAGCGGAGGAGTCGGATAACGATTTCAGACATACCGCATTGCGTGAAGCCCGGGAAGAAATCGGAATAATTCCTGATGAAATGGAAATCATAGGTCAGCTGAGTCGTTTTTATGTGCGGCCCAGCAATTTTATTATCTACCCTTTTATTGCCTTTTGTGCCCGGCGCCCCGAATTTCACCCTGATCCCTTTGAAGTTCAGAGGATAATTGAGATTGACATCTTCGGTGAAATCAGTTATGACAAAATTGTGAACCGAACGCTTAGTTTTAAAAACAATTTAAAGGTTGATGCTCCCGGATTTTCAGTTAGCGGCGAATTTATGTGGGGGGCTACTGCGATGATATTCAGCGAACTGATTCAAATACTGAATAAGGTAGCAGATAAAATAAAACAAACTCCTTTCGAATAAGCCCGGCCTAATCTACAATCTTAATCTCGATAAGCATTTCAGCTGTTTTTGATAACATTGCAGAAACCCCGCAGTATCTTTCTGTCGATAGGTTTACGGCTTTTTCAAGTTTATCGTACGGGAGATTTTCTCCTTTGAAAAAATACCCAAGTTTGATCTGATTAAATACTTTTGGGTGCTCGTCGGTGAGTTCGGCTGAAATCTCCATCCAGAATTTCTCAGGAACCACTTTCATTTTTGCAAGAATGGAAACCACATCCATCCCGGTGCAACCACCCAGACCAACCAGAAGCAATACCTTTGGTCTTGGTCCCTGATCGGTTCCACCTACGGTTTTATCGGTGTCCATTAATATTTGATGTCCGTTAACACTGGCTTCGAAAACCATGTTGCTTTTCCAGGTAACTATCGCTTGTTGTGACATAGATTTATCGGATTATTGAAATGATATTTTAGGAAGAGGAATAAAATGCACTAACATCACACCCCTATTTAAACAGAACTGAATTAATTATGTTTTCAGGGTTTATTGTGCTTTGTAAACAATTTTCCCGTCAACGATTGTATAAAGTACTTTGGAGCGTAGGAGCATGTTCTCAGGAGCTTTAATGAGATCGGTATCTAGTATGGTAAGATCAGCGTCTTTTCCAACTGCGATGCTGCCTCTCTCATTTTCGGAAAATGCAGACTTGGCAGCCCATGTCGTAATGCTTTTTAATGCATCCAACCGGCCAAGGGCATTCTCCATCATGTAACCGCCTTCCGGTTCGCCCTGCAAATCCTTTCGTGCCACTGAAGCAAAAAATGTATGAAGCGGCTCGATCCCTTCGATCGGGAAATCAGTGCCATTAGGCAGCCAACCGTTTTGTTGCAGTAAACGGTTATAAGCATATGCATTTTTTATCCTTTTGATTCCAAGCCGACGGCCGGCCCAATCCATATCCGAAGTAGCATGTGTTGCCTGAACGGATGGAACAATACTGTACTTTTTAAAAAGTTCGAAATCATCGCCATCAATCACCTGGGCATGTTCGATACGCCATCTGCGGTCGTTACCCGGTTTAAGGAATTTGCTGTACGTGTGCAGAACCATTCTCACGGCTGAATCGCCGATAGCATGGGTATTCATCTGAAAACCATGCTCATAGGCGCGTTTGCATACGGCTGCCAGTTCGGCGGGCGTTGTAACCAATATTCCCTGGTTCGGGTAGTCATCCTGGTAAGGACTCAGCAGGCAGGCGCCACGTGAACCAAGTGCTCCATCGGCATACATTTTAATTGCACCAACCCGTAAAAACGGTGAATGATATATGGAATCTTTAAGGAAATAGGAATAATTTTCTTCATTAGGACTTAGCCATGCGTCGATGCGGAGGGCAATTTTACCAGCCTTTTGCAATGTGTCTAACAAAATAATATCCGATTTATTAATCCCGGCATCCGAAACTGCTGTTAATCCGGCTTCGTGACAAAGCCGGGCTGCAGTTTCCAATAAATCAGAGATTTCCTTCTCCGAGGGTCGGGGAATAGCATTTTTGATCTGGTCGGCCATGTCCTCAAGAAAAATACCTGAGAATTTGCCAGTCACAATAACAGCCTGGCCTTTTTTGCCCGGAACAGACATCCTGGCTGCCGAAATAGCTGCAGCACTGGCAAGTACCGCATGTCCGTCGATACGGGTAAGTACGACAGGTACACCCGGAAACAATTTGTTAATCTGTTCATTATCAGGAAATACCTTTTTCGGCCAGTTGTTCTGATCCCATCCGCGACCAATAATCCATCCTTCGGGATGCTGTTTTCTGTATTCCTGCAGTATATCCAATACTTCGTTAAAAGATTGTGCCCTGGTGAGATCAGCATAGCGCAAACCGAGAGCAAATCCTGTAAAATGCGAATGTGCATCCGTAAATCCGGGGTATACAAAGGCGCCATTTGCGTTTATATATTCCTTTGCATGGAAGTTGCTTCTGATATCAGCATCCGTGCCAACCCCGGTTATTTTGCCGTTTTTGATGGCAATGCAGTTGATGCTCACATCAACACTTTCGGGAGTATATATCTGCGCGTTAAACAGGATCAGGTCTGCTTCTTTCTTGAATTCATGGCAAGATGTTAAACTCATAGACAGAAATATTAACAAAATTAACATTAAAGGTGTAATCTGATTTTTCATCTTCAGGTGTACTGGAAGTTTAAATATTGTGTAAAAGTAAGATTTACTTTTTGATTTCTCCCGATCAACAAAATGAAAGATGTTACGCACAAAAGATGCAATGTAATTCCCTGTCATCTTTTCACGTTTCAATTCAGAATTAACATTTATGTAAACAAATGATAATTAATCACATATAGAGATATAAACTTTTTAAACAATAATTTGTTTAATAGTAAATGAAAGGAGTGAAAGAATTTCAATGCTTTTTGTTATTTTTGCCAAAAGAAACAAGTAACTGAATATAAAATGAAAAAAATACAAATTTCGCCTAAAATTTACGTAGTATTGATTATGATTTTTGTTGGTGCCATGATGCGGATTATTCCTCACTGGCCTAATTTTACTCCGATAGCTGCAATAGCATTATTTGGTGGTACTTTTCTGAAACGTAAGGATCTGGCATTTCTGGTTCCGATTGCAGCCATGTTGGTCAGCGATTTGGTTATTGGATTTCATTCCACCATGCTTCCGGTATATTTATCTTTTATTGCAATCGTAGCCTTCGGTCTGATTTTGCAAAAAAAACTTACGGTTGTAAATACGATCACAGCATCACTTGCAGCATCCGTACTATTTTACCTGGTTACTAATTTTGCCAGCTGGACTTCGGGGCTGATGCCTTATCCTATGAATGTAGGCGGTTTGATGCAATCGTATATTGCAGGTCTTCCATTCCTGTTTAATGGTGTAATTGGCGATTTATTCTATACTTCGGTGCTTTTTGGTGCTGCATACCTGGTTACCAGTCGTCAGGCTATTCCGGTAAAGTAATACAGATTCAGTAAAAATATTCAGATAAAGTCCTTGCTTCCGGTGAGGACTTTTTTTGTGTATGGTTACAAGGGAGTATGCTAGAGTATTGATTTATCCCTTTCGAGTAACAGAATGGAATACTGTGGAACAATAAAATATTTCTCATCGTTGTACATGATTTCAATTGAGCCTTTCATCATATAGATGGCCAGGTCCCCTATTAACGGCTGAAGCGGAATGTACCTTACCTTTTCATCTTTTTTAGGTTTCCAGGGCTCAGTATCCTCCTCCGGCAGGAATGGAATAGGAATGCCCGGACCGACCTTTACCACGTAGCCGTGCCGGATTTCTTCCTTTTCCGAATAGCCGGGCGGTAAAAAGAGTCCGCTCTTTGTTTTGTTTTTCTCAGAAACAGGCTTTATAAGTACTTTATCGCCTACTACAATAAGGTTTTCGAGTTTGTCTCCGGTCATTTTCATGAATGATTCTGACATTAAGCTTCTAAGAATCATTTCCAAAAAGCATTGATATCATGCAAAAGTAAGACTTTTTTGAGGTACTTTTGCAGTTTGGATTTAAAGAGGTATCTTTTTGAAAGTCTAATGGTAAATATATGAAACTGATAGGATTCCGAACGCCAAAACCAAGAAAATTTTCTTATAAGCCACTTTTTTACGACCCGGTAAAAGAAGAGAAGGAAAGTATGCTTAAGTATCAGTCTGGTGGTGAAAGCATGCACGGCGTCGATTTACGAATGCGTATGCGCCTGCGTATGAACAGGAAAAAACTGGATGAACAGGTTCGCAAACGTTCAAGAATGACGGGAATTTTATTTACGGTTCTGCTTCTTCTTCTGATTCTGTATTTTATATTTTTTTGAAACCAGAACTAAGGACGCAACAATTTATCCATGCTTATTTTATTCATTACCAATAAATTACCTATATGTCAGATTTGATCAGGCTGCTTCCTGATTCTGTTGCAAATCAAATTGCCGCCGGCGAGGTTATTCAGCGACCGGCTTCAGCGGTTAAAGAGTTGCTCGAAAATGCCGTTGATGCGGGCGCAACCCAAATAAAACTGTTAGTAAAAGATGCAGGTAAAATACTTATACAGGTAATTGATAATGGTGCGGGAATGTCGGAAACGGATGCCAGGATGTGTTTTGAAAGACACGCTACATCCAAAATACGCGAAGCCAACGACCTGTTTTCAATTAAAACCCTCGGATTCAGAGGCGAAGCTCTGGCTTCGATTGCGGCTATTGCACAGGTTGAGCTAAAGACCCGGAAAGTTGACGAGGAAGTTGGTACAAGCATCGTGATTGAAGGATCGAAAGTTAAAAGCCAGGAAGCTGTTGCCTGTCCGCAGGGAACCACTTTTATCATAAAAAATCTTTTTTATAATGTTCCGGCCCGGCGTTATTTTCTGAAATCGGATAATGTGGAATTCAGGCATATCCTGGAAGAATTTCAGCGTGTTGCGCTGGTTCATCCGGATATTGAATTCTCCCTGTTTAACAACGACAAACCTGTATTTCAGCTGACAAAAGGAAATCTGAGGCAACGTATTGTTCATATTTTCGGCAGCCAGATAAATAGTAAACTATTGCCCGTTGAAGCAAAAACGGAACTGGTCTCGGTTATCGGATATATAGGAAAACCTGAAACCGCCCGTAAAACGCGGGGAGAGCAATATTTCTTTGCCAACGGCAGGTTTATCCGCCATCCATACTTACATCATGCTGTGGAACAAGCCTTTGAGGAGCTGATTCCGGATTCGGCCATTCCCTCCTACTTTCTGTATATAGAGGTGGATCCATCAACAATTGACATAAATATTCATCCTACAAAGACAGAAGTAAATTTCCAGCATGGTCAGCTTCTGTATGCTTCCATCAGGACCTCTGTTAAACATTCGCTGGGTATGTTCAGTCTGAGTCCGACATTAGATTTCGATAGTGAACCAACCTTTGATTTTGTAGCGCCTAAGGGGTATGAACCTAAAGAACCCACTATTACATTAAATCCGGATTACAACCCATTTCGCAAACCGCAGAACTTTCTGAAAGCAAACGCAGGAATGACTCCTGACCGGACGGGCTGGGAAAAAATGTATGAAGGAATTTCTAATCAGCCTGCCGCACAACCGGGGAATGAAGAGAACACGGATATCGATCTGAATCCTATACAGCAGCGCGAAAATGAACATCAACTGATACCTGAGGGCAATTTGTACGAAGCAAATAAACTTTTTCAGGTACAGAATCGTTTTATTGTTGCCAATGTAAAGTCAGGGCTTCTGATTATCGATCAGCAGAAAGCATTAGAGCGGATCCTCTTTGAGCGTATAAGTTCGAATACCGGCGGACAGGCAGTTGTAAGGCAAAGGGTTCTTTTTCCTCAAACTTTTCAGCTTTCGACCGCTGATGCAGAAGTTATTTCAGAGATCCTTTCCGACCTGGATAGTCTTGGTTTTGAGATTTCGGATATGGGAGGTGGAACTTTTGTTATTAATACAATGCCTTCGCATTTACCCCCGGGCGAAACAACCGATTTTATTGACGGATTACTCGAAGATTTTAAAAAAGATCGGGCAGATTCGGCTGATAACCAAAGGATTAAACTTGCGCGCATCATTGCCGGAAACATGGCCGTGAAAGCGGAAAAAACATTAAAAATGGAAGAAATGCAGCAACTGATCGATGAGCTTTTTGCCTGCCAGGTTCCGGATGTGGCTCCCGATGGCCGAAAAGTTTTAAAGATTATCCAGGTACATGAAATCGATAAACTGATACGGTAAAGTTTTACAGGCAGAATCACTACATAAAAGTTAATTTTGTAAAAATTAAAGTCAGGAATCAATTTGCTATGTTTTTTAAGTAGAATTCTTTAAATGATATTCGATAGCATTTCTTCCTGTAATTACTAATAAAAGCAACAAATGAGTAACGAGAGATATAGTCCATCCGGTTTTGGTTTTTTGCCGCCGGTTGTCAAGAATTTAATTATCATAAACGGCTTGTTTTACCTTGCCACTATAGTGCTTGGAAACACTATTCATATTGATCTGGCTGATTTACTAGGGCTACATTATTTTGCTGCGCAGAAGTTTGAACCCTACCAGTTCATCACATACATGTTCATGCATGGCAGTTTCTCGCATATCTTCTTCAATATGTTTGCTCTGTGGATGTTCGGCACTGTGCTGGAACAGGTATGGGGTCCGAAAAAATTCCTTCTATACTATATTATTACCGGAATTGGCGCAGCGCTGGTACATTACCTTATCTTTTATTTTCAGATCACTCCGGCACTTCAAAGCATGGATGCGTTTATTGCGAATCCCGATCTGGCCACGCTACAGCAGTTTGTTTCGGCTCACCAATTTAACATAAATGACGGCTCAGGCGATTTTAACCAGATATTTGAGAACTTTAAACAGAGTTACAATGTATTGCTTCAGAACCCCGGCAACACCCAGGCCATGCAGGAATCGGTGAATTTTGTTACTGCTTACCGTGAGCATTTCCTGAATTTACCGGTTGTTATTGGTGCTTCAGGAGCAATCTACGGCCTTTTGCTGGCATTCGGAATGTTATTTCCCAACTCGCTCATTTACCTGTACTTTTTCATTCCAATGAAGGCAAAGTGGTTCGTAATCATTTTCGGTGCTATTGAATTGTTTTCAGGGTTTTATGATCAGAACAGCGGAGTGGCGCATTTTGCCCACCTGGGAGGCATGATTTTCGGATTCTTCCTCATTATTTACTGGAAGAAAAAATCGAACGGTAACCGGAATAACTACATACAATAGCCAATACAATCCTTTTTCATACCTTAGTTCAATATTCTAGGGTTATCATTATTCATTAAAATTTAGAACCGGATTTTTATAATACGATGAATTACAATCAGTCAGCAGGAGAAAGGATCAGAAGTATGTTGCGCATGCAGCCTGCTCTCTCGAATTTAATCCTCGTGAATATAGGAATATGGTTTGCATTGGCGTTGGTTCAACTTGGCGGATTCCTCCTACAACCCATGGGTGCCCGTGGCGACCAGCAATTGCTTGAAGCTGTGCTACAATGGATCGGCGTTCCTGCATCCATCCCTAACCTGTTTTTGAAACCCTGGACCATAATTACATACATGTTTGTTCAGGAAGCGTTCTGGCACTTGTTTTTTAATATGATCTGGCTGTATTGGTTTGGCAAGATTTTCATTGAATTTATGCCCGGCAAGAAAATTTATACTCTCTATTTTATAGGTGGAATTTCGGGTGCGTTAACATTCATTCTGGCATACAATATTTTCCCGGTATTTCAGGATACTATCGCGTTATCGACCACCATCGGAGCTTCGGCTTCGGTTTTGGCAATTACGGTTGCCACCGCGGTACTCGTGCCCGATTACACCGTAAACCTGTTGTTTATCGGCCCTGTAAAGATTAAATATATAGCAGTTTTCACACTTGTTCTTGATGTGCTTATGATCAGGTCAGGTAATGCAGGCGGCCATTTTGCCCATATCGGCGGTGCCATTTCGGGAGCATTATTTATTCTGTTAACCCGGAAAGATGTTGCGAAGCGTTTGGGATTATTGCAATTTATATCATTACTGACTGATCCTTTTAAAAGAAAACAACTTCACAAAGTATACAGCAAGGGAAAACCGTTGAGTGATGAAGAATACAATCGCCAGAAGGTAATGAAACAGCAGAAAATTGATCATATCCTTGATAAAATATCCCGCAGCGGGTATTCAAGCCTGTCGGCGGAAGAAAAAGAAATTTTGTTCAACAGCAGTAAAAACCGGTAGACTTTTTCACAAGCATAATTAAACCCAATATCAGCGAAATTTGTAGTGGCGACAACGAAGAAAAAACCGGTTAAACGGAAAAAGGGGAATATGTCCTGGGCAACCAAACTTATGGTTGTGATAAACCTTTGCTTCATTTGCCTGCTTTTATTATCCTACCTTTCGTTATATGTATCCCCTGCAAAATTCTGGCCTATTGCTTTTGCCGGTTTTGCTTACCCTATCTTGCTGATGTTAAACGTATTTTTTGTACTGTTCTGGATTGTTTTCTTAAAAAAATATTTTTTGTTTTCACTCATTGCCATACTATTGGGCTATAACCAGATAGAGACTTATGTTAAATTCAGCGGAAATGACCCGAAGCTGACTTTTCAGAAAAGCCTGAAAGTGTTGACGTATAATGTGAGATTATTCGATCTGTATAACTGGCACAGCTTATCCAGTAAATCAACCCGTTCGGCCATTTTCGAACTGTTTCGAACGGAGTCACCTGATATTCTTTGTCTGCAGGAATATTACAGCGGTGCCGGAAAACATGCCGATTTTGCCGACAGCATTTGCGACCGTGTTGGATATAAATACAGGAGCATTGAACTGATAAATAAAGAAAAGGCAGGTTTGCCGTATGGTCTGGCTATTTTTAGCAAATACCCGATTGTGAGCAGGCAAAAGCTGGAGTTCCCGAACAGCAAAGTTAATTTCTGTCAATCGTGTGATATCGTTATTGGCAAGGATACAATAAGGGTTATGAACCTGCATTTTGAATCGGTTAAATTCGGAAAAGAAGATTATAATTTTGTGAGTGAAATAACCAATACGCCTGCGGCAAACGATAAACTTAAGAAAGGATCAACAGCGATAATTGACAAGATGAGGTTTGCATATGTTAAACGTTCCGTTCAAACAGATGTTGTTGCAGGATTTATAAGGAAATCGCCCTACCCGGTAATACTTTGCGGCGATTTTAATGATACACCGGTTTCGTATAGCTACAGGCAAATCAGCAATCAACTGGACGACGCTTTTGTTGATGCAGGTAAAGGGCTGGGTCAGACTCATACCCATATACTTCCATTGCTCCGGATCGATTATATTTTTCATTCCAAGGCGCTGCATACGGTTGAGCAAAAAACAATTGAAAAAGATTATTCGGATCATTACCCCGTGGTAGCCCGGTTTAATCTGCCTGAATAGCCCGCTTGTTGTTCAAGGGAATCCGTTCCGGTTTGGATAACTCCCTGTGGAACAGGCAGACTAATTCATAAAGAAAGCAATAAGGCATGAAATTTAAACTTACTTCTGATTATCTGCCTACCGGCGATCAGCCTGAAGCCATAAAACAACTCACCGAAGGGGTTGTGAGAGGCGATCATGCCCAGGTGTTGCTTGGTGTGACAGGTTCGGGTAAAACATTTTCAATTGCCAACCTTATACAGCAGGTGCAACGGCCTACCCTGGTACTTAGCCATAATAAAACATTGGCGGCCCAGTTGTACAGCGAATTCAAACAGTTTTTTCCTGAAAACGCAGTCGAATTTTTTATTTCTTATTACGACTACTATCAGCCGGAAGCGTTTATTCCGGTTACCAATACCTATATTGAGAAGGATCTTTCCATCAATGAAGAAATTGAAAAATTAAGGCTCAGCGCAACCTCAGCCTTGCTTTCGGGCAGACGGGATGTAATTGTAGTCGCTTCTGTATCATGTATTTACGGTATTGGTAATCCGGATGATTTTAATAACAAGGTTATCCATATTTCAAAAGGCGACAAACTGAGCCGGAACAAGTTACTAAATGCGCTTGTAGAAAGTTTGTATTCACGCAATGAATTTGACCTGACCCGTGGGAAATTCAGGGTAAAAGGCGATACGGTGGATGTGTTTCCGGCTTCGGCTGATATTGCTTACCGCATCATATTTTTTGGTGATGAAATCGAAAGCCTGGCTTCATTTGACCCTGTTAACGGACTCACCATCGAAACGCTTAATGAAATTACGGTATTCCCGGCCAATATCTTCGTCACTTCAAAGGAAAAGATGAAGGAAGCCATTTGGGAAATACAGGCCGATATGGTGAAACAGGTGGATTATTTCAAGGAAATAGGACGTCCGCTTGAAGCAAAAAGGCTGGAAGAGCGAGTTACCTATGATATTGAAATGATGCGTGAGCTTGGGTATTGCTCTGGTATTGAAAACTATAGCAGGTATTTTGATGGTCGTGTTTCAGGTTCCAGGCCTTTCTGCCTGATTGATTTCTTCCCTTCCGACTTCCTTATGGTAATTGATGAAAGTCATGCCACAGTGCCCCAAGTCAGGGCAATGTATGGTGGGGATCGCTCACGCAAACAGAACCTGGTCGAATACGGATTCAGGCTTCCTTCGGCTCTCGACAACCGTCCGCTCAAATTTGAGGAGTTCGAAACTTTGTTAAGCCAGGTTATCTATGTTACCGCCACTCCATCGGATTATGAGCTAAACCAGTCACAGGGTGTTGTTGTTGAACAGCTTATCAGGCCAACAGGGCTCCTCGATCCACAGATTGAAGTAAAGCCCAGCCTCAACCAGATTGATGATCTGTTGAATGAAATTGAACTCCGTACAGTAAAAAATGAGAGAGTTCTCGTTACAACCCTTACCAAGCGGATGGCCGAAGAACTTTCAAAATACCTGCTCAGGCTTGGTATCCGGTGTAAATATATTCATTCGGAAGTAGATACGCTCGACCGGGTTGAAATTCTCCGCGATTTGCGGTTAGGATCCATCGATGTACTTATCGGAGTAAACCTGTTGCGGGAAGGCCTGGATTTGCCGGAAGTTTCGTTGGTGGCTATTTTGGATGCAGATAAAGAGGGATTTCTGCGTTCGGAGAAATCACTGACCCAAACCGCCGGGCGCGCAGCCAGGAATATCAACAGCAAAGTTATTTTTTACGCCGATAAAATAACTTATTCCATGCAACGCACCATTGACGAAACAAACCGCAAGCGCGCCATACAGATTGCTTATAATACAAAGCATAACATCACTCCTACCCAGATAATCAAAAATATTGAAGCTTCCGGCTTTTCGGGTAGTGTTGAATACAAAACCGATCCGAAGGCGTATGTGGAAAAAGATACAATTAACACGGCAGCAGACCCGGTTGTGAAATATCTGAATGACGATCAGCTTAAAAAACTGTACGACGCGTCGCGGAAAGCCATGGAGAAAGCAGCCAAAGAACTCGATTTTATCGAAGCTGCCCGACTGCGCGACGAAATGCTTGGTTATAAAGAACTTATGGAACAAAAGAAAAAGAGCAGGTAATATGCAGCAACTAACCGAAAATCTTATCAGTAAGGCACTTCAGGCTGCATTCAAGGCCGGGGAAGCAATAATGGCAGTGTACCTGGAACCGTTTGATGTTGAACTAAAACCGGATAAAAGTCCGATTACAATTGCTGATAAAACAGCGCATGCCATCATTGCTGAAGGTCTTTCGGATACCGGAATTCCATTGTTAAGCGAAGAAGGAGATCCAGTAAGCTATGAAATCCGTAAAACCTGGGAACAATTCTGGTTGGTTGATCCCCTTGATGGTACAAAGGAATTCGTTAAACGAAATGGCGATTTTACGGTAAATATTGCTCTGATCAATGATCAGAAACCTGTTTTCGGAGTAGTTTATGCCCCGGTTCAGGGTTTTATGTATTGGGGAAGCCAGTCAGGTTCGTTCCGGTTGAATCTGAAACAGCTAAATTCAACAGAATTAAATGACTATCAACGGGTTAAACTCCTGGCGGAAAAGCTTCCTTGTGTATCGGAGCATGAGCAATACCTGGTTTTAGGAAGCCGGTCGCATATGAATGCTGAAACGGAATCGTTTATAAATATTTTAAAAAATACATATCCCGATCTTACTTTTGTTTCAAGAGGCAGCTCACTTAAATTCTGCACCCTGGCCGAAGGCGGTGCGGATGTTTACCCGCGTTTCGGACCAACCATGGAATGGGATACTGCTGCAGGTCATGCGGTTGCATTTTATGCCGGATGTGATGTTAATCAGTGCGGGAACGGCTTGCCGCTTGTGTACAATAAACCTGCCCTTTTAAACCCCGATTTCATCGCTGAACGCAAAAAAAAATGAGGTCACCCTTCGGTAACCTCATCTCCTTAATTATAAGTTTACGTTTCCTATTTGTCGCTGATACTGATTAGTTCAACATCAAAAACCAAAGGTGAATAAGCCGGAATATCACCACCTGCTCCGCGCTCGCCATAAGCAAGTTTCGAAGGGATAATAAGTGTAGCTTTTCCGCCTGCGCTCATCAGGGCAATTCCTTCGTCCCAACCCGGAATAACCTGTCCCTGGCCCATTGTGAATTCGAATGGAGTTACAGGCTCTCTGGTCAACGATGAATCAAACACCTTACCATTGAACAATTTACCGGTATAATGAACTTTTACCTTGTTTCCGGCTTTTGCGTTGGCACCCTTACCCTTTACTTTCTCAATATAATAAAGTCCGCTGGCGGTTGGTTTAGCCGTTATTTTATTATCCTTTACATATTGCTGAATAAGGACGGGCTCTTTAGCCATTGCTTCAGAAGCATCTTTCTTTGCTTTGGCTTCCTCATCTTTTTTTGCTTTTTCGTTCTCAACTTTGGTTTTCAGATCAAGCACTTCAATATCGTATACCACAGGTGAAAACGGGGAAATGATATCCTGCCCGCTCATATCCTTTTTACCTGCATCGCCGAATCCCATGGCAGAGGGAACAACAACCGTTGCCTTGCTTCCTTTTTTCATAGCCGCAACAGCTTCATCAAAACCTTTGGTATCGAAAGGCTGGCCATATTCGAAAGTGATAGGTTTGTTTTTATCCAGAGTGGAGAAAATTTTCTTACCATCAATAGAAGAAACGGTCAGATTGATTTTAACAAAATCTGTTTTTTGAATGCTGCGTCCTGATCCCGGATTTTGCGTAATTACATATATTCCAGTGGCTGAAGGAGCTGCGGTTACATTGTTTTTAGCAATATAAGCTTGAATTTTACCAGATTCTTCACCTTTTAATTTTTCGGCTTTTGCTGCTTCGGCTTTCTGGCGGGCTTCTATGGTTTCGACATTCAGTAGCTTTACATCAAAGTAAATCATTGTAGTACTGTCGATTCCCTCAGGCAATTGCGGGTATTTAGCTGTTTTTGTGAAAAAATCTTTAGCATTCAGGATGAATGTAGCGCTGTCTCCTTTATGAAGCATGCCAAACGCTTCGTAAATATCTCCTTTAAATTCTGATTTTTTCTGTTCAATTTCAAAAGGTTTGGGCGAATCAGCCGAATTGAACAATACCGAGTCTTTGTCTGCAATTTTCAGCCTGTATTTTATGTTCATAGTGAGAATGCTTCCTTCGGCAGCTTTGGCAGTATCTTTACTTTCTACATAATATTTGTAAAAAATACCACTATCTGTTTTTTTGAAGCCAGGGTATTTTGAGCATGAGGTAATCATTATTGTAGCGATTACAGCTCCCAGGGTAATAATTGTTCTGATTTTCATTTTAGTTTAAGGGTTTCAGTTTATTTTAATGGTTGGTAAATTATTTTAAATCAATGAGTTTTAATGTGTAAATAAGTGTTGCTTTCGGAGGGATACGGTCCTGATCGCCTGATAATCCATGAGCCAGGTATGAGGGGATTATCAACCTGGCTTTATCTCCTACTCTCAACAGCAGTATTCCTTCTTCCAGGCCGCTTTCAACGCCTCCACTGCCTATCCTGAATTCTTTAGCTCCGGTTTTTTCAGAAGTGTACACCTCTTCTCCCGAAATCAGTTTAACGTCGTAGTCAAATTTTATTATTTTCCCGGAAATCGTTTCAGGACCGTTTCCTTTTTCAAGTACCTGGTATCGTAAGCCGGTAGCGGTTTTAATCATCTTCCATCCCGAATGGCTAACCATTGAATCTATCTGTGTATTTTCGATTTCAATGGCAGCTTTGTTTGCCTCCATCAATTTTTCGGTAACCTGCTCCTGGCTTAAATTGGGGGCATCACTGCCATTTTTTATATGCTTACACGAAACCAAGCCAAAAGCAACGCAGACCCATATTACGAGAATATACTTTCCTGTCATGCCTATTGGTAATTTGAAAGTGATTGGTGAATTTCGTCCCGATACTGTGGCAACAGGGATTCGAACCATGCCAAAGCTTCGGTCATGCTTTTCATAATATCACCACCGGCTGCATTCCTGTGTCCACCTCCGTTAAAGTGAGCACGGGCAAACTCATTCACCGAAAACTCGCCTTTGCTTCGCAAAGAAACACGTATCCGGTCGTCGCGTTCGGTAAACAAAGCTGCTACTGCAACATTTTGAATACTTAGCGCATAGTTTACAACACCTTCGGTATCACCTTGCTGGTAATTATAGTTTTCGAGATCTTCTTTTGTGAGCCAGATATAAGCGGTTGCATATTGGGGTAGCACTTTCAGATTTGAACCCAGGCAGTGACCAAGTAAACGCATGCGGCTTTCGGAATAGGTGTCGTACACCATTCGATGGACTCTTTCCACATCAAGGCCTGTATTGATGAGGTTTGCGGCAATTTCGAACGTTTCGGGGCGGTTACAGGCAAAACTGAATGATCCGGTATCTGTCATAATGCCGACAAAGAAACATTCGGCCATCTTTTTTGTAATGGAAGAGGAGAATCCCGCTTCATCAAGAATCTGGTACAGGAGTTCGGCAGTTGACGAAACACCAGTAACAGAGAATATGAGATCGAACTCGTTTTCGGGTTGTATATGATGATCAATGATAATACGTGTGGCTTTGGCAGCTCTGAGTTCTTCGGTAAATAGCTTAACCCTGTTCAGGGCATTGTAATCCATGCAGAAAATAAGGTCAGCAGAGGCGATCAATGCATTTGCCGTTTCCGGGTTTTCAAGGTAAATAATCGCCTTCTCGGTACCAGGCATCCACTGTAAAAATGAAGGGAGCTCATTTGGGATTAAAACAGTTGCATTGATTCCCTGTGAAATCAGAAAATGATACAGCGCCAGCGAAGAGCCTATTGCATCTCCGTCAGGATTGTAATGTGTTGTGATAAGCACATCAGTCTTTTCCCCGAGTAATGTTTTTAAATAAGTAAGCGAAGTTTCTGAAATGCCCAAGATACTTTTATTAAACAGGATTATTTTTTGCAAAATTACCGATTTAAACTTTATGTTAGTAATATTCCTGAATTTAAAGCTTAAATTTGTGCCAGCAACAATTTTACGAATTATGACCGGCAAAACAACTTTTACAATGATCAAGCCTGATGCCTTCGAAGCAGGAAAAACAGGTATGATTCTTCAAAAAATTATTGAAAATGGTTTCAAAATCAAGGCTTTGCGTCTGACACATCTTCATAATGAAGATGCAGAGGCTTTTTATACAGTTCATAAAGAGCGGCCTTTTTTCAATGGATTAGTAAAATTCATGTCCTCCGGTCCTATTGTCGCCGCTATCCTTGAAAAAGAAAATGCCGTCGAAGAATTCCGTAAGCTTATCGGGGCAACAAATCCGGCAGATGCCGCCGACGGAACTATCCGCAAGCTTTTTGCTGAATCGATAGAGCGAAATGCTGTGCATGGTTCGGATAGTGATGATAATGCGCAGATCGAAGCTAACTTCTTCTTTTCGCAGTTCGACAGGTTTTAATCAGCCAGGGAAATATTCACGGTACGTGTTATCCGAATAAAACTCCACTATTTTCAGGATTGTTTTTGCAGGTCCGTTTTTTTGTCCTGTAACAGGCATTTTTATTCCTGGCATATCTTCCGCTTTGCTTTCATTATTTTCATTCCTGTCTTTCAAGGGAAAAGAGGCTTCATTTTGAATGTCTACGCTTTTCGATATTTCAGACTGAACCTGTTCCGGGTTTAAGTCGTTTTCTTTGCGATATTCTGCAGCCTGTGCGGGTGTGAGCCCGGAAAACAGATCCACATTAGCTGAAACTGCTGTAGTAATGTTGTTCAAAACCTTGTCGTTATTAACATTTGATGCTATTTCATGACCTTCAAACAAAGGACCCTTTCCAAACATCAGCCACTCCATATTTACTTCGGGATAACATAAAAGCACTTTTTGTATAAAATCGAGGCTCGCGTTATTGCGTCCTGAGATGATATGTGAAATGCTGGATTTCTGAACGCCGATTTCATCTGCAAATTGGGCAGCCGTCAGATTCTTAGCTTTAATCAATAAACTAATTCTGTCTTTCATTTGTGAATGAAAATTATGTTGTGAACACTACAAATGTAACACTAAGTTTTTAATTCCGTATACTAAAAATGTAAATTTTGTTCCGTTGTAAATCCGATTGTTTACATTTAATTTATAACTTCATATAAAATCTCTATAGTATTGATAAAGAGACACATAAAGAATATATTTAAATTATATGAGTTTTAGGCAAAACAGATCATTTACTTGAAGTTATAATTCATATAACAAACTTATAATACTGAATATAAAGGTATTATATATTATAATTTATAATATCTTTTCTTTTTTAAAAAATATGTTTATACACAAATGTAAACATACTGATTACAATTGTGTATATTATTGTTGATTAGCACTTTATAGATTAAATATTTTTTCATATACATCTGTAATTTATTAGCGTTCACATTTGTAACCATACAGGAATTAACAATTGTATACTGTAAAACCGAGATTAACCATAAACATTTTTGCATTTCAAATTATACTCTATCTGTGTTTATCAAATAGCAGATGCTAATCCTACCCTGCTTATAATTTAAATCACTATGTGGATTTTATGATTTGTTTTTTGCATAACCTGACTTTTTGCTATCTGCAGTTTGAAGCAACTTTGTATGTTAAGCGAGTATCAGCCGATTATTTCCGGGTAGTAATTTATGGAAAATCATATTTCGTATTCTGAAAAGGTTAAAATTGACAAGAAACTCTGTAAATACCTGTTGTTAAAATAGTTAAAGAGAAATATAATAGTATGCCCTGAAATAAATATATTTATATCAGATCGATGTTATAAACGCAAAATTTTGATAACTGCCTTCCGGCTTGGTGAAAGATTTTTTAAAATAGAAAGAAAAGGGTCAGGAACTCTTTTTCATTTGGGTTAATAACTCCTCCTATAGTTTGATTATTTTGCCCGTAGAAATCAACGAGCCATTCGAAATTTTTATAAAATAGATGCCAGGTCTGATATTCTTAATATCGTCAATTTGCAGGCTACGGACCGAGCTTTCGTCGCGTTGACGGGAATAAACAACTTTGCCTTGCAGATCGATAATTTCGAGAGAGTAAGTACCTTGAAAGGAGAATGGAAGACCTATGGTGAGTTTGTCCACCACGGGATTAGGATATATCAGTAGGGAAGCCACCGCATTATTATGAGGAACCGAGAGCGTTTTCAAGGCAGAACTGTAATCCGGAATTCCCCAGCCCAATAATGAATCCGGGGAACTTGCCTGGCTGCCTGTTAATTTTATTGCCTCTATGATCTGCATATTATTTAAATCGGGAAATGCCTGCCACAGACAAGCTGTAATTCCGCAGATAATAGGTGATGAAAAGGATGTTCCGTTTGCATTTAAGAGTCCTGTGGGACCATAAACCGCTGATCCGACTCCCTGGGCGGCAACCGTTGGCTTTATTCGCCTGTCGAACGTAGGTCCTACCGAGCTGAATGAAGCCCTGATCCCTGTCGCATTTACTGCGCCAATGGAAAATACGCTGTCGCCATCTGCGGGAGCACCTATATACCACCATCCACTACCTCCCGAATTTCCGGCACTGTTTACCACCAGTATTCCCTTTTGGGCAGCTTTATCGGCACCTTTGGTAATAACAGTGGTATTGCCATCCATGTCGGCATACGTGTGGTTTGTTGCAGTATTATCGAATGTGGTATATCCCAACGAAGAATTGATGAGATCGACTCCAACACTATCAGCAAATTCTGCGGCACTTACCCAATAATACTCTTCAATAATTGATTCTGTTTCCCCCACTTCGGAACGCAGTAGCCAGTAATCCGATTTTGGAGCCGTGCCTATCATATTACCGCTGCTATTAGCGCCCATACACGAAAGAACCATGGTTCCATGCGTGTGCATTGATGTGGCGTACACATCATTACCCGGTAGCGCGAAATCACGCGTTCCCAATATCTGATTATTTCCACGCAGGCTGTCAAAACAGGTCATTTTATCAACCGAATTAAACCCGGCATCAATTACTGCAATGGTCATGCCCTGGCCGGCATAACCCAGGTTGTGCAAAGACTGTCCATTTAGCTGGTTAATCTGGTTATATGCTCCGCCATAACTGTAAACATCGGCAGCAACTTTCTGGGTAAGATTGTTAATCCAAGGATATGCTGTTTCATTAGCGAAAAAGGATTTCTCAGAAAAGGGAGCGGAAAATTGTTTTGTTCCTTTATTTAAGCGCTCGATTTTTGACACAAACGGAAGTTCCTGAATTCTGCCTGCAGCTTCTCTGTTTGCTTCCACCACAACGGTATTAAACCAGCGTGAACGTGTCAGTATCCTTGCTCCTGCTTTGACTGTTGCAATAATATACTGTTCATTTACAGGTATATCCGATTGGTCAAAAGCAATTTGCTGTTTCAATCGACGTTGAACTGATTTAGCACTCATGTATGATGAAGGATTTAGGACTGCACTTTTATTCACTGCTTTGTCAGCAAAATGCAAAATATAAATATCCGTGACTGGTACCTGTGCAAAGAGAAATGCAGTAAAAACCAAAGTTAGCAGCAGAAATAGTGTCTTTTTCAAATTCAGAAGATTTTGTGCAAATATAAGCAGTTTAAAAATTGAAACGCCATTCACTTTAAGTTTTGGCCTTGGTTGCTGAATGAATGTTACATTGAAGCGGAATGTGGGATGGATTTGCTAAAAAAATTAAATCCTGCATGTTTCTATTGTGTGGAATTTACGCTTGTATCTAAATTCGCTTGAAGCTCATTGAATAAATGTAAATTTGCAGTCTTAATTCCGGATTCACACATGCGCATAGATATTATAACCATTTTTCCTGAAATGTTCGACGGACCTTTCAGGCATTCAATCCTTAAAAGGGCGCAGTCGAAACAGCTGGCTGAGATACATATACACAACCTCCGTGATTATACTGAAAACAAACACCGCAAGGTCGACGATTATCCTTTCGGCGGAAGTGCCGGGATGGTAATGATGATACAGCCGATCGCCTCCTGTATCGATAAATTAAAGGCTGAGCGGAACTATGATGAAATTATTTTCCTGACTCCTGACGGGGAACTCTTCGATCAACCCAGGGCAAACAAGTTGTCACTGATGGATAATATTATTCTGATGTGTGGTCATTATAAAGGCATTGATGAAAGGCTGCGTGAACATTATTTCACCTCTGAGATATCAATCGGAAGCTATGTGCTTACCGGAGGCGAACTGGCTGCAGCAGTGGTGGTTGATTCTGTAATACGACTTTTACCCGGCGTATTGGGTGATGAGACATCTGCATTATCCGACTCCTTTCAGGACAATTTATTATCGCCCCCTGTTTATACCAGGCCTGCCGATTATAATGGATGGATTGTTCCTGATGTATTGGTATCGGGCAATGAGAAAGAAATAAAAAAATGGCAATACGAAAAATCTGTTGAGCGTACCAAAGAACGCAGACCGGATATTCTTGAAAAATAGTTGGCTCCTTACAATTATAATGATATACTCTTGCTAATTTACACGGAATTTTGTAATTTTGTCCCCTAAGTACATGACAAAAATTTGCAACACTCTCTAAATTTATCTAAATCATTATTAAACAGTACATTTGTGAGGTGTATCAATCCATATTTAAATAAACTTTTAGCTTTTCGTCCATGCTTCTTAACTTTGATAGGGCAAATTGAGTCTAAGTATATTCCAACTTTATAGGCCCAAACAAAAGCGACTAACACCAAACTAAAGAGTTTGTCAATTCGATCTATATCGCTCAAGTGAGTGTCTTCAATATTAAAGCCGCTTGATTTGAGTGCCCTGAATCCCGTTTCAATTTGCCATCGTTCTTTGTATACTGATTGAACTTCATCTGGTTTGTTGAATGAAACAATGATCTGAAGTTCTGGAATTCCTTGTTTGTTTTTGATTTTCGATGCCGACAAGTAACAAAGTTGGCCATTGACGTGAACGATACCATGTAAGAATTCATACTGATTGATCTTTAAACGGTTGAACAACCACGAGGCTTTTACTCGATGACCATTTCTTGGAATGACTACCCAGAAGTTCTCACGAATGCGGATGTGATATCGGATATGTTTGCTGTTGAGATATCCCAGCCAGTGATCACCGACAAACTCTCTGTCTGCAAGCAGGCAATCAATACTGTCAATTCCAAACAGGTCAATGAATCGTTGTATCAGTTCAATTCGTTCACTTGTAGAGGAGTTGCCAAATTTTGGCATCATCATAAAGAGAACAGGGAACGCAACACCTTGATAAATAATGGCAAGAACCAGAATATTGATGTTTGCTGCCCCAAACTTCCAGTTGGTTCTGTCTAGTGCCAGACGATAAGGTGGTTTATGCGGTAGTAGTGAAAAAACTAATCGCGCAATCAGATTGGTCTCTAATAGATAATCTGACATAAAGTGTTGAATTCTGCGTAAAGAAGAATCTACTCTTACTTCTGAATCGAAACTGGCTGCCAACTTCTCAAAGCACACTGTTTGAACCTTACAAAGAGCACTAATAAATAAGCCAAAGAACTTAATTCGGGCTAAATTCATTTTATCCCCGAAAACTTCTGATAAAGCTGAGAGCAAAATAGTATTTTTACTCTCATTACTGGTGTTCATGTATCTTGGTGCCATACCTGCTAGTATATCATTCAAGATACTGAATATCAGTATATTAAATACAATTATCGACAATAGTTACTACCAAGTTGTTAACACATATATCTGATTATCAATTGTTTGTAATTTTTGTCATGTACTAAGTTTTGTCCCTTAAATCATTAAAAATAAATATTATGGGATTATTAGACTCTTTAAAGAAACTTTTTAGTACATCGAAAGATGTTACAGCTGCCAAAGCTGCTGAAATAAAAGAAGCAGCCATTTCGAAAGGTGCAGATTTAAAAGAGGCAACTTCTGCGAAAGCAGATGTGCTAAAAGAGAAGACAGCTCAGGGATTTGAAACTGCTAAGGAATACTCAAAAGATGTTGCAGAGAAACTCGATGACGTTGTTGATGATGTAAAGGCTGCAGCGAAGGAAACCGCCGGGAAAGCAAAGGAATTCGGTGGAAATCTGTTAGAAAAAGCTGAACAGGCTTATGAAAAATTCGACGATAAAGCTTCGGATCTTGTTGATAAACTGGAGGAAAAAATCAAGGGCGCATCCGACGAAAACATGGAAGCAGTTAGTGAACCGGCAACAGATATTAACGAAACTGTGGTTGAAAACATGGAAGAAACAGCCAAAGATGTTGAAGTGAAAGCAGAAACAGAGGTGAAAGCTAATATCCATCAAAAGCCTAAAGGCAGGTAAATTATCCTTTTAGCTCTTATTTTATTATATCCTCCTGGAATTCAGTTCCGTGAGGATTTTTTTTGTTACAAAAGCATCATATGCTGATCCAGGTCGCGAATCAGGGATTCAGCTTCTTCGAGACCAACAGAAAACCTGATCAGCGTTGGTGGCAATGCACTGTATAACCCGGGTCGGACGAAAGTGCACGATGGTATGATGAGTGATTCGAAACCGCCCCATGAAACAGCCATTCGCCAGTATGACAGGCTATTGCAAAATAATTCAATTGCTTCGGGTGTGGAATCGACTTCTATAGTAAATAATCCTGATCCTTTCTTCATTTGGCTGCGTGCCAGATCAAATTGTTCGTTTTCAGGAAGAAAAGGATAATAAATCCTTGTTACTTTAGGCTGTGTTTTAAGGTAGGAGATTACCTCGTAAGTTGCACGGCTTACATGTTCCATCCTGACAGGTAACGTACGCAAACCACGCAGAATAAGCCAGGCATTAAAAGGCGAAAGTATTCCGCCAAGCGTTTGGTACTCATTGGAGAATATTTTTTCTATCAGTTCTTTCGATCCGCAACATACTCCGGCAACCACATCGCTGTGTCCGCCAAGGTATTTCGATGCGGTATGTACCACCAGGTCGATTCCGAATTTAATGGGCTGCTGGTACAAGGGTGTGCTATAACTGTTATCGATGATTGTGATAATTCCGCGTTGTCGTGCAAATTCACTTATCGCTTTCAGGTCCTGTATTTCGAATGTCCAGGAATTAGGGCTTTCGAGGTAAATAACTTTCGTTTCGGGTCGTAAGGCATCAATAATTGCTGCCGTTGAGCGCCCGTCGACCATGGTTACCTGAACTCCGAAACGCGGTAAAATATTGGTATTCAGAAGAGTATTTGTCCAGGAATAAGGATTTTGAACACAAACCAAGTGATCACCTGTTTTCAGATTCGAAAGGATGGTTGCCGAGATAGCTGCCATCCCGCTTCCAAACACCAGCGCCTGTTCAGCACTTTCGAGTGCAGCAAGTTTGATGCACAGCAGATTGAGTGTAGGATTATTACCACGCGAATAGATCCAGTTCTCCTTTTCATTTGATATTGCCTCCCTGAATTGCTCTACAGTTTTAAAGTAAAAGTTGCTGGTTTGGTGGATTGGAGGAGTTACCGGATTCAGTTCCCCTAATTCATTTTCACCCAGAATGTTGATTATATAGGAAATATCCGGATTTTCATCTGTCATAATATATTGTTTTTCATTGTATTATAATATTGATGGGGCTGAAAAAATGATAAAGGCAAATATAAAATTTATTTGTAGTTTTGCGACCTGGCTGCAAATCAAAGGTTATCAACAATTGAAAGTTAAAAAAACTGGTGCAAACTTGTTTTATTTCAAATTTTTAGCGTAAATTTGCACTCATTTTTGACGAAAACGCACATTTAATACATAAACTAATGAGTAAGAAGGAGTTAATTCGGTACGTTGAAGAACATTTTGTAGTAAAGAATGAATTGCCCGCATTTAAAGCAGGTGATACCATTACAGTACACTACAAAATTAAAGAAGGCGAGAAAGAACGTATTCAGCTTTTCCAGGGTGTTGTTCTGCAGCGTTCGGGCGAAGGAGTTACTGAGACATTCACAATACGTAAGGTTTCGGGAACTATTGGTGTAGAGAGGATTATTCCTGTTTGTTCACCTTTTATTGATAAAATTGAAATAAACAAACGTGGTGCTGTTCGTCGCGCAAGGATTTTCTACCTTCGTGAACTTAAAGGTAAAAAAGCACGCATCAAAGAAAAACGCAAATAAACTCCCTCGGAGTCAGATATTTAAAAACAGGTTGTTCTTTTCAGGACAGCCTTTTTTTGTTTCTGTAAGTCAGCAAGTGGGATGCTTATTAAACCCTGATTCCCGGGAATGTAATCAGAATTTTATCTGAATAACGGAATTCCTGATCCGGTCCAAATCGGTTGAGGCAATGAATGGTGGCGGATTATTTGCTGCGCTCCCAGATAAATCGGGGCTGGCATAGAGACCGTTTCGCTAAGTTGTGTAGTTCGTTCCTGTCAACCAATCCCGCCACGGCGGGACGGGCAAGCATCACGATAGCTATCGGGACCCAATTATGTAATTCACCTGCCATTATTTATGGCCTTTGTTTCCACCCGCGCTTTATTTCAGTTATCAACATTTAAGCTTAGATGTCTTCCAAATCCTTCTCTGATGATTCTCATAAGAGTTGAAAGCCGAATATCACTGGCATTATTCTCAATTCTGGAAATATATGTCTTAGTGGTGCCGCACTTTTCAGCCAACTGCGCTTGAGTCATACCATGTTCTTTTCTGAGTTCTTGAAGCATAGCACCAAGTTTGAATGATTCAAACTCTTCTTCATATTTTTCACGTGCTTCAGTTCCACGCACTCCATATTGAGAGTCGAGGTGTTCAGCAAATGATGTCAGGTTATTATTTGTCTTTTTCATCGAAGTATTAATTTTTGAGTTTTTCTGCAAGTTCAATTTCTCTTTTTGGCGTTTTCTGAGTTTTCTTGATAAAGCCGTTAACCAATATTACTAGTTTCCCTTCATCAAAGAAGCTGAAAACTCTATAAATATTTGATCCAACTTCGACTCGTATTTCAAAAAGTCCTGATGAACCTGTCATGTGAGAGAAATATTTTTCAGGCACCCGGTCAATTTCCGAAATAAGTTGCAGTGTCCAGTTAAACTTTCTCTTGACTTCCGGATTCAGTGAGTTGAAAAAGTCAAGGTAATAATTCTTGTAGTAAAAAATATGTCTGACCAATTTTTCTTTCACTTTGCAAAGTTAGCTAATTAGTGAACATTTCAGTCAGATTATGAATTTTTTTTTCTAGCATTGGCGGTAACTCCACACTATAGTAAAAACACTACCTTATATTTTAACTATAATATGCCGGCGATACATCAGGCTTGCGACAAGCAACCAGAATCCCGTGAAAAGAAGTGCCCCCAACAATGAAGCATTCATGGGCGACAGGCCGGTTGACTCGTATTGAATAAATAACCAGTTGTATAAGGAGATTTTAGAGGTTCCGGATGTAACCTTTATCATTCCTAATAAAATGGCACCTATTTCGGAACCAAAGTATGCAATAATGGCATTGGTACCGAAAGCAAGAAAAGGTGGTGCGAACTGACGTATTCGCTTTATATCTGCAACCCAGTAGCAAATGCCCAGCACAACCATGGCCAGACCGGAAGTATAGAGTACATACGAACCTGACCATAGCTGCTTATTGATAGGGAAGATCAGGCCCCAGGTCATACCCAGAAAAATCAGGATATTTCCAAAGACAAGCAGAAAGATGAGTTTATCCTGTTCGTTTTTAGATTTTATAAATGCATTCCCGGCAAGCACTCCCATGAAACCACTTACGATTGCCGGCAAAGTGCTTAAGATCCCTTCGGGGTCGTACAAGCGGGTATAAACCCAAACGTGCTTTCCGATAATCAACCTGTCGAGCCAGGCGGCCAGGTTTGTATTCTGATCCAGGTTTGCCGGGCCAAAATCCGGTACCGGAACCAGTGTCATCAGGGCCCAATAGCCAAGCAGCAAGCCGGCAGACACGTACCAGATCATTTTAATATCAGAATATAAAAGGAATAGTCCGCACACAAGGTTAACTATTGCAATGCGCTGCAACACCCCGGGAATGCGGATATTAGCCAGGTCATTGAATGGAAAACTATTGATTATAAGTCCCAGAATAAATATAATAGCCGAGCGCCTGAGAAGTTGCAGGAGCAATTTTGTTTTGGATGTTCCTTTTTTCAGTCGCTTTGTAATGGAAAGCACAGCCGAGAACCCCATAGCAAAAATAAAAAAAGGAAATACCAGGTCGGTGGGCGTACAGCCATTCCACTGGGAATGAAGCAGTACAGGGTATACATGGCTCCAGCTTCCGGGCGTGTTCACGATGATCATTGCCATGATTGTCATCCCCCGAAAGATATCCAGGGAAACTATCCTGTTGCCGGATGTGTTCATAAATGGAGGTTTTTCAATTTTAGATTTCTGATTATATCAAAACAAGTATCAAAAATACGATATACGGTACTCGAAAGTACAATGTTCCTGAATTCTTTTTAAAACGGCAGGCAAGCACGGAAAATAATATAAACCATTTACAAATTATGGAATTGCAAAACACGCTGAAACAAATACTTACGAATAATAAATATCTTTGTACAAATAATTGGATTAAATTTAAGAAATTCTTCTAATTTTATACCTGATTTAATTAACCCGACTTAGTTTTTTTCCCTTGCTCAACTATTTTATATGTTAGAAGGACTAATTCCGAATGTTTCTGTCGATTGTGTGGTATTTGGGTTCGATTTCACAAATCTCAATGTGCTGTTGATTGACAGAAAGATCACTGTTGACAAAGTGGAGTATATTGACCTGAAATTCCCCGGCGATTTGATGCGAATGGATGAGGATCTGGATGAATCCGCAACCCGTATTCTTAAGGAAACCACAGGGCTAAGCAATATTTACCTGAAACAGTTTAAATCTTTCGGTTCACCCGACAGGCTAAAAAGGGAGCCGCGCGATATGGAATGGCTCCGCCAGATTGAACACCCGGAAGAACATGTAATTACCATTGCCTACTATTCGCTTATTGATATTTCGGAACAGGGCAGTTCGGATTTGATTATCAGCGATAATGCCCATTGGTACCCGGTACATGAAGTTACTGACCTTGTTATGGACCATGCGGATATCTTAAATGATGCACTCGAACATCTGCGGATGGAATTATTGAATCAACCCATAGGTTTCGAACTTTTACCGGAGAAGTTTACGCTTTCGCAGATGCAGAAGCTTTACGAGGTAATACTCGGTACAACTTTCGACAAAAGGAACTTCAGGAAGAAAATTTCGAGTATGAAATACCTTATTCCGTTAAACGAAAAACAGGTCGGTGTTGCACACAAACCTGCCAGGCTGTATATTTTCAGCCGTGAGGTTTACACTAAAACAAAGAAAGATAATTTTGATTTCTCAGTATAAATCAGATACTGATCACGGTATACGTTAGAATATTTCAAGAATTTTCATGGATTTGCCACGGAAAGTGAATGAATCGCCGACCTTACAATCTTTCATGGCGGTGGCAAGAGGAACAACCGGAGAAATTACGTAATATGGTTTATTCTCAATTTCTACTTTACCGATTCCCAGCAGTATAAAGATAATTTGTTTATTGAGCACCACCATGGCACCTGATTCGGCTGTTGTATATTGAGTATCGAATTTCATCTGACGCAGAAACCGCAACTCTTCGTCAATTGCTGACAGTTGCTTGGCGAGCATATTGCGCTTGCGCATTAGCTGTGGCCTGAATGAATCGTACCTGTCTCTTGCCGGTCCATATTCGTTAGCGCTCTTCTCAGCCTCATTCATATCAGTAAGCAAACGGGCTTCCGACTCCTCCTTTAGCTCAATACATTTAGCTAATAACTTTTCCTTTATATTTGGATCTGTTGGCATAGTTTATATTATTTGTCTACTAAACGTTTCGATTATTTTTCATGTAAAGATAATTGTTTTCAGATACAGTATCTTTGCCGAAAGCAAATATTAAGTGATTTAGCTGTTTTAATCACCGTTATCCCAACACTTATGCTCATATTTTACAGGCCCTTTACAGATCCATACTTCAACATTGCTGCCGAAGAATACTTTGTGAAGCATGCAACGGATGATATCTGTATGGTATGGATAAATGAGCGCTCGGTAATAATTGGCAAGCATCAGAATGCATTTGCAGAGATCAACTATCCCTATGTGAAAGCGAATAATATTCCCGTAATCAGGCGTATAAGTGGCGGCGGGGCCGTGTACCATGATACAGGGAATGTGAATTTTACATTTATTTCAAAGACGGTTAAAACCAACCAGGTCGACTTTGGACGATTTACCGCCATACTCGCATTATTTATGCAAAGTTTTGGAATTGATATAAATGTGAGCAAACGCAACAGCCTTTTCATTGGAAATCTGAAATTCTCGGGACATGCCGAGCATATTTTTCACGACAGGGTGTTGCATCATGGAACAATACTTTTTAATACGGATCTGGAAGCGTTGCAGAATAGTTTGAATCCCGAAAAAGAATACCGCGGAAAAGCCTTGTCGTCAGTCCGCAGCGAAGTTTGCAATATTGCCCCCCTCCTACCCGAAAACATTGATATTCATCACTTTGTAAATCAATTTGTCACATGGCTGAAGGAATATTATACAGGAAGCATATTCCATCAATTGGAAGAAAATGAGCTGGATGCAATCAATCAGCTATCGGAAACAAAATATAAAACCTGGCAATGGAATTTTGGATATTCTCCTGCCTACAGGTTCCGGGTGGATATTCCAACAGTAACAGGTTCATTTTCAATTTTGCTATCAGTTGAAAATGGTAAATTTGTTACTATTGAGCTTCAGGATGGACTAAAAAACGATGGGATAGCCGATATCCTGAACAGCCTAACAGGTATATTACACGAAGAATCTGAAATTGACAAATTTGTTAAAAAAAACCGCCTTAAACTTGAACTTACAGGGATTAAGACTGTTACTTTTACCGAAGCATTTTTCAGGTAAGATGTGCTTGTAGAAATTCAAACCGCAACCAAAGAAAAAATATAAATTTATGGAGTCACAGGAAATTTTTGACAGGCTTTGGGTGGATTATATTACCCGAAATCCTGAAGCCAAAAAAGTTTATGACAGTTTTATTTCAACAGGTGAAATAGTTGAGAATGACCATATTGCCTTTCGAACTTTTTTCGATACCAGGATAAATGTTGATATACTTGCCCGGCCTTTTCTTGAAGCAGGATACGTACAGAAAGGTTACTATATTTTCGAAGATAAACACCTTACGGCCAAGCATTATGAGCACAAAACCCTGAGCAATGCCCCCAGGGTTTTTATCAGCCAGCTGATGACCGAACATTTCAGCCCGGCACTGCAATCCGTTGTAAAACAATGCACTGAGCGGGTGCCGGATGAGCTTGTATTCGGGAATGAACTGCTTTTTGCGGGAAATGTCTGGGGTCCACCATCCTACGAAACCTACGAAATGCTGCGCAAAGAATCAGAATACGCCGCCTGGCTTTATGTTTATGGCTTTGAAACAAATCATTTTACAGTAAGTATTAATTCGCTCAGGAACTTAAACACAATTCAGAAAGTGAATAATTTTCTGAAGGAGCGTGGATTTGTGCTTAACAGCGCAGGCGGCGAGATAAAAGGAACCCCCGAAGAATTACTGGAGCAATCCAGCACCAGGGCAGGATTTCTTGAAGTGAATTTTGTTGAAGGCACTTTCGAAATACCCTCATGTTACTACGAATTTGCCATACGCTATCCGGATACGGATGGGAAATTGTATTCAGGTTTTATTGCGAAATCGGCGGATAAAATTTTTGAAAGCACTGATTTCTATAAAAAATAAATGCAAATCTTATAAATTTTAAAACGGTGGATCAGCTTTTTAATAGTTGATCTGCCTTTTTTATTTTTATCAACACAATGAATGTCAGTTAATTGTAAATATCTGATGTCGGGTTCTGATTCAATAAGGTTCGTTAATTAAACCTTTGGCAGGAGATTCCTGAGGTTTCAGTACAATTTACTACTTTTGAAGCAAATACGTTTTGCACATGATTAAAACATTCAGGTTGTCCATATTGCTCATTGTAAGCTACTTAGGAATTGGCTTTGCTTCAGCGCAACACACTAATTCGTTTGCCGGATTCAGGTATGGGTATGTTCTGCCCATGGGTGAATTTGCATCACACAGGTTCGGGTATGGCGGTTATGCGCTGCTGGGAAAAAGTGTCGGAGCCGAGGCTGCCTGGTTTATAAATCCAAAACTTGGCTTTGGTGTTGATTTTTCATCAAATTCCTTTGGTTTTGCAGCAGGTTATTTTGCCGAAGATTACCAGGAAAGTGATCCGTCATTCAGCCATGTGGATATGCTCTCAGGACCATACAAGCTTACAACTTATATGGTTGGTCCGTATTATAAAGTTACAATATCCCCGAAACTGTCTTCAACCTTTAAAATCATGGGAGGAATTCTGAAAGCCCGGACACCAGACCAGTTTTATGGTGTTGATGCTTTTATGATCGGTAAGATAACTTTCTGGAAAACCAGCTCAATGGATTCAAGATTCACCTTTCTTACAGGGGCATCTTTTGAGTACAAACTTTATGAGAAGGTCACTTTATTGCTGCAGGCCGATTTTACTTATGCGCAACTGGGCTTTACATTTATACAAGGAAACTCGAGTTATACCGATCATATGCACATGCCGGTTTTCCGCCTGCAACCCGGCATTAACATCCATTTATAAAAACATAGGCGGTATCGTCTCTTTTTCTTCATTCAATTGCAGTATTCATCACTAAGAGAAAAAATTTTTGAGTTATGAAAAATATCAAAAAACACTATCATCTTAAAGCAACGGCAGAAGATATTTATACTGCCCTCACCAATCCGCTTACCATTGAAATATGGAGCGGTGCGTCGGCGGTTATGGAGCCTGTGGCCGGAACTGAGTTTTCGTTGTGGGATGGCGAAATTTCAGGGATTAACATCGAAATTGAACCCGGGAAAAAGATTGTGCAGGAATGGTATTTCGAAGACGAAGAAGGAATGCCTTCGGAACATAAATCGATTGTTACCATAAAGCTGCATGACGAAGGAAACTCCACTGATGTTGAACTTCTGCATATCAATATTCCCGATGAGGCTTTCGACAATATTGTTGACGGATGGGACAGGTACTATTTTAAACCGTTGAAAGAACTGGTGGAAGAATAAAATGGAAACCACAATCATTCCTCATAATAAGCTCGGTGAATTAAAGTCAGCAATCATAGGTGAAGTTTTTGCCGATGAATACACACGTTTACTTTATGCTACTGATGCTTCAGCCTACCGGCAAATACCACAACTGGTTGTCCGCCCGGCTAATGTTGAGGATTTGAAAACCCTGATTTTATTTGCCCGCAGCATGAAAACGTCGCTCATACCGCGTGCTGCCGGCACTTCGCTGGCAGGGCAGGTTGTAGGAGGAGGAATTGTTGCCGATATTTCAAAACATTTCACCCGGATCATTGAAATTAATACTGAGGAACACTGGGTCCGGGTGCAGCCTGGCGTGGTACTCGATGAACTGAACAAAGTACTTGAGCCGACCGGCTTATTTTTTGGACCTGAAACTTCGACTTCCAACCGATGCATGATAGGCGGTATGGTAGGGAATAATTCATGTGGCTCACATTCATTGATTTATGGCAGCACACGTGATCATACACTTGAAGTAAAAGCCTTGTTAAGTGATGGATCTGAAGCTGTATTCAGGAAGCTTTCTAAACCTCAGTTTGAGGCAAAATGTTCTCTTGATTCACTTGAAGGTTCTATATACAGGAACATCCGTAATGTTCTGGCCAACTCCGGCAACCAGGATGAGATCAGGGAGCAGTTTCCTGATAAATCCATACATCGCCGCAATACAGGTTATGCTATCGATTTGTTGCTCGAAAGTGAGCCTTTTACAGAATCGGTTGAAGAGTTTAACTTCTGCAAATTAATAGCCGGTTCCGAAGGCACACTTTGTTTTATTACCGAAATAAAACTGAACCTTTCCCCTCTTCCGCCCAAAGAGAAAGCTCTTATCTGCGTTCACTGCAATACGTTGGACGAAGCTTTTAACGGAAATATTATTGCGCTGAAACACAGCCCTGTAGCCATTGAACTCATGGATCATGTGATCCTCGAACAAACCAAAGCTAATATTTCGCAGCGTAAAAACCGGTTTTTCATACAAGGGGATCCGGTTGCAATGCTTATTATTGAGCTGGCTGAAGAAACAAGAGAAGAAATTGACAGAAAAGCTGCGGCTCTAATCCACGATTTAAATAAGGCTGGTTACGGGTATCATTACCCTTTGGTATACAACCAGGATGTAAACAAAGTATGGGCTCTCCGGAAAGCCGGGCTGGGTGTTTTATCCAACCTGCCCGGAGATGCCAAACCGGTTGCCGTAATTGAAGATACGGCAGTTAATCCTGAAGTGTTGCCGGAATATATGAATGATTTCAGGCAAATGCTTGTGAGCCTGAACCTGGACTGTGTATTCTATGCCCACATAGCAACGGGCGAATTGCATCTGAGGCCGGTACTCAACCTGAAAGATCCGAAAGATGTGGAACTGTTTCATACTGTAGCGCTCGAAACGGCAAAGCTGGTGAAAAAATACCGCGGCTCACTCAGCGGCGAACATGGTGATGGCCGCCTCAGGGGTGAGTTTATCCCGATGATGATAGGTGAGCATAATTATTCGCTGCTCCAAAGCATAAAAGATGCATGGGATCCCGAAGGTATTTTTAATCCCGGAAAAATAACCGGTACTCCCAGGATGAACAGCAGTCTGCGCTTTGAACCGGGAGCTAATGTTACTGAACCGGAAACTGTATTTGATTTTTCAGGCACTCATGGGATTTTACGTGCAGCCGAACAATGCACCGGTTCGGCCGACTGCCGGAAAAGTGCGGTTATAGGGGGCACCATGTGTCCCAGTTATATGGCTACACTGGATGAAAACACAACTACGCGTGCCAGAGCCAACATCTTGCGTGAATTTCTCACACATTCCGACAAGAAAAACCGTTTCGACCATCAAGAGATTTACCAGGTAATGGATCTTTGCCTGTCGTGCAAGGGATGTAAGAGTGAATGCCCGAGCAATGTGGATATGGCAAGGTACAAGGCTGAATTTTTGCAGCACTGGCACGATGCCAACGGCATTCCTGTGCGCACCCTGATCATAGCCAATATTTCGAAGCTCAATAAGATCGGAATGCTTGTTCCTGCAATATTCAACTTCTTTGTTACCAATAAGGTTACTTCGGGTATGATGAAGATGACATTGAACTTTGCACCAAAACGATCTATTCCGCAGCTTTACAAAATTTCGCTTCGCAACTGGATTAAAAAGCTTTCGTCGGCTGAGAACATCGGATCTAAGGGCAAAGTATATTTATTTGCCGATGAATTCACTGATTTTAATGATGTTGAAATCGGAATTAAAGCTGTAAAACTGCTGAATAAACTCGGATACCAGGTTGAAATACCTGATCATGTTGAAAGCGGACGAGCATACCTTTCGAAAGGAATGGTGCGGAAAGCGCAAAAGCTGGCTAAGGAAAATATTGAAAAACTTTACCCTCTAATCTCCGAACAAAATCCTTTGATAGGTATAGAACCTTCGTCAATACTCAGTTTCCGTGATGAATATCCTGACCTGGTTGGCAACGAATTAAAAGCATCAGCTTTAACAATGGCACCTAACTGCCTGATGTTTGATGAATTCATAATGCGTGAGGTTGAAAAAGGAAATATAAGCAGTTCGCAATTCACGAATACAATACAACATGTCCGTTTGCACGGACATTGCCATCAGAAAGCGCTTGCATCAACCGGGCCAACCAAAGAAATGCTTTTGTTACCGGTAAATTATACGATTGATGAAATAAAATCAGGCTGTTGCGGAATGGCCGGCTCTTTCGGGTATGAGGCGGAGCATTATGATGTTTCGATGAAGGTAGGTGAACTCGTTTTGTTTCCTGAAGTACGGAACACGCCTGAATTTTCTGTTATTTCGGCTCCGGGTACAAGTTGCCGTCACCAGATAAAAGATGGCACAGGACGCAGCGCACAGCATCCTATTGAAGTTCTTTATGATGCTCTTTTCAAATAATCCCTAATAATATGCAAGGCAATTTCAGTCCTTTAAAGATTTTTAAATATTGTCCGCAATGCGGTAATTCGGGGTTTGCTCCCGATTCCGAAAAATCATTGAAATGCAGTAGCTGTGGTTTCGGGTATTTTATTAATATGAATGCCGCCGTGGCCGCAGTAATCCGTAACGCAAACAATGAAGTTCTTTTTACGGTGCGTAAACACAATCCTGCAGCCGGAATGCTTGATTTGCCGGGAGGTTTTGTGGACCTGGGTGAAACGGCCGAAGATGCCATCGTAAGAGAAGTTTACGAAGAGCTGAATCTGAAAATCAATAAAATGGAGTTTGTCGGTACTTTTATCAATACGTATCTGTATGGAGAAATTGAATACCAGACTCTTGACCTGGTTTTTAACTGCTCAGTTGAATCGTTCGATAAACTGAGGGTGGCCGATGATGTTTCCGGATATGTTTTCCGGGATCCGGCATCGGTAAGGCATGAAGAGATTGGTTTGGAATCGATCAGAAATATTGTTGATTTTATGGTGAAAAATCAAAAAGCAAAGGATAATTCTTAGAAATTTGATTTCTAACGATAATAGTATTGATATGTATCAAATACTATTATCTTTGGTACTGTACTTTGATAAATTTTTTCCATAAAAATGACTACAGAGGCGGAACTGATTGAGAATGTCAGAAAAGGAATGGCAAGTAAGAAAATTTTCTTAAAAACAATAAAGTGATTTCCGATCTGAAACTGAGATTCGGTTATGGTATTACCGGTCAGCAGGATGGTATAGGCAATTATCTTCATATACCGGGTTATACCGTAAGTGGCCTGAATTATCAATACGGCGTCGGATCTAACGACTATTCAACCGTTTGGCCAAGTGTTTATAATCCCGATCTGAAATGGGAACAGACTGCCACTACCAATATCGGGTTGGACTTCGGCTTACTGAATAACCGTATATACGGTAGTATTGATTCCTACTATAAAAAAACCAAGGACCTGCTGAATAATACTACCATCCCTTTGGGCGTGAATTTTGCCAGTTCAATGCTCCTCAATATCGGCAGCATGGAGAATATGGGCCTGGAACTTGCCCTTAAAGGAATTCCAATTCAGAATGATAATCTCTCGTGGGATGTTAATTTCAGCTTTACCTACAACCTGAATAAAATCACGCATCTGAACAATGCTTCGGATGGAGGAGTTGGTCTCTTCAGCAACGCAACCTTAGTGAACACGGTTGGATACAGCCGGAATACATTTTATTTATATCACCAGGTTTACGATATGAATGGTAAACCTATTGAAGACCAGATGCTACATATAAATAAAGATGGCCTGACCAATGCGAGCGACAGGTACATTACATCTAAATCAGCTTTGCCTAAGTATATAATGGGATTCAGTACAAATCTTCAATATAAAAAATGGAATGCAGGAGCATCATTTCACTCAAATATAGGTCACTACCTGTTTTACAAACCTTACGATAATACCATTTCCATGACTGGTTGGCAGGAATCACAGAACCTGACGACAATGTACTATGAAAGCCTTTTCAGTCATAATAATCAATATGAGAGCTACAGCCACCATTGCTGATCTGGCGGCAAACTTAACAGATATGGCTTCCCGTTATAATAAAGAAGTGATGGTTGTTGAAGTTGGAGGTGATTACACTTTAGTAGAGAATACGTATGATATGCTGGTGGAAGTTATAAAAGCTGTTAAAGCTGTTCCCGGCCACAAAGGACTCGGAGTTATATATTGGGAACCCGAAGGTGAAAAAAGCTGGAGTCAATACCAGTTAAATTGCTGGCAATCTGAGGGTAAACCCTCCCCTGCCCTGGATGCATTTTTAACAGGTGCTCCGGAAAAGTAGTCAGAAAGTTTTCTTGAAACACATGATTAGCAATCCTTTCATATTCAGTGCCAGATTATTATCAGATAGGTAAACAACCTTTGATTATTCACAGCAGGGATACTTCTCTGCCTTTTTTGATTTATAAATCCTCTACCACTCACTACTTATATATATATTATTAATGAAAAAAAAGTAAAATTATTTTTTGATGTAAAATATTTCGTATTTTTGCGAAATACAAAATGAAAAATGAATATACCCTATTCCGAAGTGCAGGTAAAACTGGCAAGATTCGCCAAAGCGATGGGTCATCCCGCCCGGATTAAAATACTCGAAATCCTGTCAGACCGCGGTTGCTGCTACAGCGGCAATATAGCCGATGAATTCCCTATTGCGCTTTCCACCCTTTCGCAACACCTGAAGGAGCTAAAATCGGCAGGACTTATACAGGGAGAAATCAATCCGCCCTTTATTAAATATTGTATTAACCAGGAGAATTGGAAGCTGGCAAAACAGCTTATGGATTCTTTTCTTGCAGATAAAAAAGATGCAACTGTCTCTTGCACTATATAAAAAGGGAATCTCCCGTTTTAATTCAGATAAAGGCAGATGCCTGCAATTATTGCTGCTGCCTGCATGGTTCCTGCTTTATTTCAATCTGCAGTGGCTAACTGATAAACTGGTTTTTGAAACTTTCGGTCTGCCTGCCGGGAAACACTTAACAGAGGCTCTCCGCTTTTTTATTTTTGAAGTACCCAAGGTATTGTTACTACTCACACTAATAATTTTTATTGTGGGCATAATCCGGACCTATTTTTCGCCCGAACGCACACGTAAAGCGCTGGAAGGCAAGTCATTATTTACCGGAAATGTAATGGCTGCCTCGCTGGGCATTGTAACGCCTTTCTGCTCCTGTTCAGCCATACCTTTATTCCTTGGGTTTATCGAATCGGGTATTCCTTTGGGAGTTACGTTTTCGTTCCTGATCGCTGCACCCATGATAAACGAGGTAGCGGTTGTGTTGCTTTTCGGTTTGTTCGGATGGAAAACCGCCCTTATTTATGTAGTTACCGGGTTAGGCATAGCGATCCTTGCAGGATGGATAATTGGCAGGTTGCACCTGGAGAAATGGGTTGAATCATGGGTGTATGAGTTAAAAGCCGGAAGCCACCCTGAAGATGAAAAATTCACTTTCAATTCCCGGGTAAAAATGGGCTTCCAGGCGGTGAAGGAAATTGTCGGTAAGATTTGGATTTATATTCTGATCGGAATTGCTGTTGGTGCAGGTGTTCATGGTTATGTGCCTGAGGATTTTATGGCTTCGTTTATGGGGAAAACGGCCTGGTATTCCATTCCGCTTTCAGTTATTATCGGCATACCGCTTTATTCAAATGCCGCCGGAATTATACCTATCGTTTCGGCCCTTATCGAAAAAGGAGCCGCCCTGGGTACAGCCCTGGCATTTATGATGTCGGTAATTGCGCTTTCGTTACCCGAAATGATTATTCTGCGAAAAGTCTTTAAGCTTCCGCTGATCTTTACGTTTATAGGTGTCGTCGGAAGCGGAATTTTACTTGTAGGCTTTCTGTTCAACTATATCTTTTAGTGTAAAATGAAAAATAACAGACTAAAATTATACTGTTTACAATCCACAAATATCAATTAACAATAAAACTCAAATCAATGGAAATCAAGATCCTCGGAACCGGATGCGCCAACTGCAAGAACCTCGAAAAAGCCACCCGTGAAGCAGTCACTGAACTTAACCTTGACGCTTCAATCGTTAAAGAAGAAGACATTGTAAAAATCATGAGCTACGGCATTATGCGCACGCCTGCACTGGTTGTGGACGAAAAAGTACTGATGTACGGCCGGGTGCCATCTGTACCAGAAATTAAAGAAATGCTTTCAAAATCCTGACTAAAAAACTTCAAAGCCATGAAAAAAAGTTTAACCCTGATTTTTCTGTTGCTTGCTGTAAGTACGGTATTCGCGCAGAAACCTGTAAAACTAAAGATCGTTTATTTCCATTCGGAGCGGCGTTGCCCGACATGCATTTCGATTGAAGAGAATACGCAAAAGACGCTGAAAACCTATTTTTCAACTCAATTAAAGGATGGCTCTATTACTTTCGAAGTATTAAACGCTGAGAAAGCAGAAAACCAGAAAATGGTTGAAAAATACAAGGCCGAAGGCTCATCGTTGTATCTCACAAGCATCACCGGTAAGAAGGAAAAGACTACCGACTTCACCACCTTTGCTTTCAGCTATTCGCGCAACCAGGCAGAAAAATTTATTGCCGGGCTGAAAGCTGAGATCGAAAAAGGATTGAAATAG
>JBBQSY010000002.1:0-83796 GCA_038213495.1 Bacteroidales bacterium
AGTTCTTTTACATGCTGTATAAAAGATGAAGGGGTTCTTGAAAAAGGATGAACCTTCGCAATAGCTGTGCAGGCAGATATTGCAACTTAGCGCTTGCGCGATCTCACGACCGCAGGGCGTAAACCGCCTTGCGGTGCTGTAGCCAAAATCTATGGTATTGAACGGACAAGGAAAAGGTGGAATAATCCATCAGGTATAAATAACGGAGATGAACGCAAGTGAACCACTAATGATGTATCGAGATAGCAACCCGTTGTCAAAATTCTCACAACGCGCGGTGAGACGAAGAGCATAGCGGTTACCTGATTTACTGGCTATGTGACAACCGATATTAAAGTGGCATGAACGTTATTTGGGCTTTTATACGGAACAGGAGAATACTGAGTACTGATGAAGGTCTGAGGCAAGGATACGCTATCAGACAAAGGGAAAAAGCACAATCCCGATAACATCGGGAAAGGCCGAAAGTGCCGATGCAGAGCACAGTTGCGGACTAAGTCGTAGTAGTGAAGAAGTTTATGTAATGGAGATGGAGCGAAGGGCTTAGGTTATTCACGTTTTTAAGTTTTAACAATCCTAAGAAAGGAAATGACTAAGATGGACAAAACACAATCACAAACAAAGCCAATGCAAATAAGTAAACAAATGGTATGGGCGGCTTATCAGAAAGTTAAAACCAAAGGCAAAGCCTATGGCGTTGACCATTTGAGCATGAAGGATTTTGAAATGAAGCTAAGCGGAAACCTATACAAGATATGGAACCGATTAGCCTCAGGCACCTATTTCCCACCAGCGGTAAGTGAGGTAGAAATACCGAAGAAAGACGGTAAAATGCGAAAGCTTGGCATACCAACGATAGGAGACAGGATTGCCCAAACAGTGGTGAAAGATTATATGGAGACCACCATAGACAATCTATTCCATGAAAATTCTTACGAATATCGACCCTTAAAGAGTGCGCATCAGGCACTTGAAAAGGCAAGGCAAAACGTACAGCAATACGATTGGGTGATAGATATGGATATTAAAGGGTTCTTCGATAACATCAGCTACGACCTTTTGCTCAGAGCATTAGACAAAGTAGTAGCGGAGAAATGGGGAAAATGTACTGCAAACGCTGGCTGGAAATGCCAGTTCAAAAGCTGGACGGAACAATAGTAAGCAAAGAGGGACGAGGCACGCCGCAAGGAGGTGTTATAAGCCCATTACTGGCAAACTTATTTCTTCACTGCGCTTTTGATATGTGGATAACTAAAAGACACCCGTCAATCCGTTTTGAACGCTATGCAGATGACATTATTGTACATTGCCATACGCAAGCAGAAGCAGAAGCAATATTACTGCAAATTGCTGAACGTATGAACCAATGTCAACTTGAACTACATCCGTTGAAAACGAAAATCGTTTATTGTAAAGATTATAGACGGCAAGAGCCATATGAGCATGTACAATTTGACTTTTTGGGCTTTAGTTTTCAACCACGCCCAACGAAAGATTATCGGACAGGAACAATACAAAACCAGTTTGATCTTTCAATCAGCAGAGGCTCGCAAAAGAAGATAGTAGAAGAGATAAACAGTTTTAAAATCCATAGGTGGAGTGTTGGCACAATAGAAGAAATAGCCGATAAACTCTGTTCCAAGCTGCAAGGCTGGATAAATTATTATGGAAAGTAAAGTAAATGGATCTTTCTGAATGTTTTTCGCAGGTTAAGCTTCCGGCTGATGCAATGGGTACAGAACAAGTACAAGATGAATGCAATTTCGCTTAGCTTCCAATGGTTACGAAACTATCAACGAGAGCATCCCAACCTATTTGCACACTGGCGTTTTGGGTTTAAACAGTGATTGAAATAACAAGAGCCGTATGAATCGAGAGGTTCACGTACGGTTCTGTGAGAGGCTTGGGCTGCAATGCCCTTGCCTACTCGACTCTCCCGACGCGTGACGGTAGAGTACTTTAATCCATTCAACAATTGTGAATGTAACAAAATAGACCTTATAGCCTTCGAATATTTTGTACTTGTTGGACATCGGTGTTGAAGTTTCGACTTTTATTATTTTGCTGACCTTTTCTTTACGTATAGGCTACAAATTTATACTATCACACGTTGGGAGACGCTCGCCAGTGGGAGTGGCTGGTTTTCATTATTTCAATTTCTCTAAATTCTCTTTGGCTCTATGGTTGTCTGGTCGCAACTTCAATGCTTGCTTGTAACATTTGATTGCTTCTTCTTTGTTGCCTTTCATTTGGTAAACATCTCCCATGTTGTTCCATGCAACTATAATGTTGGGAAATGATTTTGTGTAAAATTGATAAAGTGACAAAGCTTCGTCTGTTTTCTTTTCGTCAACTAATCTTTGTCCAACCTCCAACAATATCATGTCGTCATTCACTTCTATATTTTGCTTTTGTAATTCTTTTGATAGGTCGGTTGGTTTTGTTTTTTCAAGAATGTTATAAATTGTTTCTGCTTCGACCGTTTCAAATTTAGGTTTTAAAGTCATGGCATCTTGTTCAATAACTCCTTTAAAATATAGTTGTGTAACATTCGGTAAAACCATATTTGCATTGATGGTACTTTCGTTTGTTATCATGTAAAACACAAGTCCTTCTTGTGGTAATCGAATTAGTCGGGCAAAATAAATTCCATTACTACCTCCGTTGCCAATCATTTTTGTATCTCTTCTGCTTTTGGAAATGTTGCAGCCATACCCAAACGAAGATTTGCCGCCATAACCTTCTTCAGCAATGTGAGCAGTAAACATTTTTTGAATTCTTGTGTCGCTTAATATCGCATGATTAGTAAAAGCATTTGCCCAAAGAAAAATGTCGTTCAATGATGCTTGTAAACCACCATTTGCTTTTAAATTCCAAAAAGGTTCGCTTCCAACAGCAACAATGTGTTGCGGAATTGTTCCCCAATCTTTTCCATCTTGATATCCGTGAGCAATGCTGTCGTTTTTAGAGTCGGAAGTATGGTAACCAATGCCGTGAATATTGTTTGGCTCAAATAAATTTTGTTTTAAGAAAGTTTCGTAACTCATTCCTGAAACCTGTTCTATAATTATTGCAAGAATACTCATTCTCACATTTGTATATACAGCTTTTTCTCCTGGATTAAATGACAAAGGTTCAGAAAATGCTCGTTTCAAAAAACCTTTTGTTTCAACTTTCTTATAATCGCCACCATCTTCTTTCAGAAACTCATGGAATCCGGATGAGTGTGTCAGCAGTTGGTGAATAGTGATGTTCGCTTTGTCAGAAGGAATGTCAGGAAAGAATTTTCTTAATGGATCGTTTACTGAAAGTTTGCCTTGCTCTGTCAATTTCATAATTGCAGCGGCGGTAAATGCTTTTGTAATGCTTCCCATTGAAGCTAATGTAGATGGTGTGAAAGGGATTTCCTTTTCCTTGTTAGCCCAGCCATACCCCTTACTAAAAACCTTTTTGCCGTCTTTGATAACAAGTAGTCCGCCTGAAAAGTTTTTGTCGCCAGCAAGTTGTGACAGATATTTGTCAATGGTTTTGCAAGTGTCATTAGCAACTACAACTTCATTAGTTGCGTTGCTATAGTTGTAAGTTTGCTTAGAATTTGAACAAGTAGCTGTCAAGCCTATTACAACTGCCGCAAGGAAAATTATTGTTTTCATTTTTTTTCGTAAACGTAAGTGGTAAAATAAAGCACGCTGTAAAAATTTGTTAATTAGTCTTAATTGATATTAAGATGTAGTTTAAACCTGCCACCAACAAGTATATATATACCATAGCATTGTGTCCTATTCGCATTTTCAATCCAAATCTACACTAAATCCAATAATCCTCGAATCCTGAAAATCCTGACTCAACCATCTTGTGTCACGCGTCGGGAGATGCTCGCAAACTATGTCTAACTGAACGTGATAGAAAAAAATACATCTTCATCAATGGAAATGGAATAAGGGTAAATAGTAGACCCCCGAATAGCAACACATGAATGCGTCTATTCGGGGGTCCTGCAAATCTTTTGAGGATTTGATGCAGCTAAGATAGGACCAAAAAGCACGACCGAAATTAAATTAGCAAATTTTGTGATTTTAGTAACAAAAAATCAGAAAAAGAATAATCCTGTTTGAATAACAACTAGCTGACTGCGTGGGTAGTATCAATTTATTGCGTCACTCATCAGAAAATAAGATGCAGCGCCAACGATGAAAATAAGCCGCGCGCCAACCGGGTTATATGAACAAAATCAGACATCCTGATTTTGCTTTTTTAATTCTTTGAAGGCCATGTAGCCAAATATAATAGTTAAAAGTCCTCTCAAGCTATCAATATACAAAGCTTGTATATCTCCAAATTTTAAAAACGTAACTAATCCGAAAGTAAGTAGAAATACTCCTACTATTATTCCAATGGTTGTTCCATAATAGTTTCCTTTTATGGTCCATACCATACTTAAAATTATTAGTGTTGTTAAAAGGATTATACTTAAAACGGGATAAATTTCCACATTCATTAAATCTCAAATTCCAAATTCCAATCTCCAATTCCAAGAGGGGTTTAAGAGTAGGCCTTGGTTCTTGAGATTTGGGGTTTGAGACTTGGGTCTTTTTTTAATGCGTACTTTTATCCCACACTAAGTATAAATATAATCCTAAAGCTACTCCAAAAATATCTAATTCGCTGGTATATGTAATTCCAAAACCACTTTCCAGGGTCGATGGAAAGTTAAATAACAGCATACTTCCAATGGCTAATTCAACTACTGCTTGTATGCCTAATAAAGCTAAAAAAAATCGTCTTCCTGTTTTTGATTTTTTTTCATGTGATCGTTTTATTTAATACTTTACTCCTGTTAATTTTTCGGATAAATCCCAAAGTCTTTTTGCATTCTCTTAATTGTGAGATAGAGCGTTGGATTGAACTACGACCGGAAAACCCATCATTTCGATAAAACCTGAAGGGCCAAAATAATCTCCAGGATCAGCACTTAAATCTGTTGCGACTCTAAGTGTTGGCAATACGCCTTTTTCTACCTTTTGAGAAAGGATTGGATTTAAAACCCTATAAAACAGAGAATGCCTTTGCAGATCCGTAGCGGTGTATCCCGGATGAGCAGCTGTTACGAAAGGGTAGTTTGTATTTTCTTTATGCTTTTTTGCTAATTCATAAGCAAAATAGAGATTAGCTAATTTGCTATCTCCATAGGCACTGGTGGTTTTATATTCTCTTGATTGCCAATTGATATCATCAAAATTGATGTTTCCTGATGTATGGGCAATACTACTTGTGGCAACAACTCTAGAGCCCTTAGTTTTCATTAATAATGGCATTAATAACCCAGTTAATGCAAAGTGAGCTAAATGATTTACACCCATTTGTATTTCAAAACCATCTTTAGTTATGAAATATGGACACATCATCACGCCAGCATTATTTATCAAAACATCAAGTTTATCATAATCTGATATGAATTCTTTGGCAAAGGATTTGACTGAATCCAAACTATTCAAATCAAGATTCCTTATATCAATTTTTGTGTTTGGAAATTCGTTGCAAATTTCTTTGACTACAGTTTCCGCTTTTTGTGTGTCCCTGACCGCCATAATAACAGTAGCATTTTTACTGGTTAAAACTTTAGCAGCTTCTTTTCCTATACCGCTGGTTGCACCTGTAATAATAATTATCCGATCTTTTTGATTCGGTATATTTTGGCTACTCCATTTTTTACTTGACATATTCTGTGTTTTATTATTTTATTCAGAAATCATAATTAGTAAAGCTTTAATTAGAACATTCAACTATTTCACAGAAACTTGAATACATTTCGCAGAAGTTGAATGTATTTTGTCGTGGTCTGTCTAAACCTTGTGCCTAAAGTTTTGCAGCTACCCGAAGGGTGGGACTTTTACCATAAAACCTGATTTAAAAACTAGACTTCCATTAACCATAAAATTGTCATTGGAACACAAACCCCCGCTTTTTGGATAGGTGCTGTTAACTGCTGGCGATTTATCAAAGGTTAAATTCCTGCTCGATTTTCCATTCTGAAATTTCCGGAGGACCAGCCAAAAAGGCTCTTGAGTCTTCCATAAAACTTTGTAAGTGCATTGTTTTCATGTGATCACCATTATAATAGTTTTCATCACTCCACTCTTCATAAAGCAAAATATTCGAATCATCTTTCGGATCTACATGGATTGTAATTTTCACATAACCAGGCTCTTTTTTTACCTCATCTATCAGTTTTGTTAAACCCGCTATGGCTTCTTTACTTTTTGAAGGCTGTGTCTTGTATTTTACTAGCACGATAAGATTTTGGTTATTTTCTTTGTTCATGGCTTTTTGTTGGTTGTTCTGGCAAGAAATCAGAAGAATCACCAAAATTGACAAAATTGTCAGTGTGAGTTTGGTAGTTTTCATTTTATCCAGGTTTGATTAAACATTTTGTTTTTAAAATTGTCCGCTTGCAGTTAACATCAGTATACACGCAATAACACACATTTCTCACTTTTAAGCAATCTGGTTTTACGTTCCATTCATTTATAGTAGTAAGAATAACCTGTACGAATTACAATTACCGATTCGACTATATTATCCGTAGTTCAAATTAGAATAAAGAGTTAATTCCAGCAGAAAAGCAGAGGGAGATAACAATTAACCCAGCCGTGCAGAGTTTTTAAAAGCCTAAAGAGTTAAGCCTGATCGTTTGATGATAAATGAAAACATTGATGATTTTAAAAATGTTCATCCTTAACAAAATTTTAACAATAAATTACAATACCCATTGCTCACAGACCTCGGGCAACGCACTCAAGGTTTAGATTTACTTCGGTATCCTTACTCTACAATGATTCAAGTTCACCTTAGCTTTTTATAAAGGATACTCCGGAAAGAGAGGTTCACAAGGTAAAGCAGCCCTCATTTATAAGTGAGTAAGTTCATCTGTAAATTTCTCAATCATCATCCACAGTATACAAATTCTCATAATTTTCCTCAAAAGCCGAAATCAATTTTTTTACCCATAGGGACTGATCATCCTGTGTGTTAAATAACGTCTTCAACTTATCTGAATCCATCATTTGCCAGGCTATATAGTAGCCCAATTCGCGGTAGGCTTCGAATTGCTTTTCATCAAAAAACTGATCAGATGTAGATTGATGAGGAAAGGAAGGATAAATGCCTTTGTAGCTGAATACATCTGTTGACAGTTTATCTATCATTGTCAATTTCAGGTAAAACAAAACTCCTTCTGAGTTATCGGAATACTTAATCTTTGCGATTGCAGAGCCATTTCTGGCAATGCTGTATTTCTTTTGGTAAAGAGTCTCTCCGAATGTTCCCGGCAAAATATCACCCAGAGTAAAATCGTTAAAAAAAGAAATATTCGCTCCAAAATCCACCCTCACTTTTTCAACAACATTGGCCAGATCATCAAAATTAAAATTGGGATCAGCCGCACCATCGGATACGATTATCAAACCCAATTTTCTCCGGATTAATTCATAGAGGGCCAGGTTTTCAAAATGGCCACCATCGGAGAGTTGTATGTGGTTATCAGTTTCAGATAAGCCTATCCGGAGTATTTCGCTCTTGAGTCCCGGATAAAAAAAGTTTGGTGCACGCAGATTGTTTTTCATTGAAGGATTGCTGGTCCAATAGCCCAAACGCAAATTAAGCATCGACAATAGCAGCGAAACCATAATATTCCGCGTCAAGCCTTCACCGGAAACTGCCGCATTGGGATTGAGTGCCGCTGCTGAAGTTGCCATGGCAGTTGCCAAAGTTATTCCTCTCGTTTTATTTTTTTGGAAATGCCTGGTTTCTTTCCATCCGGTGGCATCACTTCCGCAATACAAACGTGAGATTATAAAATTATCTCCTCCTCTGCCACTGTAGGCCACCTTGGGAGAGTTTGACAGAATAACATTGGTATTAATGATATGATAAGGTCTTGGATTCTTTTTATCGCACATTGTTTCCATTAATGCCGAATCAGCTTCGGTAGCCTTTTGCCACTCATTTTTTTTTACCGCATCTTTATTAGGCATAAAGGCTTCCATTAATCGGCTTCGAAAAATGTTGTGCGGGCCAATCAAATTTAAATTCGCAAGCGAACCAAACGCCAAGGCTGCCAGAATAAGCAAAATAAAATATAAAGGATGCAACATATGGAAAGAATCGCTGGCTAAAAAAAAACGTGTTGCAGCAATGTATGCAAAAAGCAACAATCCATAATATAAAGCAATAACTCCAGCGTAAATTAAGATGTTGGATTTGATGCCGCTGTTTTCTTCCTTCATGTGCGCCTTTCGATGCTGCCATAAGCCAACCACCGCGCCAAATAAGGTAGAGCTGCTGGGTACTAAATACAATGCTCCCTCAATCCAGGAAGTTACATAAGGCAGAGATCCAAAAACAAAACAAGTTAAACTGATTTTTAACATTATTCCATTTGATATTTGTCCTTTTAAAAACTTAACATACCTGAGACGGGTATCTTTGTTGCTGCTTAAATAAGTGCTAACTGAATACCTAAACCCTTTGATTATAATGAAGAGTAAAACTACCATTCCCACAAAAATCATTATCCATTTTGGTCTGTCAGTTTCATCACCAAGGAAAGGAAACAATTGATTGATTTGATAAATGATATTGTATTCGTGGAGGAGATATGTAATGATATGCAATAAACATACTGCCACTGTTACCACAATCGTTAAAAAACTTAAATATACAAACAACGACATCATCACACTGCGCATCAGCACTGTTATAAAGGATACCATATCGAGGCTTGAAGTTGGAGCAAGATATGAGCCGTGTTGGCGAATAAAGTCCAGGAGGTCATTCTCATTAATTACTTCTTTATCGTGTTTAAAGATGGTGTCTTTGTCCCGGTGTTTTCCTCTTTTTCCAAGAGGGAAATTATCCGGTGAAGTCCCTGCCTGATCGCCCCCTTGCTTGAGCGCCCAGGTAAGTGCGGAACCGAGGTATCCTCCGCCCGAAACAGTCGACATGTAATCCATTCGCTTCAGCACATTGTTATTTACCAATGCCTGCATCACTCCAAGACCAAAAGAGGCAGATCGTATACCTCCTCCTGAAATAGCCAGGCCGGTAGCTGGGGCTTGCTCTTTAATATTCAAATATTCGCGCTCAGCTTTAAGAATATCATGCTGCTCAGGGGAATGTTTGGAAATATTTTCATTTGGATTGGTTTCTTTTTTCATTGTGCTTAAGGTTTAGTTCACTAATAGCATGCAAAATTTGTTACTACATAATTGCTAGTTTTTCGCATATAGCTGATTTTCCGGATTTAGATTACATTTTTCAGAATTGCATTCGTCCACCGTTAAATAAACTATTTGTTGCCGAACTTTTTTTCAGACCTTTTTGAACTCACCTGGAATCCTTTCTGCTGGTTCCAATGTAGTTGGTACATTTTTATATCTATTCTCATAAATAATTCTATTTTTAATGTCCAGCAGCTTGTTGTAAGTATCCGTTAAAGTGCATGAAATAAGTCCTTTTGTGAAAAGAGCAGCCGATATTATTCGGGAAGTTGAAACTATTGTTTCTATTTTCTCTCTATTTTTAAATTATAGTATTGCACAAAATAAAAGTAGGAGATATCAATTAACCGTGCCGTGCAGAGTTTTTAGAAGCCTATGGAGTTCAGACTAATCGTTTGATAATAGAAAAAACATTGATGGTTTTAAAATGTTCATCTTTAACAAAATAATAAGGTTGTGTTTTAGGAAATTGTGGGTAACTAATTTCTAAGTGTATAGTGCTCAGTCCCGATAGCTATCGGGATCAGTGCTTCGGCATGACTACATAGTAAAATCGATTTGAAAAACATACTTAATGCCAAATTCAGATTGCAAACCACTATGCACCATGCACTATGCACCATGCACTATATACCATGCACCATGCACTATGTTCTTTGTACTGCTATTTTGTAATTTCTGACCTACATTGTTCTAAAACAGAACCGATAATAACAAAAAATTATGCCAAACCCCCTGGCTTGCAGGCATTGGGAGAGGCACTTACTATAATATAAAATAATTCCGGTATTTTGTTCGCAGGCTCATGAAAACAATGGTTTTTCTTAAGAAACACTAAGGACAGCCGGGGGATTTATCCAATATTATCTTACCACATTGTGGAATCGTGTGGTAGCGGGGTTTCTAAATCTGTGAAACTATGTTTTGAAAATGAGATTCCGATTTAGTTAAACAATAAAAACACTAACGGCCTATAAAAAAAGGCCGTTAGTGAAATATTTTATGACTTTAACTACTGCTTAATCAGCTGACCTCTTATTTCGCCACCGGGAAAAGCAGCAGAATGAATATTTACAAAGTACATATTTGCATTAAGATCTGCTTCCTGTGTGGCATCTAATGCAACTGATGCATAATTAATAGGTGATGTAATCGGAGAGTTAAAAGCAAATACTACTCCTCCTGCAATACCAATAGGGCCTTTATGAATGTGTGCGCCTGTTGCAGTTATACCACTGAAATTTACCGCAATCGTAAACATTTTCGTGACAGTATTATATGTTAATGTTGCATTCCCGGTCGCAGAAGATGCATTAGCAGTGGCTTCACTTGCTCCATTAAGTGTTGCCAGAAAAGTTACGGTATTACTGTTAGAAGTGGAATCGCTTTTTTTGCAGGAACTTGCAAGTAATAAAACACCGCATAGTAAAATAAGATGAATTTGCCTGAGCAAAAATATTCTACCCGTTTTATCAGATGCATAACTGGAAAATTTTCTTGTTGTATACATGTCAATTCATGTTAAATACTAATACTTTCTTTTTATGCTTCGATTTTACTTTTCTTTAAATGCTAAAAACTCTCAAGAATAACTCGTGTAGCGTAGTTTGATGAAGAAAGAGGTAAAACTGAGTATGAAACAAATAGAATTATAGATATGTTCAAACTATTTACTAAAAATAAAAGATACTGAAATTAAAATGGCTACTTGAAATGTTCTATGAAGCTGCTATTCTTAGTCTTCGGAATGAAAATTCGATGCTGTCGTGAGTTTAAAACTTGAACTTAGTTTTAAACTCACGACACAAAATGCAACTTAGCTAACTTAGAGCAGCTATCTCATTACTTGTCCCGCTTAGCGGGAACCTGCCCCGATTTTTCGGGGAGCCGCTTTTCCCGGCGAATAAGCTACGGATAGCCTTTGTGTATTTTTTTTGATTGAACACTAACGACAACCGGGGGAATAAGTTGGATTTACCCGGCTTGCATCGGGAGACGCGCCAGCCAAGTTACATCGACATGCACCGTATTACAGCCACAATTGAAACGCCATTATCATACCGGATGCATTAGCGCCAAATGATATTATACTGATTACCTAACAAGTCATCATACCATACATCTATACCGTTTAGAGCGGATATATCAACAGGTGTTTCCATAGTTAAGACTAATAAACCTGATTCAGATGTGAGGTGGGGACTATTATAAAATTGATGCATTTGACTATCGGTGCACTGAACCATAACATTAGTTAACATACTGGCTGGATTTATAGCAGTTCCATCCGGTAATTTATATTCGAACGTAATCGATGTAAGTTTACCATTGCTGTTAGTATGTAATGTAGGAGCAATAATAGCCAGATTATATTTTGCGTCGATATTTGAATAATCTAAACTAAAGGATCTGTTTCCATCGAGGGTTAAAGTGTATGTACCTTCTTTAAAAGGCAGGAAAGATGTTCCCCAGGGAGCCCCTGCCGGAGCCAGAGCCTGTATGCAGTAGGAAGATATAAAACCTGAGTTGCCTCCGGGATTTACCTTACATCCCCAGGTTGTAATATTAGTATAAGGATTATCTGCAGGACCTGATAAAACGATATCCCCATTCGAAAAAGTGAGTCCGGTACCACCATCAATAGCTAAAGAATAGTTTATGTACGAATGTGCGTCGTCAGTGAGGACCGGTACTGTATTATTGTGGCCCTAATGTCCGCTGTATCTTGCAAATATAGTGGATACAACTAATTGTTTATTCGATAAAACATCAGGAATGCCATCATTATCAGCATCTATATTTTTAGCAATCGATTGATAATAGGTACTGATACTCTTCAAACTGTTTATTTCTGCTTTCGATATTATAATCTCATTTCCCAGTGGGTCGTGCGAAGGGATAACGCTATTGCCCGATAAGGTAAGCGTTGATAAGTCAATCTGAGTATTATTTCCGTCTTTTAAATTGCCCAGCGGAAGCATATTTAAACCTTGTGACGAAAGGTTTCCGATATATTGATTATTTGCATCTAAAAATATCAATGCAACGCCTGTTCCGATTTTCCCGGTAACAGAAAAACTTCCATCAACAATATCAGTCAGACTGTAATAGTATTTACTGAAAACCAGAATTTTTTTTGCATCCGAAAGCGATAATGAATTTCCCTCTTTGCCAGCCAAGCCCGAGCTTTTACCTTGCTTAACAGATCCTTTAATGACAATTCCGCTATTACCGGAATTTGAATTATTGTCCTTTTTACAACTTGCAATCAGCATTAAAACTGCAATCACTACTATCAGATTTTTCATAATCAGTTGTATTGTTCTTAGCCTACTCTTTTAAGTTTTCGGCATCTCTTTTAAAATGGTACTAACAAATATATATGTATCTTGATTCAATTTGTAACTGTCTGAACTCCATTTTTATGCTTTTATTTTATGTTTTGTTTGTTTCTCTACCATAACATCGCGAAAGGGTTACCTCCGATGAGAGAGTTGGTGCGGTAGCGGGGGGGGCAAATTTGTGCCGTCGCGTGTTAGGGGACGCGCACCAGCCAGGGAATTTGTCTGGAATGGAGAATGTATGTGTAACTCTGGAGCGTGTCAAGCCAAACAGGGTTACAATCACCCTAAAATAAAAAAGACCGGAATTACTTCCAGTCTTTAAGGGTTTCTATCCTAAGCAGATTATGAATACAGTTATTAGTTTAGGATGTCTTTGCTGTTTTTACCAAAAATGTAAAACAAGCCCACCTGGAGTCCCCTGTTAGTTGAAACTACTGTACTGTTTTTATTTATATTGCTTAATCCGAGATTATATCTTACGTCAATACCAAGCCCGGTTGCCGGATTTATATACCCCGCGCCGAAACTTACAGCAAAATCAATAGGTTTTAAATCTGCTTTGTTGTCTACAGTAACAGAATTGGTTTTCGATTTTCCACTCAGCAATAATCCTACCTGTGGGCCGGCTTGTAATCTGAGTCCATTGTCCCACATATATTGAAACAGTACCGGTATATTAACATAATCCAGTTTATATATTGTTTCCTGGTTGTTGACCGTATATTTTGCACCCTGAGCTGAATATACTATTTCAGGCTGAATTGCAAAATTCTTGTTCAAATGGATATGACCTAGTAAACCGATATTAAATCCTATTTTTGGGTCATAATTGGTATTGTTGTCATTGTGGACATTGTAAACGTTTACTCCACCTTTAATTCCAATGTTTCCGTGACCGGCAGGTGCATTGCCGTGCTGTGCGCTTGCAGTGCCCGAAATTAAGATTACTGCCAGCATTCCAATTAAAAATCTCAAAGTTGTGTGTGTGTGTTTCATATTATTTTCGTTGTTTTTTCCGTGAGGAGGTTTATAATTTTCGGCAAAGGTGTGGGTTATTTTGAAATATAATTTTATACAATTGTGTTTTTTTTTTGCATAATTCACACATTACCCGATAGGGCATACAGCCTTTGTTCCTGTTTTAGTGGAGGTTGATAATCTGGATTTGGCAGGCTTTTTCAACCAGGTGTTTTTATGCCCGCAATGCATTGCCTGGCAAGACTATTGGGTTTATTGAAGTTTGACAGGTTGCAGGTTTTGTGTTTTGCAGGTGGATTCAGGAAAATATCAGCCTCTTTCAATGGATCCATAAATGAGAAAATACCTGGAGCAATAGTAATATTTGGGTGATTAAAACCCGATCTTATAAATTATTCACACGAAAATTGAATCCTATTCGCCACAGCCTGTAAAATGATATTGGCAAATTCTATTCCGGAGCATAAAAAATCAATGAGAGTTAGATGATTACTGAATTTCTAACAAATTACCCTTGGCTGGTGTGCGTCTCCCGACGAGTGACAGTATAATCCAACTTCAATTACCAAATACTTTAATCCATTCAACACTGGTGAATGTAACAAAACAGACTTCATCACCTTCGAATATCTTGTATTTATCGGACATCGGTATTGAAGTTTCGACTTTTATTTACTTGCTGATCTTTTCTTTACGTATAAGCTACAAATTTGTGCCGTCACGCGTCTGGAGACACGCGCCAGCATGAGAATTATATAATAGAGTAAATTTAACCCAAATTCAGCAATAGAAAATGCTGAATCGACATAGAACTTGTAATCAATGAATTATTATTCATTGAAACAATTTCTATGTCGGGGTTAACCCAACTAATATCCAAGTGAATTATAAACTATTCTAAATCACCAGAGTATTATGCCGATGAGATAGCTGTTATAGGACAATTTATTGGACTATTACAGATATCCTATCGGTATAAATCATATAGTTCGGATTTTCAATCCTTCTAATGATTAATTTGGGTTTAATTTATTAATTTCAAGAAAACAAAGGCATATATGCTATATATATGATTTATAAAAAATCAAAAACTAATGTTATGAAACGAGCTGCTTTTTTACTTGTTAGTTTTTTTATTATTACTAATTTTCTTTATTCACAAAACCTGATTATTTTCCGGCCGGGGCCGGGAGCAAATAATGGTCACGATGAAGGAACCCTATCGGCAGGAAAAGATGCCTGGGTCTACGAAGGAGAACCAACCACCAATTATGGCACTACGCCTTATGTTCAGGCACTTCCCATCAGTAATTGTAACAATAGACACTGTGCTGCTTTTATTCGTTTCGATCTGGATTCACTTCCTTCGGATGTAGATTCAGTTTTTTTAACATTTAACCACTACCCTCACACCACTTATTGCTATTCGGGCTGCAATGCAGATTTTTATTTTGCTGCTCTTACACAGCCCTGGGACGAAATGACCATTAATTATACCAATATACCAGCTAAAAATACTGCTTTCTATGGACCGATAAATATTGTTTTCCCGAATGATGTTGGAGAAAGGCAATACGATATAACAAATATGTATTCATTATGGAAATCGGGAACTGTTCCGAATTACGGAATGACGATCTACAGCTCAACGGTTACCTGCAATAATGCTGCAGTTTATTTTAATGTGTTTTCATACGGATGTTAATCCAATGAGCATGATGAATTCACAAGAGCAGATGGAAATGAAAAAGTAAAAATAAATTTCCGGCCACTTTTCAGCAACATTACAGCTGCCGGCATTAATTTATTACTTCATTCAGCATAAACAGCCACCTGGTTATGACCCTTTATATGGTTTTGTAAGCATCTGATTAAAAACGATTTGTAATTCAAAACAGTACAAGTCGTTTTTATATTTCTCCGTCGGGCGGGATTTGGAAGTGTTTGTTTGCCGGCTTGCAAAACAGCATTGACGATAGAAATTGAATGGGGATGTATTTTTTACTTTCCGATACAAAACTTCCCGAAAATATTCCCCAATATATCCTCCGTAGTAACTTCCCCGGTTATCTCACCCAGGTGGTGCAATGCAGAGCGTATATCGGTAGCGATCAGGTCGGTAGGGATATTGTCATCGAGTCCTCGGGCTGCCTCAGTAAGAGCTGCCAGCGTGCTGCTGATGGAATCGTAATGCCTGGCATTGCTTACAATGGCCTGGTCGCCGATATTGGCGGTTTTGGCGGTTGTTACCAGCCGCTCAATAATCAGGTTCACGTTTTCCTTGCGCTTGGCCGAAACAAATATGGTTTCCAGGTCGAAAAGTGCCGTAATATGCGAAGGAACTTCGAGCATAAGGTCTGTTTTGTTGCCGATAAGCAGGAAATGCTTTTCGGGATTATCAATATGATCGCGGAATTCAGTGCGTAGCTCTTCAATTTCGTCAACCGTTATGGTGCTGATATCAAAAAGATAGAGTATTACCGAAGCCTCCCTTATTTTCTCATAGGTCCGGCTTATGCCGATGGTCTCAATGGTATCGGTGGTGTGCGACCTGAGCCCGGCGGTATCAATAAACCGGAAAGTAATGCCATTGGTGGTAAATGTATCTTCGATGGTATCGCGGGTTGTGCCTGGGATTTCGCTTACAATAGCGCGTTCCTCGTTAAGCAGGGCATTGAGTAAGGTAGATTTGCCTACATTGGGCTTCCCAACAATAGTAACAGGAATTCCTTTTTTAATCACATTCCCTAACGAAAATGAGGCTGCAAGCTCAGTTAATTCAGTAATGATCCCTGCTATAAGAGATTTTAATCTGCTGCGATCGGCGAACTCCACATCCTCTTCGCTGAAATCCAGTTCCAGTTCCAGCAAAGATGCCAGGTCCAGCAACTGGGTCCTCATGTTTTTTATTTTCTGCGAAAATCCTCCACGCATCTGCATAACGGCCAGGTCGTGTGCCACCTTCGATCGCGATGAAATAAGGTCGGCAACCGCTTCCGCCTGCGAAAGGTCAATTCGTCCGTTCAGAAAAGCCCTCAGCGTGAATTCCCCGGGTCGTGCCAAGCGTGCACCCATGTCAATCAGCACTTCTAAAATGCGTTGCTGAACATATTCCGATCCATGGCACGAAATTTCAACAATAGTATCACCTGTGTAAGAATTGGGCTTGTTGAAGACTGTAACTACTACTTCGTCAATCACTTCGTCATCCGTAGCAAAGGTTCCGAAATGTGCCGTATGCGATTCGAACTGATCCAGAAAATAATTCGTTCGGCCCGATCGGAAAAACAAATTACAGATTGAGATAGCCTTCGGACCCGAAATCCGGATAACTGCTATGGCACCAATTCCGGGCGGAGTCGACAAGGCGCAGATCGTATCTTTCTTTGATAATGTAGTGTAGGGATTCATAGTTTCTGGAGGTTGGTGTCACAAAGATAGTGAGGAAACATGCCGTTTCAAATCCTTCGGATGCATTTTTAAATCGGACCTAAATCTAATTATATGATAATCAGTACAATAAAATGGCCACAGATTTACTCAGCGCCATCACTTACGCTCTCCAATTCATGGTCTTTGTTGCCTTCCAGTATAGCGAGCACAGATTTTATATCATAAACACTGGCATTTTTGCGGTTTCCCAAAACAATTATAACAATATCCGCATCCATATCCATCCACAACATGGTACTGAAACCTGCCCACCAGCCGCCATGGTATACATAATGAACTTTTTTCATATTACCGGGATCAGTCATAAGCCTGAATCCAAGACCATAGTTATGCCTGCTTTTATGTTCAAAACTATGTGGTGTAAAAGCCAGTTTTAAATAATGTTTGCTGAGCAGACAGCCGGAGTGCAGGGCAAAATACCAGCGTTCCATATCGCCGGCTGTGGCGTATATACCCTTATCGCCATACACCCCGTCGAAAAACTCGCGCTCCCGCCGCTTATTCCCCTGGTGGCCTATGGTCCGGTAACGTAATAATGTGTCAGGAGCGTGAGTATCAACAAATGAATTTTTCATCCCCAGCGGAGCGAAAATCCGGGTTCTGATAAAATGTTCATAACTCATTCCGCTGACTTTCTCAATAATTGAAGCAAGCAGAATAAAGTTGGTGTTGTTGTAATTAAAGCTTTTCCCGGGCCGGCCATTGGTTTTAGGTAACGAATCGGCTTCGGCAAACCACTTTAGTATGGTATCGTTGGTAGGTTCAGCGCCATTCCTTTTCCTTTTATCTTCGAAACAATACAGATAATTGGGTAAGCCGCTGCGATGGCTCAGCAGGTTTTCGACAGTGATGCCATGGTAGGGGAACGAAGGAATAAATTTTTGAATGCTGTCAGAAAGCTCTAGCTTTTTATCCTGTGCCAGCAATAGGACTGCCGTTCCGGTAAAAGTCTTGCTTATGGATGCAAGCTGAAATGCTGACGAAAGGCATAATGAATCTTTTTTAGCTATATCCGTGTATCCGAAAACATTCTGATACAGGATTACTCCTTTCTGGGCTATGAGCACCGATCCGTTAAATCCCTGTTTTTTTGCTTTCTTTTTGAACAATGTATCGAGTGCAAAAGTTTTTTCGCGGGCATGAATTTCTTTCCTTACATGCGCATCCTGTTCAGGGGTGAGCCTGTTTTCATCCAGGCAGTCGGTAAGTTGTTTTTCATCAGGGGCGGGTTTACGGGAGCACCCGGGAGTCATAATTACCTGGGCCGCAGTTAATAAAATGAGGAATATATAGAGGGTAGTGCTTTTCATTTAAAGAATATTTGATATTGCAAAAGAAAATAAACAGACTTTGCGCCCGACACAAACCGCACGGAGGTTGTTAACAAAAGGGTGTTGAGTAATTTTTTGATATGCAGATGACACCTTAAAAACGATAGCACAGAACTTTCTTTACTTCATCCGCAGAGCTTTGTGGCTTAGCTCTATAGGCTTAGTACTTCTGACATGGTTGTTCAGGATCAATTAATTAAGAAAATTTATATGCAAACTGAAAACGCGGAATTTTTGGATGAATAAATTAATACCGATAGGATATCTGTAATAGTCCAATAAATTGTCCTATAACAGCTATCACATCTGCATATTACACTGGTGATTTAGTATAGGTTATAATTCATTTGGGTAATAATTGTCCTATAACAACTATCACATCGGCATTATGCTTTGTTGATTTGGAAAAAATTATACTTCATTATGGTATAACATGAATGTTTGTGAATTCATATTTTTTAGATGCGGGAAAATAGCTCTTTAATTTTTGTGTACAATTATGGATTTTACGGATAGAACCAGGAAATATTTCGGTGCTCTGCACCTTTGTATTCATTTGATATTCAATTCTATAAATATTTCGCCGTTCTGCGGCTTTTCAATGAAAGTAGTTGTGAAAACCAGGTGTAGAGCACCGGAATATTTATAGCAGAGTAATGCCGGATTCACCACTAGGTGCAGCGCACCGAAATAGGGATTGCCATTTATGAATGACAGATATAAAATGTGTTTTCTTTTTGCGAGATGTCAGGAGTTCAGAGGCCATCAATAAGAAAATTCATCATTTTTATTAAACTGCCTATCCCTTTCGGTCAAGTTGACTTGATTATTTGATTAAATGCATATCTGCTTAATGCAAGTTGATCAGTATTATTTATAGAAGATACTGTGATATGATAATCTCTTTAGGCTGAAGGATGGCTCTGTGTTTTATAGATGTTTGTTTATCAGATGATTGAACCACATAGAAACATAGGTAACACATAGTTGCTCAATCCTTAAGCTAAAGCTAAGCATGTTTTTTTTCTATGTGCAATTCTATGTAGTTTATGTAACTATCCCGAAAAATAGGGACAAGTTGTGGTTCACTTTATTGTAGGGGATAAGCAGTTTTATTAAAAGAGCTCATTTCCTGTAATTTTAGACTTGGTATGCTAAGCTCAATCATCTGTGCGCGAGGATTTTCCCCTACAGATGCTAAACTGAAGCCGAAGCAATGGGGTGTGCGTGGGCAAAACTCGTACTGAGCTCGTTTTCTTCGACATGCTGAATAGATGTCGATTTAGTATTTTTCATTCTTCATTCGGAAATCCTCAATCCGATATTTTTTTTATCTTTGGCACTTAAATATATTTCTACAATGAGCATTCTCGTTAATAAAGATTCCAAGGTCATAGTTCAGGGATTTACCGGCAGCGAAGGTACATTTCATGCAACACAAATGATTGATTACGGTACTAATGTGGTTGGCGGTGTTACACCGGGCAAAGGCGGCAACGAACATATCGGCCGTCCTGTTTTCAATACGGTAAAAGAAGCTGTGCAGTCCACCAAAGCCAATGTTTCACTTATCTTTGTTCCACCTGCTTTTGCAGCGGATGCCATTATGGAAGCAGCCGATGCCGGAATAAAAGTGATAGTTTGTATTACCGAAGGCATTCCGGTAAAGGATATGATGGCTGCCAAGGAATATGTCGACGGGCTCGATTGCCGGTTGGTTGGCCCCAATTGTCCCGGGGTAATAACTCCCGGTGAAGCTAAGGTTGGAATTATGCCTGGCTTTATTCACAAAAAAGGTATTGTAGGCATTGTTTCGCGTTCGGGCACCTTAACCTACGAAGCCGTTGATCAGCTTACCAAGGCCGGTTTGGGTCAAACCACTGCGCTGGGTATCGGCGGCGACCCTATTATCGGAACCACTACACGCGATGCCATGGAACTGTTTATGGAAGATCCTGAGACCAAAGGCATTGTGATGATTGGCGAAATCGGTGGCAACATGGAAGCAGAGGCAGCGTATTATGTCCGCGATCACGGCACCAAGCCGGTAGTAGGTTTTATTGCTGGGGCTACCGCTCCGGCAGGACGTACAATGGGACACGCCGGTGCTATTGTTGGCGGTAAGTCCGATACGGCCGAAGCTAAAAAAGCTATTATGCGCGAATGCGGTATCACTGTAGTTGATTCACCTGCCGAGATTGGCGCAGCCATGCTTACACTTCTCAAAAATAGTTCAAGCAACAATATCGCGTAATACAGCCGATATTGGTTAATACTTGCTTTTGAGCAAGATAAAAAGGTGCAAATTGCAATTGACAGGTATGTTGGTTGGGATTTGTACCTTTTTCGTTTCCTTGGCGTGAGCAGCTAAAGCTTATATGGAGAATACTTTCACGAAACGAAAATTCCTGGCTCTGCTGTATATTTTGGAAATCAATTGTCAAAAGTCAATGAGTGAATTTACTCTTCAAACTCTTTAATCCCGATAGCTATCGGGACTTCAAACAAATCAAACTCATCATTCCTGAAACAATTGTAGCACCTTTAAAAGTGAAAAGTGAAGAGTACAAAATGCAAAATGTAAAATACAAAATACGAATTTACAACTGTATGACAATTGTATGACCACCGTATGACCACCGTATGACCACCGTATGACAACTGTATGACAATTGTATGACAACTGTATGACAATTGTATGACAATTGTATGACAATTGTATGACCACCGTATGACCACCGTATGACCACCGTATGACAATTGTATGACCACCGAATGACAATTGTATGACCACCGTATGACCACCGAATGACAATTGTTTGACCACCGAATGACCACTCAAATTACCAGCATTACTCAAACTCCTCAATCATCCAACCCTGAAACCCTGAAACCCTGAAACCCTCTACTTAACCCTCTCGTACGCTCCCAGATCCGGTGGCCCGGGAACCAGTCGCGACACGCCTTTACGATCGAACCGGATGTCAGGAACTGTAGCATTGATAATGCTTATAGCTGCCGCATCAATCGCAAACGACAAGGTGTCGAGCTGGAAGTTATTCGAATCTGCGTTCATGAAATTCACATCTTTATTCAGAATACAGTTTACGAACTTCGATTCATAATCAGTAACTTTCGACCAGTTTACCAGGCACTGATCAAACTGAAAAACAAATGCCGTCCCTTTAAGTTCGGACAGGTTTATTTCGTTGTACTGGTTTCCGGCAATGATACAGTTCCCAAAATAGGCACCCGTTAATTCTCCGGGAAACCTTTTGCCGGTAGTATCTACAGCGAAATTGCTGATTGACAATGCCGGGAAGCCCCTGCCTGAAAAGTAACGGGCGATGGTACAATTCCGGAAATCATAGTCACCTCCGTTTTCAATTGATACCACGTTTCCTCCGCAGTTGGTAATCTGGCAGTTTGTTGCAACAATCCTGGCCCGGGTTGCTTTTATTCCAAAGTTTGTCATGTTATGTATCATGCAATTGTGTAGCCGCAGTGGTTCTCCGTCGCCAAGACCGCTGCTGTCGGCAAGTATGCCAACCCTTGCATTGGTTATTTCAGCATAGGTAAAGCTGTTGTGTAGGCTGCCGTTTTCGAGCCAGATACCATCCCACAGTCCTGGTTTGTCCTGGTAGTATTCTTCGAGCCTGTCAGCGGTAAACGTTACAGGCGATTCCAGTGTTCCGGAGACCCGGAGAGATGCACCACTTCGGATTTCGAGACTGCCGCCGTTATGAAAATAAAGTCTGGTGCCGGCCACTATATTCAGGTTGCAACCAGCAGACGCGGTGAGAATTCCGTAAATAACATGTGGTTTGTCGGAAGGAAGCGTTACATCTCCTGATAATGATACATTCAGATGAAAATAAGCATCCTGTCCCCAGGCAACCAGTTTCACATCCTGTATTTTTCCGTTGGTTTCAAAAACTATTGAATCACTCTCGATATATGAATTGTTTTTATGGTTAGGATCTATGGTGACTTTAACAAAAATATATGCGCTGTCGTTAGGGCCGATTTCCATGTTACTGTACTCTTCGGAAGCAGTGCCATCGATATTCAGCCTGAAAGGGGAGGACTTACCGCGTGCAAGTTTGATTTTCGATATATTTATCCTGCTTTTACCTGTATTCCTTATCACCAGTGCCCGGGTACTGGATCCGATGGTTGTGAAAACCGTATCGAACATAACTGTATCCGTGCTGAAAGTAAGACTGAAACCCGGATCTTTATTAAATTCGTCCTTCCTGCAACCGGAATAGGTTAATGCGCTGATTATCAATAAAAATAGCAAAAACCGGCTGATTTGTTTCATAATTATTAGGACCTCTTTATTTTGAAGCTGTAAAGATAGTGTATTGGAAATTCTTTTATCAAACGTTATTTTTTCAGAAATAATATTTAATTCAGATCAATTATTGTATTTTTATGTTCTTATCATGTATTAGAGCGAAATGGAGATATATGAAAGGCATGTGCAAAAATTTCGTACCTTTGCATTTTGATAATTAAGTGTTAAAATAAGTGCTAAATAGTTGACATACTATGGATTATATTAAATTTGATAAGTCGAAACTGGTCAATCTTGAGTATTCCCTTTCACGTGAAATGCTTCGTTCCAACAGGGCTGGTTCGTACTCTTCCACTTCTATTATCGGTTGTAACACCAGGAAATATCACGGATTGCTGGTTACGCCGCAGCCACAGCTCGATGGAGGGATGCACGTTTTGCTTTCAATGCTTGATGAAACCATCATTCAGCATGACCAGGAGTTCAACTTGGCAATACATAAATACAAAGGGGAGAAATATAATCCGAAAGGACATAAGTATGTTACTGACTTCTCGCTGGATACCAACCTGGTTATCACTTTCAGAGTAGGAGGGGTGATGCTGACCAAGGAAATGCTTTTTGCCGGCAACAGCGATAGTTTAATTATAAAATATACACTTGTAGAAGCACACTCGCCGACTACCATGCGGTTCCGGCCATTTCTGGCATACAGGAACATTCATTCGCTCAGCAAAGCCAACAACGATGTTGAACGCAAATACGATCGCATTCCAAATGGTATCAAAGTTAGGATGTACCATGGATATCCGTTTCTAAACCTTCAGTTTTCGAAGAAAAACGAATACGTGCATGCTCCCGACTGGTATTTCGATTTTGATTACATGCGCGAAAAAGCGCGCGGGTATGAGTCACTCGAAGATCTATATACCCCAGGCTATTTCGAAATGCCTGTAAAGGTTGGCGAAAGTGTATATTTTATGGTTAGCCTCGAAGAAGAGGATCCCAAAACTTTTGCACGGATTTTCAGCACCGAATTGAAAAAGCGGATCGTACGGGATAGTTTCGAAAATTGTTTGAAAAATGCTGCCCAGCAGTTCATCGTTAAACGCGAAAAGAAATTTGAGATAATTGCAGGTTTTCACTGGTTTGGCCGCGTAACACGCGATACTTTTATTTCCTTGCCCGGGCTAACGCTGGTTCAGGGGGATTTTAAAACCTTTAAAGCAATTCTGGATAACAGCCTCAGCGAAATGAAAGGCCCGCTTTTTCCAAACTCCGGAGTAGGTAATCGTCTTGAATACAATTCGGTAGATGCACCGCTGTGGCTTTTCTGGACACTGCAGCAATATATAAAATACAGCAAGGATAAAACCGTATGGAAACAATATGGCAGCTACCTTAAGCTCATTTTAGATAGTTTCCGTGCCGGCGCTCCTTACAATATTCACATGCTCGAAAACGGACTGCTCCATGCCGGAGTTACCGGATCGGCCGTAACCTGGATGGATGCCGTTGTAGGTGGCATTCCTGTTACGCCGCGTGTTGGTCTTGCAGTTGAGGTGAATGCTCTATGGTACAACGCCGTTTGCTTTGCAGTTGAACTGGCCGAAAAAGCCGGCGAAAAGGATTTTGTGTACGAATGGAAACCTGTTGCCGAAAAAATACCTGCTGAGTTTATCAAAACTTTCTGGTACGAAAAGGGAAATTACCTGTACGATTATGTTAACGGCGATTTCGGCGACAAATCCGTGCGTCCTAATCAGGTTTTTGCAGCTTCACTGCCTTACTCGCCTCTAAATGACGATCAGTGCAAAGGAGTTCTCGACAGGGTACAATCCGAATTGCTTACTCCCCGCGGATTGCGCACACTTGCGCCTAAAAATTCCGCGTATAAATCTGAATATACAGGCGGACCTGACCAGCGAAACCTGGCATACCACCAGGGATCGGTCTCCCCATGGTTATTTGGCCATTTTGCCGAAGCATGGCTCAGGCTTTACGAAGAAAGCGGAGTGGCCTATATCACCAAAAAGTATCAGGGTTTCGAAGAAGTTATGTCGGAGCACGGAATCGGAACCATCTCCGAACTCTATGATGGTGATCCTCCATACCGTCCGTCGGGAGCAATCTCACAGGCTTGGAGTGTTTCCGAAATTCTCCGTGTCCACTACCTGCTCGAGGCCATGAAGCCTGCTAAAATAAAGAAACAGAAATAAATTACAAATGATTATTATATAGAAAGCGATGAAAGTTTTGATGTTTGGATGGGAGTTTCCTCCCCATATTACCGGTGGCTTAGGTACAGCCTGTTTTGGATTAACCAAGGGATTGCTTAAACATGGGGTTGAGGTGCAGTTTGTAGTGCCAAAGGCTTATGGCGACGAAAGCCAGGAAGCCGTGAGGCTGATCAATGCAAGCGATGTTACCGTTATGATGAATGACCCTGTTTTCCGCGACTACTGGAGCCAGATCACTTATATGGAGATAGGGTCGAACCTTATTCCTTATGTGGGGCCTGAAGATTTTGAGCAGATGGTTAAGGAAAATGTAAATACCAAAATAGAAGAATCCAGCAGGGTTTTTTCAGAAAAATTCCAGTTTTCAGGCAAATACGGCCACGACCTTATGGAAGAGGTTGCCCGTTATGCACTTGTAGGCGCTTCCATCGCAGCCAACAGCGAATTTGACGTGATTCATGCACACGACTGGCTTACCTATTCAGCAGGTGTGGCAGCAAAGAAAATATCGGGCAAACCCCTGGTTGTTCATATGCACGCAACTGAACTTGACCGTTCGGGCAATAACTACAATGAAAATGTTTTTGAAATTGAACGCAAAGGTATGGCTGAGGCCGACCGTGTTATCACCGTAAGTAATCTAACCCGCAACATTGTTATCGAAAGGTATCATATTGATCCCAATAAGGTTATTACAGTGCACAATGCGGTTGAACCACCTGAAAAAACCGAGTTGCTTGATGCCGAAAAACATGTTAAGGAAAAGATTGTAACGTTCCTGGGCAGGATTACATTCCAGAAAGGCCCCGAGTATTTTATCGAAGCCGCATGTAAAGTGCTGGAACGTGATCCGAATGTGCGGTTTGTTATGGCAGGAACCGGAGATCTGATGGAAAAAATGATCCGGAGGGTTGCCAAACTCAAGATTTCTTCGAATTTCCACTTTACCGGGTTTTTGAAAGGCGAAAATGTGGACCGTATGTTTGCCATGAGCGATGTGTATGTAATGCCTTCTGTTTCAGAGCCTTTCGGGATTTCACCTCTCGAAGCGATGCGCTCGAATGTTCCGGTAGTTATTTCAAAACAGTCGGGTGTTGCCGAAGTGCTCGATCATGTGATGAAAGTCGATTTCTGGGATGTGGATGCCATGGCAGATGCCATTTACGGATTACTGCACTACAAACCAATGAACGATATGTTTGTTACCCATGGATCCGAAGAAGTAAATAACCTGAAATGGGAATCGGCCGCCCGCAAAGTTGCTGATATTTACGAATCCCTGGTTTAATCCAGCCGCAACACAATGAATCTTTAACCCAGTTACTAAAATCAAAGATATATGAAGTCAATTTGTCTTTATTTTCAGGTACATCAGCCTTTCCGTTTACGGACTTATCGGTTTTTTGATATCGGTGCCGACCATTATTATTATGATGATTATCAGAATAAGCGGATTGTGCGCCGCATTGCCACCGAATGTTACCTTCCGGCCAACGAAGTCCTGCTCGGGCTTATCAGCGAGTTTGGCTCCGCTTTTAAGGTAACTTTCAGTATCAGCGGCACAGCCCTTGAGCAATTTCAGAAATATGCCCCTGAGGTAATCGAGAGTTTTAAACGACTGGCTAAAACCGGAAATGTTGAATTCCTGGCCGAAACGTATTCACATTCGCTGGTAGGCTTAAATGATCCCGCTGAATTTAAAAGACAGGTTCAGGAACATGATGCGGCGATAAGAAAATTGTTTGGGTATAAACCAACTGCTTTCAGGAACACCGAACTTGTTTATTCCAACAGTATTGCAGGGCAGGTACTCGAAATGGGTTACAAAACCATGCTTACCGAAGGGGCAAAGCAGCTCCTGGGATGGAAAAGCCCTAATTTCCTGTACTGTAGTGCGCCTCATCAAAGGCTGAAACTATTATTAAGGAATTACCAGCTTAGCGATGATATTACCTTCAGGTTTTCGCAGGAAAACTGGAGCGAATGGCCGCTTACTGCCGAAAAGTTTGTTGGCTGGGTAGATAAGGTGGATCCCAAGCAGGAACTGGTGAACCTTTTTATGGATTATGAAACTTTTGGAGAACATCAGAAAGCGGCATCCGGCATTTTCGGCTTTCTCAGGGCTTTCCCGGAACAACTTATCAAAACACAAAAATGGGTGTTCCGCACTGCAAGCGAAGTTTCCGAAGATTTGCAGCCGGTTGCAGGTATCGATTGTCCTCATGCCATCTCGTGGGCAGATGAAGAACGTGATCTGACTGCTTGGCTGGGTAACGATCTTCAGAACGAAGCTTTTTTAAGCCTGTATAAAGTTTCGGATATCATGGCCACCTGTACCGATGCCGACCTTCACCGCGACTGGAATTACCTTCAAACCAGCGATCATTTGTATTACATGAGTACCAAATGGTTCAGCGACGGGGACGTACATCAGTATTTCAATCCATATGGCTCGCCCTATGATGCATTCCTTAATTATATGAATGTGCTCTCCGACTTCCTGATCCGGGTTAAGGAATACAATGAAGAATTTCCTTCAGGTGTAAATGTTTCTGACAATAAACAAGGCGCTGAGAAATCAGAAACTCCGGCAAAGAAGAAAGGTCAGGCCAAGGCTTCAACGGCTGCAGCTACAGATAAAAAACCTGTTTCCGGACGCGGGAAAAAGTAAAATTATTCAATAGTTATTTGCATTTTTGTATATATTGTGAATAACTTAAATCACAGCAAATCCTAAAATTTGTACTTTTGCAAACCTCTGATTCAGGCTTTTTACCTGTCAGAGGTTTGATTTTTATGCATTATCACTGCATTAATGCACCGGATTACCTGAATTTGAAACTGATATATGAGTGACAAAAAAATACTAAGACCCGATTACCTGTTCGAAGTAAGCTGGGAGGTATGCAATAAAGTTGGAGGAATTCACACGGTAGTAGCCACCAAGGCTCCCGGAATTCAACAGGAATACGGAAATAATTACATACTGATTGGCCCTGATGTATGGAAAGAAACCATCCAGAATCCTGAATTTACAGAAGATAAGTCGATATTCAGAGCCTGGCGCGAACGTGCTGAAAATGAAGGTCTGCGAATTAAGATTGGCAGATGGAATATAAAAGGCCGCCCGGTGGCCATCCTGGTTGATTTTACACAATACTTTCCTACAAAAGACAAGATCCTGGGCGAATTTTGGGAAAAGTACAAACTGGATAGTATAACCGGATCGTGGGATTATTTTGAACCTGCCCTCTTTGGTTATGCAGCCGGTAAAGTGATCGAAAGTTTTTACGAATTCGGCATCAGTGCACAGGATAAAATTATCGCTCAGTTTCATGAGTGGATGTCAGGTGGAGGAATTTTGTATATGAATGACAGGGTTCCCCAGATAGGAACCGTTTTTACGACACATGCAACAGTTGTCGGAAGATGCATCGCTGGTAACAACTTGCCGTTATACAGCAAGTTCGACGAATACCATGCGGATGTTATGGCAAACCGGTTTCATGTTATGGCCAAACATTCGCTTGAGCATATCTCGGCCACCGAATGCGATGCCTTCACTACTGTCAGCAAACTTACATCAAACGAATGTCACCAATTCCTCGATCGTACTCCAGATATTTTAACACCTAACGGGTTCGACGATTCTCTCTTTCTGGACGAGGCAACCCTTTTGGCAAAGAGACAAAAAGCCCGTGAAAAGCTTCTGGCCGTTGCCCAGGCTGTAACAGGTCAGCCCTTGCCCGCTGATACACTGTTTCTGCTCAACAGCGGCAGGTACGAATTCAGAAACAAAGGAATTGATCTTTTCATTGATGCACTCTCGAACCTGAATCATAACGAGCAACTTACATATCCCGTAGTTGCGTTTATTACTATTCCGGCTCATCATTCAGGACCGGTTCCGGGATTATCCGAGAGAGTAGAATCCGGTAATCTCGATGTCGCTCCGGGCGCAAATTACCTTACACACGGTCTTTTTGAGCCCGATTATGACCCGATTCTTAAAAGACTTAAGGAGAACAGCCTTTTCAATTCAATGCAGGATCAGGTGAAAGTGATCTTTGTCCCCAGCTATCTAAATGGTGACGATGGTGTTTTTAATCTAGGCTATTACGACCTGCTTCCGGGATTTGATCTGTCCGTTTTTCCATCATACTATGAACCCTGGGGTTACACTCCGCTCGAAAGCCTAGTTTTCGGTGTTCCTACAGTTACTACAACATTAACAGGTTTTGGCTTATGGGTGAGAAGCCTCAGCCAGGATGCCGGTATTACAGTGATCGAACGAAATGATGAGAACAACGAAATGGTTGTTTCTTCACTGGTATCTGTTATATTGTCATTCGAAAAAATGTCGGAAAGCAGGAGATCTGAATTATCAGTATCCGCGATTTCGCTTGCTCATACAGCCCTCTGGAGTAATCTGCTTATAAATTATAAAAAGGCATATTCGATAGCACTTGAGAAAGTTGCCGACCGTTCCGACCTGTTCCGTGATAAAAGACAGGCTGAAACTGTACTTAGTGTTAACGGCAAAAAGACTTCCCATCCGGAATGGCGGAAAGTGCTTGTTCGTCATTCATTTCCTGAAGCATTGAAAGGACTGCTGAAACTTAGCCGTAACCTGTATTGGTGCTGGAACAGCGAGGCTACCCATCTTTTCCGGATGATCAATCCCAAGCAGTGGGAAAATTCGGATCATAACCCGATTTCCTTGCTCGAATCGCTGACATTCAGCCAGTTGCAGGAATTGGAAAGGAATTCTGACTTCATGGAACGGCTCAGGAAAGTGATGGCTGATTTTGAAGCATACATGGCTAAAGGTGCCGGGAAAAAAGGTCCGAAAATATCCTATTTTAGTATGGAATTCGGATTGCACGAGAGTGTTCAGATATATTCCGGAGGTCTTGGCGTGCTTGCAGGAGATTACCTGAAAGAGGCTTCAGATTCAAATGTGGATATGATTGGTATCGGTTTACTTTACCGTTACGGATATTTTAAACAAACACTTTCACCATACGGAGAACAGATTCCTCAATATTTTCCTCAGAAATTTAACCATTTGCCTATCAAACCGGTCCGTAACGAAGAAGGACAATGGGTTATGGTTAGTCTTTCGTTGCCAGGCCGTATATTACGTGCTAAAGTGTGGCGACTCGACGTAGGTCGCATTCCATTGTACCTGCTCGACGCTGATATTGAAGAAAATTCCGAAGCCGACAGGTTCGTTACACACCAATTATATGGCGGGGATCTTGAAAACAGATTTAAACAGGAATTGTTGCTTGGCGTCGGAGGTATACGTACACTCGAAGCCTTGGGCATTGAGCCTGATTTATACCATTGCAACGAAGGCCATGCAGCATTTATTGGTTTCGAGCGCTTGCGCAATTTTGTTCAGAACCAACAGTTGTCGTTTCTACAGGCTATTGAACTTGTGAGGGCTTCCACTTTATTTACTACCCATACACCTGTTCCGGCCGGTCACGATGCTTTTACCGAAGATCTGCTTCGTACATACATCCCTCATTATGCTTTGCGACTGAATATTTCATGGAATACTTTCATGAACCTGGGCAGATACGTTGAGAACAGCAATGATCAGAAATTCTCGATGAGTGTGCTTGCTGCAAAGTTATCACAGGAGATGAACGGTGTAAGCCGCATTCACGGACAGGTCAGCAGGCAGATGTTCAGGGAGATGTATAATGGGTTCTACGAAAATGAAATTCATATTGGTTATGTGACCAATGGGGTGCATTTCCCAACCTGGACCAATACTAAATGGAAAAAACTATATCTCAAAGAATTTGGAGACAAATTTTTAGAAGATCAGTCGAATCCTGAACACTGGAAGAAAATACATAACGTACCTGATGAATTGATCTGGAAAATAAGGCAGGAACTCAGGAGTGATATGGTTAGCTATATCAAAAAACGTTTAACCGATTCGATGGGGACAAGGTCCGAAGATCCGAAACTGGTAATTGAAGTCGTTGAATCGCTTGACCCCAATGCGCTCACTATCGGTTTTGCCCGAAGGTTTGCAACCTATAAACGTGCCCACCTGTTGTTTTCGAATATTGAACGACTGGCTCAAATACTTGGCAATCCCGATCAACCTGTACAATTCGTTTTTGCAGGTAAAGCTCACCCTGCTGACAAAGCAGGTGCTGATCTCATCAAGAGGATTATTGAAGTATCGCGGATGCCCCAGTTTGTAAGCAAAATTATTTTCCTCGACAACTACAATATGGCCATGGCAAGGAAACTTGTCCAGGGTGTTGATATATGGCTGAATACACCAACCCGTCCCCTGGAAGCAAGCGGCACCAGCGGCGAAAAAGCTGTTATGAATGGCGTGGTGAATTTTAGCGTGCTCGATGGCTGGTGGGCCGAAGGCTACCGCGAGGATGCCGGCTGGGCTCTCAAAGAAGAACGCACATACGAAAACCAGCAATTCCAGGATGATCTGGATGCCGAAACAATATATAATATCCTCGAAGATGAAATTATCCCCACTTTTTACAAGCGCGAAAAAGATGGAGTTCCTCACGAGTGGGTTAAATACGTGAAAAATACAATTTCAGATATTGCTCCTCATTTTACCATGAAACGGCAACTCGATGATTATTATGAGAAATTCTACCATAAACTTGCCAAACGCTCAGCCTTGCTGAAAGCGGATGATAATGCCGCTATGCGCCGACTCGCTTCGTGGAAATTCAGGATGATTCGTAACTGGGATGGTATTGAGGTTGTGGATGTAATAATACCGGATTCAACCAACGAAGTGCTCAAACTTGGCGATATGTTTAAGGCTGAACTGGTATTGAGTTTAGGCGATATTTCTCCTGATGATGTTATGGTTGAGATGGTTTCCGGTCAAAAAACCAACGATCAGATGGTTGAACCTCAATCAATCCGCGAGTTAACACTCACTAAAGTCGATGGCAACCAGGCACATTTTTCCATTGAAATCGAAACTGCACTGGCAGGTGTATTCGACTTTGCTTTCCGCATTACTCCTAAAAATCCGTTGTTACCACACCGTATGGATTTTAATCTTGTAATGTGGGCGTAGGGTGTTGAGATTTTTAATCTCAACTTATTGAGTAAAACCGGTGTTGAGATTTCCAATCGCCGGATTATGAATATGATGAGATTTAAAATTTCATCACCCAACAAATAAACTATAAACCAATATTTTAGAAACATGAAACTACTCGAAGGAAAAGTTGCCCTTATAACCGGTGCTTCACGCGGGATCGGCAAAGCCATTGCTATTGCTTTTGCACAACAAGGTGCTTCGGTTGCTTTTACCGATATGCGCCGCGACGAGCTCATGGAGGCTACCGAACGCGAAATACAGGCTATTGGTGTTAAAGCTATGGGTTATGCTTCTGACGCCAGTTCGTTCGAAGACAGCGAACGTGCCGTGGATGAAATTGCCAAAGAGTTTGGCCGCATCGATATCCTGGTAAATAACGCAGGCATTACCCGCGACAACCTGCTAATGCGCATGACCGAGGCAGACTGGGACCTGGTAATTAAGGTAAATCTGAAATCAGTTTTCAATTTAACCAAAGCTGTTCAGAAATATATGCTGAAACAGCGCTCCGGTTCCATTATCAATATGAGTTCGGTTGTGGGTGTTAATGGAAATGGCGGCCAGTCCAACTACTCCGCTTCAAAAGCCGGATTGATTGGTTTTACTAAGTCGGTTGCACAGGAACTTGGTTCTAGAAATATCCGCTGCAACGCCATAGCTCCAGGCTATATCGAAACGGAAATGACAGCTAAATTATCCGAAGAAGTACGTACACAATGGGCGGCTCAAATACCGCTTCGCCGTGGTGGAAAACCTGAGGATGTTGCACAGGCTTGTGTTTTCTTTGCTTCTGACCTATCGGGATATGTAACCGGTCAGGTACTAAGTGTTTGCGGGGGAATGAGTACCTGATAAATTTGAAAATCCAATATAAAAGCGGACTTCCTGGTATGGAGTCCGCTTTTTTTATTGGTTCGTGGAAATAAAAATGAATGGTTCTGTTTAGCAATATTGTGGGAGAAGGGGCTTAGGTATTATTTTTAAGCTGAATCGCGTATTGTTGAAAAAAAAACAGGCAAAAAAATGTAGAGAGCCTGTCTGCCCAAAACGAAAAAATAAATTAATACGTAAATTCTCCAGCCGGGTACCGGCTACTTTATCCCGTAATGTGAGGCGAGGATTTTCATAAACCAGTTGCCGGGAAGGATCCGTTTTAAAACAACCGCTAATTTTTGCTCTGTGGAGGCTATCAAATAACGCTGACGCGGATGTTTCTTTTCGGTGATCTTTACAAGTTTTCGGGCGAGTATTTCCGGTAGCCATCCCCCGTTTTCATCTTTCTCAATTATGGCAAGGGTTCTGCTGAATTGTTCGGCATAAGGATCATCAGCCGTTTTAGCAAGGAAACTGCGTCGGTTGGCTGTATTGTTTGTATGGAAATCACCCGGGTTGATGACTACAACTTTTATATTGAAGGGTTTTAATTCCATTCGCAACGCTTCGCTTAATCCTTCGATGGCAAATTTACTGGCCGAATAATATCCCTGGTATGGCAACCCCATCAGTCCGCCTATAGAGCTGAAATTAATTATGGTACCGTTTCCCTGCGCACGCATTGCAGGCAACACCTCCCGCAGGAGGCAGATCATCCCCATAATATTGGTATCCAGCTGCATTCGGGCATTCTCGATGGGCATAGTTTCAATGGATCCGCCGGTATGCATTCCGGCATTATTTATTAAAATGTCAATTCGCCCTTCTTTTTGCAAAATCTGGCTGACGGCTACCTTTATTGATTCAGGATCTGTAAGATCCATACGCAATACATTAATATCTTTCCAGATATGCGTTTCCCTTCGCACAGTGCCATAAACAATATGTCCTTTTTCGGCTAGCAGTCCGGCGGTTTTATTCCCAAAACCTGAAGAAACACCTGTTATCAGGATAACTTTTTGCATATGGAAAGTGGATTATCAGTATTGATTATTTTATCACTGTTTCGCCGGTGAGTACTCCAAGTTTTATGGCTGCTTTGGCAATTTTATCAATTGCTATATCCACTTGTTCAAAAGTGTGGGTCGCCATCAATGAAAATCGTATCAGGCTGTCTTCTTTTGGTACGCCTGGTGATACTACCGGATTTACAAAAATCCCGTCATCCATTAAATTCCTGGTCATTTGCAGCGTCATGAACTCGTTTCGGATAAACAGGGGAATAATAGGAGAGGCTGAAATGCCTGTATCAAACCCAAGATCATTAAACGCATTGCGTGCATAATCCGAGAGTTTCCACAGTTGTGTAATCCTTTCCGGTTCCGATTCCATAATATCAAGAGCTGCAAGAACGGTTGCCGCTGAAGCGGGTGTCATGCTGGCACTGAAAATCAGTGAGCGGGAATTATGTTTCAGATAATTAATAACTTCTATGTCGGCAGCTATAAAACCGCCTAATGATGCCAGTGATTTGGAGAATGTCCCCATGGTCAGGTCAACTTTATCGCTAAGGCCAAAGTGTGAAGCCGTACCTGCACCATTTACACCTAAAACCCCGATTGAGTGCGCATCGTCGACCATAACGGAAGCATCGTATTTTTCGGCAAGCCTTACGATTTCAGGTAAATTAACTATATCTCCTTCCATCGAAAATATACCGTCAACTACAATCAATTTGATTTTATCAGGTACACAAAGCTTTAATTTCGCTTCGAGAGCCTCCATATTATTATGCTCATACTTCAATATTTTAGAAAACGAAAGCCTGCTCCCCTCAATAATGGATGCATGATCTAATTCGTCGAGTATTAAATAATCACTGCGACCGGTGAGTGCCGACACAACGCCTAAGTTTACCTGGAAACCAGTACTGTAACAGAGGGCGGCATCCTTGTTCATCAGTTTTGCGAGTCGGTGCTCCAATTCAATATGAATATCCAGGGTGCCGTTCAAAAACCGGGACCCGGCGCATCCTGTTCCGTATTTATCAATTGCGTTTTTTGCAGCTTCCTTTATCTTGGGGTGGTTAGTGAGCCCCAGGTAACTGTTGGAGCCAAACATCAATACTTTTTTACCGTTAATCAGCACTTCTGTGTCCTGGTCCGATTCAATAACCCTGAAATACGGGTAGATACCTGCCGCCATCGCCTGCTGAGGAGTATCATATTCTGAAAGTTTATCTCTGAGTAGTCCCATATTCTCTTAAAGTATAATTTTTAGCGCAAAGAAACGAATTTTTTTTTGTTTGTTTTAATGACTGGAAGGAATTTAACCTGATTGCCTGCTGCGTTCAATAATTCAATGGTGCTGATGCAGTTATTTTTCGAACGGTTTGTATATCAAATATCTCTTAAATTGTTGATAAAGGCTATTATAACTGATTCAAAATGTGATACGTTGTATATATTGCCGGTTCGGGTTTTCATACAGCAACCGGCATCTCTGTCTAAGCCAATTACAGAAACTGGTCGGCGCCTTCTATCTTATGTTTCCATCTTCGGTGTGTCCATAACCAGTATTGAGGTGCATTACGGATATCCTGCTCCAGCATGCGCACGTGGCTTTCGGTTATTTCACCCGGAAGTGTTTTCGACGCATCTTCACAGATGAGTTGGGTATGGTAAACATATTTCCCCCGTTTTACCCTTTCCATACTACCGTATATTACGGCCATCTTAAGTTTCTGAGCAATTTTTTCGGAACCGGAAAATACAAATGTACCCTGGTTCAGGAAAACAGTCTGGTAGGCTCCTTTGGGATCAGGTGACTGGTCACTCAGGAATGCAGTCATGTTTAATTCGTTGCGGTTTGCAAGCATGCCTTTCAATGTTCCGGTCATGGTATAAAGTTTACACGATGTGCTGGTGCGCATGTTCGACATTAACCGGTCGAAGTATGGATTGCTCAGCGGATGGTAAATCACATACGTTTGAAAATCAGTTTGTAACGGAAGTCCGCTCGGACAATATTCCCAGTTTCCGTAATGTCCCATTACTAAAATTGCACTCCTTTTGTCGTTATGCAATTTTTCAATTAATGCTTCTGTTTCAGTATCCATTTTGCATCGGGCGCGCTTTTGTTCGGGACTCATGGTAAATAATTTCAGAATCTCAAAAATCATATCCGTGAAATAACGGTAAAAACGAAATTCAATCAGTCTCAACTCATTAACCGATTTTCCGGGAAACGAATTTGCCAGGTTCATACGTACAATCTTCCGCCTGTATCCCATTACATAATAAAGGATAAGGAAAAAGAAATCAGATAATACAAAGAGGACCGGCCAGGGCAGAACGGAGAAGAAATATAAAAATGGTAAACTGATGTAGTATACCAATGCGTAAAGGAAATTCTTCATATTAATACTTCATTTTCTGCTCAAAGACCAAACAGATATTCGGATGACACAGTCATATGATTATTCTGAACGGAAATTATACTGGTACCGAACGGATTTAACCGGAATCCGGTTTACAGAAGCCAAAGTATCTTTCTGCCTTTGAAATTCTGACCGGCAAAGATACTCAATTTATCGGCCTTATACGGGAACAGAAAAAACTTAAGCTCCTGAATAAAGTGTTTATATCCGGATTTCAATTATATAGAAGTCAGAAAAGGGATCAGCAATAAACGAGAAAAGGGATTTTGCCAACAGCTTCCCTTTATTCTTTACAGAAGTAAGTGCGGATTTCCGAATCCGAAACTGTTTGCACATAAGCGGCAAGTCCGTTAGCACAAACTTTTTCGACAAGGGGCATGGGTGCAAAAGGAGTTACCAGCTCAAAAATCTGTCCTGTCTGCATTTCCGAAGTCCGTTTAATAATTTCGGCTAACGGATGTTGGCCCGTTTGCAGCATCTCTCTTGCATCAAAGGTTTCGCTGATTTTGGCAGCATCGAACCACTGGGGTTTCTCGTATAAATTGTTTGATGTATTCATGATTACTTCTGTTTGGTTTTGACCTGCAGCTTTGCGCAGGGAGTTTATAATTGTTTCGATTGGGTTATTGCCAGCCAGGGCCATCTGCTGAAAAGTAGAAAGCTTTCCGACGGTTCGCCGGAATACCGGATTCTTCAATTTATCAAAAACAGGGGAGAGGCTGATTAATAATTCTTCGAGTTCCGGATAGGTATCCAGAAATTCCCCGATCCGTGTTTGTGGAGTGATAAGTAGCTTTGCCATATTCGGTTGCATTTCTTAAAATTTAGCATTTAGAATTTGAGTCTGCTCCGAAAAGTCTTTTACCCCTAAATCCCCTAAAGGGGACTTAGTTCAATTTATTGGTTTTCAACGCATTCCATTTTAATGGTCAAGGGTAAAAAGTTGAAAATCAATAAATTGTGATTTTTCGGATTGGACTCAGATTTCAAGACACAAATTCAATGTTTCTATATTTCAGGTAACTCTTTTTCTACCCTTTCCCCTTTCCTCTTTTTTCTTTACCCTTCACCCTTTATCCTTTAACCTTTACCCTTTATCCTTTACTTCCCATACGACAACAACCTCTGTTCCCCTTCAAGTGCCCTTAGCTCGGTAAGATCCTGCGAAAACTCAATGGTTCCCATATAGTTGTTATCCTTGTCGCGAAGCGGAAAGTAGTTGATATAAATAAATTTTCCGCCCATTTGAATCCAGAACGGGGCACTGCTTTCTTTCCCGCTCTTAAAATCATTCAGAATCTGGTCAACAATGTGCATGCTGTGCGGAGGATGGCACATGCGTACATCACGCCCCAGGATTGCTCTGTTCCGGTCGAAAACGCGGTGTTGTCCCTGTGTGAAAAATTTAACTTTATCATGTTTGTCCACGAAAGTGATATCAACAGGCAGCGTATTAAACAGGATGGTTAACTCGGCAACCGAAAAACTTCCGCTGGGTAAGCGTACCATACCGCCTGCAAACTCCTGGCTGAGGTCAGTTTCCATTTCTTCAACGTTTTCGGGATACCATTCTTCTTGTGGATCGTAAAGGCAATAACCTATTTCGTTGGTTTGCTGCAAAATATTATACCATTCCTGGTCGGTAAGCTCATCCATGGCCATGGGAAAAAGAATTTCATCCTCTTTCATAATCATGTCGGTTACGGCTTTCGAAGCAGGTGCGAGTAGGATATCAATAATGTCGGACATTTCAGCTGCTGTTGCTCCTTTGGCATTTTGCAAAGCTTCGATGGCATTTTTCAGGAAAGCCCGGGTTTCGTCGTGCTTGCCCCACATTACGGTAGGTGGTCCGGTAATCCCCTTTTTTTCGAGGTACGGGAAAAGCAGGTTTTCCTTGCGCCTGTAATGCTTATCCACATCCATCAGGTCATTGAAAAGGGTAAGCATTTGTATCCCTAAAACATCGATAGTTTCAGTGCTCTGACCCGGGGAATTGGTTTTAATTCCAGTATAAATTCCGTTCAGCAACATCACCAGTTTTTCGAGTTCCCGGTTTTCTTTCTTAAATGTATCCACCGGGTGGCCTGCCGGAATGGCTTTTGCATCCGAATGATCAATATTGCCATCCAGAACCATGGCATGGATATCGCAAAGCTTGAGTACTTCCGCAACCGGAAGCCCTTCGGCAATCAGTTCCTGTTCAACTTCAACCACTTCGTCATACGGTATGCCTTTGAGCAGGTTGGTAAGCTGTGTTTTTACACTTTCGGGAGCCTCGCCTTTATGCAACTGAAGAATCATATGCTTTAGAAGCTCTTTCCTGTTTTCCGAATTGTTGATTAATTCACTCATATTCAGGTTTTTTGTATTATATAGATTTGTTTTTTTTATATGTTGACGTGCTGTAATTTTTATTTAGAATAATTCTTTGCAAAGATATATAATAATTCAGGTACAGTAATACCTAATTAAAAATTATTTTATCAGTTAAATCATAAATTGCACATTCAGAAGATGTTGCTGATTCAGGAAGAAAAAAAACAAGGAGTAGGGTCATTCCAGTTACATTGTGGAGTTAGCAAAAAAAATGCGACCTTTGCCGTGTTATAAATAAAACCCTTATTGGTAGTGGGATTTTCGCTTATTACTTCATATCCTTCCTGGTTTTTGCTGTTATGTATGGTTGCAGGCTCTGCGTATGCAAGTCTGCTGTATTATCGTGAAAAAAACAATGATTTCAGTAGCCTGGTTACTAAAATACTGGCAGTACTTCGGGGAGTCGCGGTTACGTTGATTGCTTTTCTGCTGCTATCCCCTTTAGTGAAAAGTACTACGCGCTATACCGAAAAACCAATTGTATTGTTGGCTCTCGATAATTCCGGTTCTATTGTTCTGGGAAAAGATTCGTCGTTTTACAGGAATGAGTTTGCTGATAAATTCAGGAAACTTGCCGCTGACCTCTCGAAGAAATATGAAATTCAGACCTACACTTTCGGCGATAAAATTTCGGGTGGACTCAATCCGACGTTTGCCGACAAGCAAACCAATATGGAAAACCTGTTCACCGAAATCCGCGACAGGTATTCGAACCGTAACCTGGCTGCGTTGATACTGGCAGGGGATGGGATATACAACCAGGGTGCCGATCTACTTTATATTTCGGACAACGCTCCATATAGTATTTATACCGTTGCTCTGGGCGACACTACCCAACAAAAAGATATTATAATATCCCGGGTAAATTACAACCGTATTGCTTTTCTGGGTAACGATTTTCCGCTCGAAGTTACCGTAACTGCGCATAAAAGTGCCGGGTTACAAAGCAAAATCAGCATTTCATCAGGAAGTCAAATACTTTCGGGCGAAAATTTCCTGATCAACGACCAGCATTATACACATACTTTTACTACCAAACTCACGGCTTCCAAACCAGGCATACAACGCTACCGGATTGCGGCTTCAACTGTTCCGGGCGAAATAAGCACGGCAAACAACTACCAGGAAATATTTGTCGAAGTGCTTGATGGACGACAGAAGATACTTTTACTCGAGGCGGCGCCTCATCCGGATGTGGCAGCTATAAAGCAGGCTATCGAAAAGAACCGGAATTACCAGGTCGAGAATTTTAAGCTTAGCGATTTTAATGGATCTCTTGCATCGTATAGCCTGGTGATATTGCACCAGGTTCCTTCGGTGAACGACGTTGGTTTCCAGGTAACCAGCCAGTTGAAAACGCTGCCGGTTCCGGTTTTGTATATCCTTGGATCACAATCAAATCTGCCTGCTTATAATAACCTGATGACCGGATTGGTGATTCCTTCGACTCTGAATTCCTTTAATGAAGTTACAGCTGAACTAAACCCGGATTTCAGTCTTTTTTCGGCAGGACCGGAAGTTGAGCGTATGCTCCCGGCGTTTCCTCCCTTGCATGTCCCGTTTGGCCAATACAAACCGGGTACGGCAGCCCAGGTGTTAATGTATCAGAAAATCGGGAATGTGAGTACCCGTATTCCCCTGATACTATTTAACCAGGGCGTCGATCGCAAATCGGCAACCATTGCCGGGGAAGGGATCTGGCGCTGGCGAATGGCTAATTATGCAAAGGCAGGCAATCAGCAGGCCTTCGACGATTTATTCACTAAAATTATTCAATACCTTGCCGTTAAGGAAGATAAAAGCCAGTTCAGGGTGATGATGAAAAATAACTATAACGAAAACGAAGTTGTCGAAATTGATGCTGAACTCTACAACGACAGCTACCAGCTCGTAAACGATCCGGAAGTAAATATAGTAATTACGGATGAGAACAGAAAAGATTATCCGTATTCATTCACAAGAACATCCAACGCTTACTACCTGAATGCCGGGAACCTGCCTCCGGGTAATTACACCTATAAAGCCAGCACGGGCTTTGGCGGAAAGGCATACCAGAAAACCGGTATGTTCAGCGTAATGGTATTAAACGTGGAATCCATGAATACCGTTGCAAATCATTCGCTGCTCAACAATATAGCCAACCGTCATAAAGGGAAAATGGTTTATCCCTCACAACTGGATGAGATTAAGCAAATGCTGGCAGCCCGCGACGATATGAAAACAATTGCCTATTCGCAGAAAAGATATACCGACCTGGTAAGCTTTTTGCCGGTTTTATTGCTGATTCTGGGACTTCTCTCTGCCGAATGGTTTATCCGGAAACGAAACGGGAGTTATTAGTTTGAAGAGTTTGAAGTCCCGATAGCTATCGGGATTGAAATGTTTGATTGTTTGATTGTTTGAATGTTTGATTGTTTGAAGAGTTAGTTCTGTAACACCGAAACGCTGTAACTTTGAAACCTTGAACGTCGCAGGCATCGAACGCAAAGCATTTAACCTTGAACGCCGCAGGCATTTGAACTCTGTAACCCTGAAACCCTGAAACCCTGAATCCCGATAGCTATCGGGACTGAAACTTTTCAAACCATTTACTTCCAAATAAAGCATGACTCCACAAATTCTCTTTAACATTATTTTATTTATAACCATTGCCGGTTTTGTATTCGATCAATGGATAAATTACCTGAATACTACAACGCTCAGCAACATATTGCCCGATGCACTGAAAGGTTTTTATGACGAACAGACTTACAGCAAGCAACAGGATTACGAACGCGTGAACTACAAATTTGGTCTTATTTCGGATATTTTGTCGTTCGTAACCATCTTAGCCATGCTGTTGTTCGGCGGTTTTGCCTGGGTTGATGAGATTATCACCTCATTTACCGGTTACGCTGTTTTACAGGCAATATTTTTCTTCGGAATACTTGCTTTTGCTTCTGACCTGATGAGTTTGCCGTTTGATATTTATCACACATTTGTAATTGAAGAGCGTTTCGGGTTTAATAAAACAACACCTAAAACATTTATTGTTGATAAACTGAAAGGCTGGCTTCTCGGTATTGTAATTGGTGGGGGTATACTGGCCCTTATCGTCTTTATTTACGAAAAGTCGGGGTCGTGGTTTTGGGTGCTTGCCTGGATCAGTATATCTGTATTTACCCTGTTTATCAGTTATTTTTATACCACCTTGCTGGTTCCTGTATTCAATAAACTCTCACCACTGCCGGCCGGCGAACTTCGCGATGCCATTGAGCATGTTGCTTCGCGTGCCGAATTCAGCCTGAAGGATATCAGCATCATGGACGGATCGAAGCGAAGTACCCGAGGGAATGCCTACTTCAGCGGATTTGGACGGAAGAAGAGCATTGTGCTTTTTGATACTCTTATAAATGAACATAGTGTTGATGAACTTGCTGCAGTGTTGGCTCACGAAATTGGTCATTACAAGAAGAAACATGTTCTGAAAGGATTGGTTTCAGGGGTATTGCAGACTGGAGTTCTGCTTTTTATGCTTTCGTTGCTGCTTAAAAGTCCGATGGCTGCGCTTGCGCTTGGTGCCGCCGTGCCTTCATTCCATATGTCGGTATTAGCTTTCGGCATTTTATACAGTCCGGTTTCCTTGTTACTGGGCATTATGTTCCATTCGATTTCGCGAAAGCATGAATACGAAGCCGACCGTTTTGCTGTAGGCCTTTCAAAGCCCGGAGCCCTTCAGGAAGCATTGAAACGGCTTTCGGTAAAAAACCTTAGTAACCTCACCCCTCATCCATGGTATGTTTTTATCCATTATTCGCATCCGGCTCTTTTACAGAGGCTTGCAGCAATAAATAAGGCTAACGGGGCGTAAATTCTCTCCCGAAAGAATCCCGTTGAAGGATATGAAATAAAATTGGAGTATTTTTGTTGCTGAATTTAAAAGGAAACACACCTATTCAATGAAGGATACTGACCTCAAAAGTAAGGTAGGATTCCTCGGTGAGAGAGCGCTGAGATTTTATTACAGGATCATATATCTTTTTCAGGACTGGATACGGATACCCCGCGAAGCTCCCTTGTGGATGAAAACGCTGTTGTTTGGTATTTACAGCCTTGCATTTGTACTTATTCTTACACTAGCCATCGACATAAATCTTTTCTGGCTTTTCGGGCGTTCGCCCAACATAAGTGAACTCAAAAATCCTGACATAAGCCTCACATCCCAGATATATTCGGCTGATAATAAAAAGATTGGTACTCTTTTTACCGAGAACCGAACTCAGGCCGCATACGAAGATCTGCCTCAAAATCTTGTCAATTCACTTATTGCAACCGAAGATGTGAGGTTTTATAAGCATCATGGTGTTGATATAAAAGCCACTTTTGCTGCTATGTGGTCGGTTATGCAGGGCGACAGGCGCGGAGGAAGTACAATAACGCAGCAACTCGTAAAGAACCTTTTTAAAACACGCAAAGATTATTCAACCGGTTTATTTGGTGCAATTCCAGGAGTTTCAACCATGATAAGCAAAGCCAAGGAATGGATAAATGCGGTAAAAATTGAAATGTATTATTCCAAGGAAGATATCATTATCATGTATCTTAACACCGTTGATTTTGGAAGCCATGCTTATGGAATCAACTCGGCGGCATCAACATTTTTCAGTAAAAAACCTTCCCAGCTCACATATAACGAATCTGCTGTCCTCATTGGATTGCTGAAGGCACCGAGTGCTTACAGCCCGGTTGCAAATGCCGCGCGGTCGAAAGTGCGTCGTAACCAGGTTCTCGGGCAATTGGAAAAGTATGGCTTTATCAGCCAAAAAGAGAAAGACTCCCTGGCAGATCTGCCTTTAAAACTGCGCTTTCAGCGCAAGAGTTTCTCGAAAGGAAATATGACTTACCTGCGTGATGCCATTGTGCGCGACCTGCAAGCCTGGAGCAAGGAAACCGGAATGGATGTGTGGACTGATGGCCTGAAAATATACACAACAATTGATTCGCGTATGCAGAAATATGCCGAAGAAGCCGTTGCCGAGCACATGAAAACCCTGCAGCGTGTTTTTGACCAGTCTGGCAATGATGCCGTTGTGCCGTGGAAAGATAATCAGGGGAAAGTGATTCCGGGCTACTTTTTGAATAAAGCGACTGACCTGCCTCAATACAAAAACCTTGCAAGGCTTTATGGCGAAGGAAACGACAGCATCCGGATAGTTCTTAGTAAAAACCATGCAATGAAAGTTTTTACTTTTAATGGTGAACGGGATACTACCATGTCAACACTCGATTCGCTTATGTATTACCAGAAATTCTTTCAGACTGGGTTTATGGCCATGGAACCTTCCAGCGGATTTGTTAAAGCCTGGGTAGGCGGTATCAATTTTAATTATTTTAAATACGATCATGTAAATCAATCGAAACGCCAGCCGGGATCACTTTTCAAAGCATTTGTATATTCAGCTGCTTTCGACCAGGGATACGGCCCTTGTGATAAATTCACGGATCAGCCGGTATCAATAAAATACACGGAAAACGGGGAGGAGAAAGAATGGAGCCCCAAGAATGTGGATCGCAGTCATGCCGGCAGTATGACATTGAAGTATGCATTTGCCCGTTCGGTGAATTCGGTAGCAGTGCAACTCACACAAAAAGTTGGCTGGAGGAAAGTAATTGAATATGCTCATAAACTTGGCGTTGAATCGGACCTGGCCGACGTCCCTTCCATCTGCCTCGGTTCGAGTGATGTTACACTCGAGGAAATGGTTAACGCTTATTGCGTGTTTGTTAACGACGGAATGCTTGTAAAACCCGTTCTCGTTACCCGCATCGAAGATCGTACCGGAAAAGTTATTTATGAATCCCAGGCAGTGAAAACCCAGGTCCTTAGTCCTGAAACAGCGTTTCTGATGACAGTATTATTGCGTTCAGGACTCACCGAACCCGGTGGCACCACGCAGGGATTGTTCAGTTATGATCTTTTCCGCTTTGGAACTGAGTTCGGAGGTAAAACTGGCACTTCGTCCGATTATACCGATGGCTGGTTTGTAGGTGTTACACCGGGACTTGTGGCTGGTTGCTGGGTTGGTAACGACGACAGGGCTATCCATTTCAAAACCTCACATGCAGGCGAAGGCCTTCGTACGGCACAACCGGTTTATGGAAAATTTATGGCTAAAGTGCTCAAAGATGAAAGCCTTAAAGAATACCGGCAGAAATTCCCTAAACCAACGATTGAGATCAATAAGCAATATACATGTCAGACAGCCTATCCGAAAGCGGATTCACTTGCTGCTGTAACCGATTCCATTGCAGAAGAATAGAATATCACAAGGAACTAATCCTCTTGTTAATTGTTAATATCAATACTTAATCTTTTAAATTTTTACGCATGCAAATCACTAAAAACACAGTAGTTTCTCTTAGCTACATATTAAAACGCGACGACGCCAACGGCGAAATAATTGAAGAAACACGGGCCGGCGATCCTTTGGCATTCCTTTATGGAAACGGCCAGATGCTCCCCAAATTTGAAGAACACCTCAGCACGCTTAAAACCGGGGATGATTTCGAATTTACCTTAAGCAGCGATGATGCTTACGGTGAGATGGATCAGGATGCTATTGTTGACCTTGATAAGGGTATTTTTGTAGTTGACGGAAAAACCGATGACGAAATGCTTGCAATCGGCAATGTAATACCGATGCGCGACGACCAGGGACATATGCTGCAAGGCATAGTGGTAAGCGTTACGGATGACTTGGTCCGCATGGATTTCAATCACCCGATGGCTGGTAATACATTGCATTTCAAAGGAAATGTGATTGAAGTTCGCACAGCTACTGCCGAAGAACTCAGTCATGGCCATGTACACGGTGCAGGCGGACATCATCACTGATGATTATCCTGCCTTGAAAAAGGTATTTTTAGTGCAGGAATCAGATTTCTGATATAATTTTCCCGCTTTTTAAAATGGTAGTGCAGATTACCCAAACTAGAAAGCGGGATTTTTATATTCCGTTTTCAGATATTTTCTCTCTTAATGATGAAGGATGAAGTTGTCGAGGTATTTGTCCCGGATTTTATTGATCTGTTCTCAAAAATCACTGTTACTCACGAAAGCGATTTTTTTACTGTCGGGCGACCAGGATGGAACGTTGATGGTTCCCTGGCCTCCGTATAGATAGGCAATTATTTTTGGCGTGCCACCGCTTGCAGGCATTAACCTTAGGTAAACCTGCTTGTAAAATGGGTGATCGCCAGGGCTGACATCCTTGTTAAACGAAAGAAAAACAATCCATTTCCCGTCAGGCGATATATGTGGGAACCAGTTGTTAAGCGCATCAGATGTTACCTGTTCCTGCTTGCTTCCATCAGGTAACATGCGCCATATCTGCATGGTACCGTTCCGGGATGAATTGAAATAAATGTATTTTCCGTCCGGGGTATACTCTGAGCCATCATCCAGTACTTTTGTGAATGTAAGTTGTATTTCTTTTCCTCCTTTAACCGGAATTTTATAAATATTGTACTCATCATTCCGGCCACCGGTATACGTAAGGTATTTGCCGTCGGGCGACCAGCCATGCAGGTACGACGGACCATTGGGAGTAACCCGCCTGGGCTTGCCCCCTTTTAATGGAAGGTAATATACAATGGATTGATCTTTGTCATCAGAACTGTGATGGCTGATTCCTATATACTTGCCATCAAAGGATATAACATGGTCGTTATTGTTGTTATTTGCAAAACCTGTATTCAGCAAAACCGGAGTATGGGTGATCAGATCGAAATTATACAACAAACCTTTACTGTTGTAAATTAGTTTCTTCCCGTCGCGTGTCCAGTTGGGCGCCTGGATTGAAAAAGGTTCCTGGTGAAGGATTTTCCGGTTTCCGGTTTCAACATCCATGATCTCAAGATTGCTTCCGATGTAATCCTTATAAGGTATAAAGTCAGATTTGGCTGGCACTGTGATTCTTACATTCCTGTATATCACTTTCTCCGACACACCGGCATTATGCGAGCAAACGATTAAACCAATATATACATCATCACCCATGGTTGAATCAGAGATTTCCTCCGAAACAAAACTCGCCCCCCAATGAGCTACAGACATAATGTATGTTGAGCCCCGGCGTTCGAGTTGAATCACATCCGGTCCCTGGATGCCTGATTGCTTTTCATCCGTATTTCCGCCTTTGGTATGCCGGTATTGGAGTGAAGTAAGTCCATCCCCATGTACCATAGCGCTGATGTGCGGAGCATCGGGATCGATTGACTGACGGATCATCCAGCCCGTCTTCCGATGCGCTTCCACACCTTTTCCGACAAATTCGAACTCAGCTGTGAGAATAAAATCGCCTTTCATTTTCTTCCACAGAAACTGGAATTCATCACTGCCAAACCAAATGTTCGATCCGGCACCTTCGATGACATAGGTCTGTTTTTCGGCGGAATATGTCACACTGCCGGCACGTTCTATGTTCCCTACATCGGAATGACCTTCGAACATGCCAAGTTGATTATTTTGCATTTGTGCAATTGCGGACTTTGGAAATATCATAATGAAGAGGAAAGAAGATAAAAAGCAGAAATATGTACAGATAATTTTCATTGGCTGAAATTTTAGATGGTAAATGAACGGTATTCATACCTGGTTAATAAATTTGCCAATACCTGGTTTTAAGTTTATAGAAGTGTCAGGCATTCGCCTCTGATAGTTGTTTGATCTTGAAAAATACAACTTGCTGAATTACAAAACCCCTGTTTCCTAATACAACAAATGCATCTTCTCTTTCTCCTTCCATCCCGCATCATACTTGTTTTCAACAAAACAGATCAGCAGATCGGCATCATATTTATTTTCAGCAAACCAGACTATTTTCTTCGCGTCGTATTTGTTCTTGCAGAAAAACCAGAGTCCCTGGTTGCCGTCAGCATCGTACGAATTGCTCACTTTATAAACCAATAAATCGGCATCATAACGGTTTTCGACTACAAATACTTTTATATCAGCATCATAGCGATTGTTGCAGCTGAAGATTTTTTGTGCCGAAACAGGAGTCAGACTGCCTGCAGTGAGGATAAGGATCAATCCGAGAAAATTCAGTTTTTTCATGCCTGGAATTTGAAATAAAGATAAGATTATTTCAAAGATAAATCTCCCAATGGAGAATTTTCTGCACAAAGAATAATTAAAATTTCAGATAAAAATCGCCTGTAAGTTCGCGGTACTCATGGCTGTAAATGTTCTTTGACGAGTAAATACACATCTCATTTTCTATTATTTCCGAATGATGCTCTCTTGAAAACAAAACCATTACCCGATGATGTGAATGGTCAGGCGAACTCCTCACCCATGTCAGGAGCTTAGGGAATAAACTAAACTTTTTTGCTTCCAGTTGCCAGTTTGCGAAAGCATCAGCGGGAATAATAAATGCCGTATTCCCTTTGGTGGTAAGCAATTTGGATGTAGATTCAAGTAAATCACTTACTGGCATCAGGTCATTATGCCGGGCAGTGTTCCGGGCCGCATCAGGCGCTTTAAGCGAGTCGGTGAAAAACGGCGGATTACAAATAATGAGGCTGTATTTGGGTGGTTCCAGCACTGCAAAATCCTGAATTGAGTTATTAAATATATGAATCCGATCGTGCCAGGGACTAAGTTTTATATTTTGTTCAGCAAGTTCAGCAGTGGCAGTTTCTATCTCGACGGCATCGATTTCGGTTTTGATGTTTTTCTGAGCCATCATTAAAGCCAATATGCCTGTACCGGTGCCTATATCAAGTATCCTTGTTTCGTTTTTGCACGGCGCCCATGCACCAAGCAATACAGCATCGGTGCCAATTTTCATGGCAGCTTTTCTATCGTCGATACTGAATTTCTTGAAATGAAACACTTATTGAATGAAAAGTGAAAAGTGAAAAGTGAAAAGATAAACGTTCGAAGAGTTTGAAGTCCCGATAGCTATCGGGATTGAATTGTTTGAAGAGTTTGACGAACCACTTATTGACCAATAATTTACAATCTGCTAATGACAACCGTTTGACCACTGTATGACAACAGTATGACCATTGTATGACTACCAAATGACGTCTGTAACTCTGTAACCTTGTAACCCTGAAACTTATTACAGATACAATTCAATCAACCCCTCCGGCGCTTCAATATGTATTGTCCTGGTTTTTCGATCTATATTTTTAATGATTTCGTCTACGATCGGGACAAGGATTTCCTTTCCGTTAAAATCAATAGCAAGCAAGGATTGCTGAGGCATATCAAGTACAGCGCGGACGGTTCCAGTTTCGCCCCTTACTGCATCAATCACTGTATATCCTTCTATTTCAATGGAATGAAGTTGTGTTCCTTTTTGTTTTGGCAATATTCCGAGCGGAATAAATATTTCGCAGCCGGCTAGCCGGGATGCATCTTCAGGACTGTCAACATCAAGGAACTTCACCAGTACCTGGCCTTTTGGGCGGGGTTGGAATAGTTCAATAAAAAAAGGAACCAGGTTCTCATTGAGTTTGAGAAAGACTGATTCCAGTTTTTTTATTTGTGAAAGTATTTCAGCATCAATCTGTAATACCACTTCGCCTTTTGAGCCGAAAGTCCTGACGATCTTTCCCAGTCGGAAAAGTTCATCTTGTTTCATAGGTTATTATGCTTTTTCTTCAGTTGCAGGTGTTTCAGTTGCAGGTGTTTCAGGTGCAGCTTCTTCGGTAGCTTCAGGAGCAACTTCAGCAACTACTTCAGGGGCAACTTCAGCAACTACCTCAGGGGCAACTTCAGCAACAACTTCAGGAGCAACTTCAGCAACTACTTCGGGAGCAACTTCAGCAACAACCTCAGGCGCAACTTCAGCAACAACTTCAGGAGCAACTTCAGCTACAACTTCAGGAGCAACTTCAGGAGCAACTTCAGCAACAGCCTCTTCAGCAATTTCTTCAGTTTCTTCAGCAACTTCTTCCGTTATACCTGCTGCTTTCTTAGCCTCGGCAGCTTGTTTTTTTGCCAGAGCATCGGCTTTGGCCTGGTTAACTTTGGCTTCTGCTTCAAGACGTTTTTTGTCTTCGGTTTTAGCTTTCAGTCCAATGTCATTTTTAGCGCTTTCAATTTTACCTGTTTTTACAGTCTTCCATTCTTCAAACTTAGCCTGTGCCTGCTCTTCGGTCATAGCGCCTTTTGCTACGCCTTTCAGAAGATGGTGCATATAGGCTACTCCTGTATATTTCAGGATAGCTTCAACAGTTTCGGTGGGTTCAGCACCGGTTTTCACCCAATAAAGGGCGCGGTCAAAATCAAGCTGAATGTCGGCCGGCCGGGTAATCGGGTTGTAACTTCCAATTTTTTCAATAAAACGTCCGTCACGTGGTGCACGACCATCTGCAATCACGATATGGAAATAGGCCTGGCCTTTTTTACCATATCGCTGTAATCTCATCTTTGTTGCCATGTAAATTGTATTTGTTAATTGGTTAATTATAAAACCTTGTTTGATAATTAGTTACAAATATCCCCAGGTTTTTATTTTAAGGGTGCAAAGGTAGGATGTAATTTTTGATTTTCAAAGCATTACAGCTGAGAATAATGAAATAATTTATCGCCCGATTATTTTGGCGGCTTTATGCCATGCCTGGAGTGATTCTGTATCCTGTAATAACGCTTTACGTTCGGCATTAATGTAAGAATTACAATGAAAATACCAAACAAACCAAAGGCTTCCTGAATAACAGATCCGGTACTCAATAGAATAATCTGGATATTGATCCAGATACTCAGCATTATACCTGTATACATGGAGTATGTCCATGACCAATGATAGCTTTTGTAAATATTCAGCCCATTAATTATTGGCCAGTTTGGTTTAAATATCAGAGGAAAAATGAGAAATAACGGAAAAAAACCGAGCAGAAGAAACAATACAATACCAGGAATAAGAAAACTGGAAAATACAGTTCCTTGTAGCAATGTAATGGACAGCCGGATACTTTCTCCCGAAGGATCATTCATCAAACTGATACCACCGTAAATTGCACCTATTGCTTCCAAAGCTATTGCAACAATTAAGATATAAACTTCTGCACTTTTGCTCTTCGACTTCATAATAACTGGCTGGCATTCAGTAGAATAATGGCTATGTAATTTCTGGTGGTAGAGATATATTGATTGAGCAAATGAATTAATGAAGCCTGGTTGATTGTCATTCCACAAAATCCATATAAACCTGACAATGAAATAATTAAGAACTATAAATCCCTCTCTTCTTCATATTGTAACCGGAAATATGGTAAATTGTAAGGTCATGGTCCGGCAACAGGTAAATCTGAATTTAAAATAAGTTAACAAAGCTATAATTTTTATCTGTATCTGAACATTGTTGCCATGATTAATTTTAAATAAAGGGAAAATTTATTGAATTTCCCTAAGCCGGGATTTAAGACTCAGGTCAGATGCCTGTGCTTACAACACTTGCGCTTTTGCAGGGTATGATTTACCATAATTTATCAACACTTGGTGATCGGCAGTATTAAAAAAAGTACCTTAGCAAATTCCATACCTATATGGTAAAATTCTGATAATCAAGTATTACATGCCCAAATTTAGTCATTTACACGTACACTCACAATATTCGTTACTCGATGGTGCTGCCGAAATACCTGCAATGTTTGCAAAGGCTGTTGCCGATAAAATGCCAGGTATTGCTATCACCGATCACGGCAACATGTTCGGGGCATTTCAGTTTATTGCCGAAGCTGAAAAAATTAATGCCAAGCACGATAAACCAATAATTAAGCCCATACTTGGCTGTGAATTTTACCTGGTCGAGGACCGGCACCGACGAAAATTCGGCGGAGGCGAAAAGGATGTGCGGTATCATCAGTTGTTGCTCGCAAAAAATGCAACCGGTTACAAAAACCTGGTTAAACTGGCTTCTTTGGGATTTATACAGGGTCTGTATGGCAAGTATCCCCGGATTGATAAAGAATTACTGTTGCAATACCACGAAGGTCTTATTGCTACTACCTGTTGCCTGGGTGCCGAAGTGCCACGAACAATCCTGGCCAAAGGCGAAGCCGAAGGCGAAAAATTATTCAAATGGTGGCTGGATCTTTTTGGCGAAGATTATTACGTTGAACTTCAGCGCCACGATATTCCCGAACAAAACGAAGTAAACCTGGTCCTGCAGCGTTTTGCGGCAAGGCACAATGTAAAAATGATTGCCAGCAACGACTCACACTATGTCGAGCAGGCCGACTCCAATGCACACGATATCCTGCTTTGTGTAAATACAGCTGAAAAACAAAGTACTCCTACTTTCCGCGAGTATGGCGATGGAGATGCCTTAGTCAAAGGAAGGCGTTTTTCATTCTATAACGATCAGTTCTTTTTCAAAACAACGGATCAGATGAGCCAGTTGTTTGCCGACTTACCCCAGGCCATTGATAATACGAATGAAATTGTCGACAAAGTAGAAATCATACAGCTTAAGCGTGATATTTTATTGCCGAATTTTCCTGTCCCGCCTCAGTTTATCATCCACACAACTTCACTGTTTGTCGATCGCAAGGACATAAACGGGAAGAAAGAAATTACCGCGGATGTCCGCAATCAATGGGAGTTTCTGAAACATCTAACTTATATCGGGGCTAAAGTGCGGTATGGTGAAATTACCCCTGAGTTGCGCGAACGTATTGACTTTGAACTGCAAACCATTCATGATATGGGATTTGCGGGTTACTTCCTTATTGTAAGCGACTTTATAAAAGCCGGCCGCGATATGGATGTATTCATAGGAGCAGGCCGCGGATCCGCTGCCGGTAGCGTTGTAGCCTATTGTACAGCCATCACCAACATCGATCCGATGAAGTACAACCTGCTGTTCGAACGTTTTCTAAATCCTGAACGTATCAGCATGCCTGATATTGATACTGATTTTGATGACCAGGGCCGTCAGAAAGTGATCGATTATGTGGTAAATAAATACGGGCAGAACCAGGTTGCACAGATTGTCACCTATGGTACAATGGCAGCTAAAAGCAGCATCAAAGATGTAGCCAGGGTTCTTGATCTCGATCTCAGTATCAGCAACTACCTCACCAAACTTGTTCCGGACAAACCGGGCATAAAGCTTAAAAGAGTGCTAACTGCTCCGTTAACAGCAAAAGATGGCGCCAAATCTTTGGAAGAAAAAGAGGATCTGCGCTCGGAGGATATGGATAATATTCGTAAGATCAGGGAGATATACAACTTTGCAGGCACTGATCCATCCACTCTGCTGCAAAAGCAGGTGCTTGAACTGGCATCGAAACTCGAAGGTTCGGTGCGCGGTACAGGGATTCATGCCGCCGGAATTATTATCGCGCCTACTGATCTCACCGACCTTATTCCTGTTTGTGTTGCTAAGGATTCACCTTTGTGGGTTACGCAATTCGAAGGAAACATCATCGAATCGGCTGGTGTTATAAAGATGGATTTTCTTGGTTTGAAGAACCTTACCATCCTGAAAGATGCCCTTAAAATGATTGTAGAAAATCATGGAGTAACGGTTGACCTGGATACAATTCCGCTCGATGATACTGCTACCTTTGAACTTTATCAGCGCGGCGATACCGACGGCACATTCCAGTTCGAAAGTATTGGGATGAAACAGCACCTGCGCAACCTGAAACCCGATAAATTTGAGGATCTTATTGCCATGAATGCCCTCTTCCGTCCGGGTCCTATCAAATACATTCCGAACTACATCGCCCGTAAACATGGCCGCGAGCAAGTTGCATACGACCTTCCGGTGATGGAGGAAATTCTCCGCGAAACGTATGGCATTACGGTTTACCAGGAGCAGGTAATGCTGCTTTCGCAGAAACTGGCAGGTTTTAGTAAAGGCAAGGCCGACGAACTGCGAAAAGTGATGGGTAAAAAGATCCGCGAAAAGCTCGATAAGATGAAACCCGAATTTATTGAAGGCGGAACCCAAAACGGTCATCCCGAAGATAAGCTAAATAAAATATGGACCGATTGGGAGGATTTTGCTTCCTATGCATTCAATAAATCGCACAGTACCTGCTACGCTTACATCGCTTATCAGACAGCCTATCTCAAAGTTCATTACCCGGCCGAATACATGGCTGCATTGCTTACGGCCAACCTGGGAACAGTTGATAACCTTACTGCCTATCTCGACGAATGCCGCAGGATGGGACTCCATGTGCTGGGTCCGGACGTAAATGAATCGGGCCTCAATTTTGCGGTTAATAAGAATAAGGAAATCCGCTTTGGACTAAAGGCGCTGAAAGGCATGGGCGATGCTGCGGCAGATTCCTTGCTGACCGAACGCTCCGAAAAAGGACCTTATACAAGTATATTCGATTTTATCAAACGTGTAAACCTCCGGACCGTCAATAAAAGTTCAATGGAAGCCCTGGCTCAGGGCGGCGCATTCGATAGTTTTGAAGGGATGCACAGGGCGCAGTTTTTTGCAAAGGAATCAAATGATGACACCACATTTCTCGAAAAGCTGATACGATTTGGAAACAGTTTTCAGGCTATGCAACAGTCGTCGCAGCAATCGTTGTTCGGCGATCTTGGTCCGGTGGATGTACCTGACCTTAAACTGCCTGACTGCCAGCCATGGTCGAACATTGAAAAACTTAAGCGTGAAAAAGCGATCGCAAGCTTCTTTATTTCGGGTCATCCACTTGATGAATACCGCTTTGATATTGATACGTTTTGTAATACTTCGATCAAAAAACTAAAATCCAACCTGGCGGCTGCAGCAACCCGTGATGTTTTTATAGCAGGTATTGTGTCGAAAGTGAGGCATGAAATTGCAAAAAACGGTAATCCTTACGGCAGGTTCACACTCGAGGATTTTGATGAAGCAATCGAATTGGCGCTTTTTAAAGAAGATTATCTCAAATTCAAACATCTGCTGGCTGACGATGCCATTGTTTTTGTGAAGTTGCGCACCGCAGCGCGTTACGGCACCACCGACCAGTTCGAACCGCGTATTCAGCGCATTTCGCTACTGAGTGATGTAATGGACGAACTGGCTAAAGGGCTCATTCTTCAGATTCCGGTTGATAATCTTAACGAACCGCTTACCAATTACATTGTCGATACGATCAGGAAAAACAAAGGAAACAGCAAAGTACGGATCGAATTTTTTGATTTTGCCAACAATTACAGGGTCGAGACCGTTTCGTCCAAACATAAAGTCATTTGCAGTAACGCGGTTAAACAACTCCGGCTTATGCAGGGAATCAACGTTAAGGTGAAAATCTGAAAATATTAATACCAGTTTACGGGAATAACGATGGTAAAATGACTAATTTTGCACACATAAAAATCTATTTGATTGAACAAAAGTTAAAAAAAGTTGGTTTTAATCATGATTTCATAATAACTCATTGCAATAAATACAAAGCAAATTTCATTTAACAGTAAACAATATGGCACTTAATTTCACGGATGCAAATTTCGCCGAACTGGCAGAAAAATCAGATAAACCTGTAATCATCGATTTATGGGCCGAATGGTGTGGTCCCTGCCGTATGGTCGGACCAATCGTAGAAGAATTGTCCAAAGAATACGAAGGAAAAGTTGTGGTTGGAAAATTGGACGTTGACAGCAATCCTGTTACTACTGCCAAGTACAGCATCCGCAATATCCCGACTATTCTTTTTATGAAAAACGGTGAAATTGTTGATAAACAGGTAGGCGCAGTTCCCAAAAGTGTTTTGGTGGGCAAACTGGAAAAACTTTTAGGATAAGGATTCAGTGGTTGGGGTTTATGTTTTAGGGGATCCTGAAACCTAAAATTGTAAGATACTTACTGGTATTTTAAATTTGGACTCCCTAACCCCAAAACCCTATCCCCATAGCTATCGGGATCTAACTTCTTTCTCATGCAGATTGATCAGAGTCGTATTCCGCAATACGCCAACCTTGAGTTCCTGGCGCGCACCGTTGTCGAAGGCTTTATTGTTGGTTTGCATAAAAGTCCCTTTCACGGTTTCTCGGTTGAATTTTCGGAACATCGCCTTTACAATCCTGGTGAGCCAACCCGCCATATCGACTGGAAATTGTATGGACGTACCGACAGGATGTATGTGAAAAGGTACGAGGAAGAAACCAATCTCCGGTGCCAGATTGTTATCGACAATTCGTCGTCAATGTTTTTCCCGGTACGCGAAGTGCTGGATGTAGATCACCCCAATAAAATAACTTTCTCGGTATATTTAGCGGCGTGTATCATGAACCTGTTGCGGCGTCAGCGCGATGCACTCGGCCTTAGTCTTTTCGGTGAAACCGTGAATCTGCATACCCAATCGAAATCAAGTTCGGTTCATCATAAATTTCTTATTGGTAAACTGGAGGAACTGCTTAATCCTCTCGCACCCGAAGAACGCCGGACTTCGCATGTAACAGATTCTCTGCACTTTATTGCCGAAAACATTCACAAACGTTCGTTGGTTGTGCTTTTCAGCGATATGTTCGATGCAGGTACCGACAATGCCGCACTTTTTGATGCCTTGCAGCATTTGCGATACAACAAGCACGAAGTTATACTGTTTCATGTGGTTGATAAATCAAAGGAACTGGATTTTGATTACGAAAACCGGCCATACCGTTTTGTTGATATGGAAACCGGCGCTGAAATTAAACTTCAGCCCGGAGAAGTGCGAAAATCATATGCCGAAGCTATTGGCAGTTTCTACAGGGAACTGAAATTAAAATGCGCGCAGTACAAAATTGATTTTATCGAAGCCGATATCAATCAAGGTTTTGAGCAGGTACTCCTGCCGTATTTGCTGAAAAGGGAAAGAATGGGTTAATATTGAGTAAACCGTTTCAAAGAGAATCCATTAGATGAAAAAAGTCTCGTTTAACGGGGCTTTTTAGCTTTTATTCAGGTGGTCTTCCGCCTCTGTAATAATTATCTCTCTGCATTTCAATAATCCTGCCATTCGAAATCCAATTCCGGTTCAATTCGTTTGTAAAACTTTTTGGAGTCTGAAACTCTTTTATTTGAGTAGGGTTGTATAATTGCCCGAATTCCATGCTCGTCCTGTAAAAATAAGGGTACTTTCGTAATAAGGAGTAGTAATTGTCAAGGCCGTATGTATAGTCCCGGGCAAATTCCAGGAAATTAACCGGGTGATACCACCCGCAGATACCAGCATAATTTCCTCAACCTGGTTGGCAAGCAAACAATTACCCCGGATATTTTGCTTAGCCCGGGCGAGCATTTTATTGTCTGTAATTTTCAATCGGATGTCATTTATTGCTATGGTAAAATCTTCCGATGACATTGGATTGCTGCATCCACATGTGCCTTTGTACTCTGCAACATCACTCTTGCTCTTAACATCACTACCCTCATGGTTTAATGCGCTGTCTGTCTGGGCTATAATAACTGCATTGACGAACAAACCCAGCATGATCAAAGCCAGTTTTTTCATATACAAATGCTAAACAATTGTTGACAGTATCTTTATACAAATATAGTTATATCCGATATGTAGGTCAAGTGCTTTTTTGCCGATACTATAGGCGTTTGGCTGGGAAAGAATAATGTATATGCTGATTAATCAGTTATCTTCACTTTAAACAAGAGTTTAGCATCTTTTTCTTTCCCTTTCTCCCACCAGTCCTGCGGAATAACACTCCAGTTATTTATTGCCCGGGGATTTACCGTTTTCTCCTTTTCAATCCATTTCATCAAATAGTAACGAAGATCTTTTGGGGTTGAATTGATAATTCTCCCTGCAATTTCATCTTTCGGAATCCTTGCACCTTGTGTTAAATGTCCGCCTCCTCCATTGCCCCTGTATGAATTCAGCGCAACGGTATAGGTCTTTTTTAAATCGAAAGGTTTGCCATCAGCCATCGAGACTATGGATATCCTTTCACCGGCAGGTTTACTCACATCAACGGTATATTTGATGCCGGCAGCAGAAGAATAATTATAATAGCTTGCAGCCAGCTGCGGAGTTCCGCGCGATAAGATATAATTCCCGTTTTCGTCGCGATTAAAATTAAGCAGATCATCGTCAGCGTTTTTCATCTGGTTAAACCATTGACCGTATGAAAATTCGAGATAATCTTTAATCTCCTGTCCGCTCATTTTCATTGTATAAAGGAGATTCTCATATTTATACAGTTTGAACATATCCCGTACATAAACATCTCCTTTTTTAATTTCGGCGTTAAACGAAAGCGGAGCTGCAAACGAAACATCAGCATGTGTAAGTTCCAGTTGGATGTGCTGAATGAGATCAACAAAAGGAGAGTCACCAAATATAGACTCCCTGGTGGAAATGGTTTCGGTGAATTCGCCGATTGGCTTTGCAACGTATGCTTTAATATTTTTGATAACCGGCTCAAATTCAGTCATAAAGGCTTCGTTTGGTTTGAGCTTTTCGATTTGAATTATATCCCCGCTGGTTTCCTTCTTCCATTTTCCTGTTCCAGTATCTTTGTTTAATACAATGTTTGCTTCAGTAACTGTGCGGGAGGCATTTAATGTTCCCAGAATCAAAACATTGTTTCCTGCCGGATCTTTCACTGTATAATTCCAACCGTGATGATCGTGCCCGACAAATATCACATCGAAGCCCGGAACCTGTTCTGCAACCAACTGAGATGCATTCTCATTCCGGGGCATATCGGCAGTCTGACCTTCGTAGCCCGCTTCAACACCAGCATGGAAAAGACCTATTAACACATCGGGATGCTCTTTTTCCCTGATGATTTCGGTCCATTTTTTTGCACTTACAACCATATCCTGGAAATCAATGCCACTCCATATTTTTTCCGGCAGCCACATGGGAATCCCTGGTGTAATAAGCCCGAGAACTGCAATTTTTACCCCGTTGCGATTCAGAATCGTATAAGGTTTAAAGTAGGGTTGATTGGTTTTGGTGTCAACTGCATTAGCAGCCATCCATGGGAATTTGAATTCTTTCTCAATTTTATCATAAACCGGATGTCCCGGTTCAATATCATGATTCCCTACGGTAGCAGCATCGTATTTCATATAATTCATCACGCTGGCACAGATATGTTCGGCCTTGGTGTCTTCGAAATTATAGTAGTAAACCAACGGCTGGCCTTGCAGGATATCACCGTTATCCAGTAGAATTACCGACTGGCTTTTATCCGCTCTCTGCTCTTCGACATAGGTATAAACCTGTGCCAGTGAAGTGTTTGCGGGCTTATCATTTATAAAATCCCATGAAAAAAGGGAACCATGAATATCGCTCGTTTCAATCAGTTTTAATTTAACGGTTTGAGCCAGAAGAGGCTGAAAAGCGTTTACGATGAAAAGGGAAGCTAATAAAAAAATATAGGAATGCAGTGAATGCTTTTTCATGGTTGATCATTAAGGTTTCAGATATTTATTACCAGGTAAAATTACTCAAATTGAGTATGTGATAAACTGGTTAAAAGCAACTATATTGAAGTTGATGAACAGTAGTGACGAAAGGATGAATTTTTGCAAAGTAAAAAGGATTGAAAAATAACTGAAGATTAGATTATATATATTGCTCATTTATCCAAAATTTCCAGATCACATGAAGTCTTTCACCTGTTCAAATTCTCTCACCAATCCGGCTTTTCTACATTATTCATGTTCCAGAGTATTCTTGCTTTTTTGCCGATAATATAGGCAGTAGGTCTGTCCGGTCTCCATCTACGTGGATTCGGGAGCACTGCAGCTATGGCTGCAGCCTCGGCACGCGAAAGGTTTTTCGCTGATTTGTGAAAATAATATCGTGATGCGGCTTCTGCGCCATAAATGCCATCTCCCATTTCGATCACATTGAGGTACACTTCCATAATCCGCCTCTTTCCCCAACCCAATTCGATAAGTCCTGTAAAATAGAGCTCCAGCCCTTTTCGCAGGTAAGTGCGGGCAGGCCAGAGGAAAGCATTTTTGGCGGTTTGCTGGGTTATTGTGCTGGCTCCGCGAATCTTTTTTCCACGGGCATTCAGTTTTTGCGCCTTTTCAATGGCTTTGAAATCTACGCCATAATGCGTTTCAAAATTATTGTCTTCCGAAGCAATCACGGCCAGAACCAGGTTGGGCGAAATATCTGAAAGTCTTACCCAGTCTTTGGTTATGGAAGGTGTTGTGCCTTCAGCTATCTTTTCGATAACCCGTATAAGCATTAAGGGAGTTGCAGGCGGATTGATAAAGCGGAACAGAAGCGTAAAAAAGATACTGCTTCCGAAAAAGAAAATCAGGCTAAAGCGGACAATCCTGTATATAGTTTTTTTAACCCCCTGAAAGCGTGATGCTTCTCCCTTTCGACTCATTCGTGTTGTTATTTGAAAAACAATTTTATTCTTATGGTGCAAATGTATTAATTTTTCAATATGTTTGCCTTGCCGGTAGGTGAAACACTTAATAATGATAAGTAGTTGATATTCAGAAATAAAGAATATATATACTGCGTTTAACAATGTAAAAAAACTTCATGAGCAACTTTATAGGAATACGGCACGAAGATAAATATGTGATGGAACGCAGGGCTCCGCTAACTCCGAAACATGTGGAACGCCTCATAAAAAACAAGAAACTTGACTTTGTTGTTCAGACTTCCGAAAAAAGGGTGTTCACAGATGAGGAGTACATTAAAGCCGGTGCAAAAATAGCCAGGGACCTTAAAAAATGCAGCGTAATATTTGGCGTCAAGGAAATGCCGGTTTCGTTTTTTGAGAAAGATAAAACCTACATTTTTTTCTCTCATGTTATAAAGGGTCAGGACTATAACATGCCAATGCTCCGCAAAATGATGGAGCTCAAATGCAATCTTATTGATTACGAGCGTGTTGTTGATGAACAAGGCAAGCGCCTTATATTCTTTGGCCGTTATGCCGGTCTGGCCGGGATGATAAACTCACTCTGGTCCCTGGGTTTGCGATTGAAGGAAGCCGGTTACAAAACACCGTTTTCGAAAATCCGGCAAGCGCATCATTATAACTCACTGGATGAAGTCCGTGATGTGATTTCCGAAGTAGGGCAGGAGATTGCCGAAAAAGGAATGCCGGAGGAATTGCGCCCGTTTACCGTAGCATTTACCGGATATGGCAATGTATCGCAAGGTGCACAGGAGATCATCGGCTTGCTCCCGGTAAAAGAAATTTCACCTGAAAAATTACTTTCCCTAAAACGCAGGAACAAATTGCCTGGTAACCTCATCTATAAAATTGTTTTCAAAGAAGAACATATGGTTGAACCAGTTGATTCGACCGAAGAATTTGATTTGCACGAATATTATGCTTCGCCCGAAAAATTCAGGAGTGCTTTCGAAAAGTACATTCCGCATATCGATGTGCTGATAAATTGTATTTACTGGGATTCGCGCTACCCGAGGCTTGTAACCAAAGAGTATCTTTTTAAACACTTCTCTGACGGAACGCCAAAACTTAAAGTAATCGGCGACATTTCGTGCGATGTGAACGGTTCCATCGAATGCACCGAAAAAGGTACTGAAATAGAGGATCCGGTTTTTGTTTACCATCCTTTAACCTATGGTCACACCATGGGATATAAGGGAGATGGTGTATTGGTAATGTCAGTGGATATACTTCCCAGCGAACTCCCCCGGGATTCATCAGCCGGATTTGCCGATGTGCTTGCAAATTATGTGAAAGCTATTGCCGACTGCGATTTTAACGAGGAATTTGAAGCTCTTGATCTGCCCCGGGCAGTAAAAAGTGCGCTTATTCTTCATCGTGGCGAGCTTACTCCACATTATAAATACCTGGAAAGTCATTTAAATGTTGAATCAAAATAATTTACGATTTACGATTTACGAAGTACGATTGGGGCTTTGCATACACAAAATTCCAAATTTCAAAATTCAAAATTCAAATCGTACCTCGTCCCTCGTAAATCGTCCCTCGTAAATCATAAATCCAGTTTAAATCCAAATAAAATCACAATGAAGAAAGTCCTTATTTTGGGTGCCGGCCTTGTGGTCCGCCCTATCGTAAAACACTTGCTTAACAAAGGAATCCTTGTAACGGTTGCTACGCGTACCAAAAGTAAAGCCGAGGAAATGATTGCAGGCCACCCGAATGGCAATGCCGTTGCCTGGACGGTTGACGATGAAGAATCATTGAGCCGGATGGTTGCTGAGCATGACCTTGCAGTAAGTTTGCTTCCTTACCTTCACCATCTTTTGGTAGCAAAATACTGTCTGCTGCACAAAAAGAACATGGTTACTACCTCGTATGTGAAGCCGGAAATGCAGGCGCTTGATGCACAGGCAAAAGAAGCGGGAATCATTATCCTGAATGAACTTGGCCTCGATCCGGGCATTGATCATATGTCGGCCATGCGTATTATCGACCATGTGCATAACAAAGGCGGGAAAATTGAGGAATTTTATTCTATTTGCGGTGCCTTGCCTGCTCCTGAGGCTGCTACCAACCCGTTTAAATATAAGTTTTCCTGGAGCCCGAAAGGTGTGGTAATGGCCGGTAATAATGACGGTAAATACATGAAAAACGGAGTTGAAGTATACGTTCCAACCCAGGATCTTTTCAAAAACCCGCTACAAGTTGATTTTCCTGAAGTCGGCCAGCTCGAGGTTTATCCGAACCGCGATTCCATTTCATATATCGATATTTATGGCATTCCTGAAGTTAAAACCATTCAGCGAGGGACTTTTCGTTACAAAGGCTGGTGCGAAACACTTCATGCGATGAAACAACTCAACCTGATTTCGTACGATAAGGTGAATCTCAAAGGTAAAAACTATTCTGATTTTATCGCAATGCAGATCGGTGCATCCAATAGTTCGCATATCCGTCAGAAAGTGGCCGCATATCTGGGTATTAATCCCGCTGCTAATGCACTTCAAGCTATGGAATGGCTCGGTTTATTCAGTAATGAACCGCTTCGGCGTACCGAGGACTCGCCTTTCGAAGTTACCAGCGACCTGATGATTGCAAAAATGGAACTCGGGCAAAACGAACGCGATATGGTTGCCCTCCAACACACTTTCCTAGCTACGTATCCTGATGGCAAACAGGAAGTAATCCGTTCGCGCATGCTCGATTTCGGAACTCCGGCAACTGACACTTCCATTGCACGCACGGTTGCATTGCCTGCTGCCATCGGTGTTGAGATGATTCTTGCAGGACAAATCACAGTAAAAGGTGTTTTCCGTCCTGTTCTTCCGGGAATTTATAATCCCATTCTCGACGCACTCGAAAAACTTGATATCCGCATGGTTGAAGAATACGGATTGCCTCTGAGCGAGAGGATTAGCTAAGAATACTGATTGATTTAAAATTGAGAAGGCTGCTTTCGGGTGGCCTTTTTTAGTGAAAAGTGAAAAGTAAGAATGAAAATGAAAACAATTGTATGACCATCGTATGACCACCGTATTACTCTAAAGCCTTATCAATCCCATCAATCCCCTCAATCCATCAATCTCTTCAATCCCCTCGATCTCATCAAACAAATTCTTTCCCTACCTTTGCAGGCAAATTTGAAAATTCAATGGCAAAATTTCTGAAATGGCTTGGAGGTGGTATTGGATGGGCAGCGGGCGGTCCAATCGGTGCTCTGCTTGGATTCGCACTGGGATCCATGGTCGATGGCATGCAATCCGGTCAATATGTGTATCAACCGCAAAGCCGGCCCGACTTTAACAAGCCTCAGACTACCCCGAATGACTTTATTCTCAGTCTGTTGATTCTTGCTTCGGCTGTAATGAAATCGGATCAAAAAGTGCTGCGTTCCGAACTTGATTTTGTAAAGCGCTTTCTATTTCAGCAATTCGGAGCAAGTGAAGCTGAGCGGCAACTTCTGATACTACGCGAACTTCTAAAGAAAGAGTACGACCTGCAACAGGTTGGTTTTCAGATAAAACAATATATGGAATACCAATCGCGTCTGCAACTCATGCATTTCCTTTTCGGACTGGCCGCCGCCGATGCACAGGTGCATGCTTCTGAATTGAGAATTATCACGCAAATCGCCGGCATTCTTGGTATCAGCAATACCGATTTCGAAAGTATCAAAGCCATGTTTGTAAAAGATACAACCAGCGCCTATCGCGTGCTTGAAATTACACCTGATGCCTCTGATGATGAATTGAAAAAAGCCTACCGCCGCATGGCACTCAAATACCATCCCGACAGGCTTGCCCATTTGGGCGATGAAGTGCAGAAAGCCGCCAATGCAAAATTCCAGGAGCTAAATGCAGCCTACGCTAATATTAAGAAAGAGAGAGGGATAACTTAATTCAGATGTCGGATTTCGGATATGAAGATGAAACATTGATGAAACGGAGAACTCAGATGATTACATTTTTTTTCGGAATTTGAAAATTCCGAAACTCTGTTCTTCAGCTTCACTCAGTGGTCTGAAACGCTGAAACTTTGAAACCTTGAAACCCTTGAACCTCGAACCCTTGAACCTCGAACCGTGAACCTCGAACCTCGAACCTCGAACATTGAACGCGCAGCATTGAACGCGGAGCATTGAACGCGGAGCATTGAACGCGGAGCATTGAACGCGAAGCATTGAACGCGCAGCATTGAACGCGAAGCATTGAACGCGCAGCATTGAACGCGCAGCATTGAACGCGCAGCATTGAACGCGCAGCATTGAACGCTTCAATCCCATAAATCCTTAAAATCCATCAAGTCCATTTTAAGTATTTTTGTCAGCAATAAGTACAGTTTTGGGTTATTAGATTGAAAATCAACCGGCTGCTCAAAAAAGCATTCTACGGCAACTGAGAAGAATTCCTGCAGATTTGCAGCTCCATACGATCTGAAAAATGGATTTTCATCGTCCTCAATTTTCTTCATTTCATTCATGGCAATTTCTTCAAAAGCATTCATGATGCTCCTGTCAATAAAATCATATTCAACATTATCAACAATATTGGTAAGTCGCAATGCATGCGCCATTTCGTGCAAGGCAAGGTTTCGTCCATCGGTAAGGTTACTGAACCCTGATTTAAAGTTTTTCCACGACAGCACAATTGCCCCGCCTGCATTTACCTCGCCTTCGTGGTATTTGCCGGTTATAGCCGAATAGTATTCATCGGCGAACAGGATTATGGTTTGAAAATGATTGAAATATACATCCGGATACCCATAGGTGATCTGGATAGCTGAAGCTGCAACCATTACACGCATCTCCTCGGTAACTTCACCAAGATTGGCTCCTGCCATGAAATATTTCATTTTTATAAACCTGCAAACACGCTTTTCAAATTGCTTTTTGCCTTTATCGCCCAGCATTTTGTACACAATAAAATTGTCATTGAGTAGCTTTCTTAGGTTTGGCAACTCAGATTTTCTGAAACTCTTTTCACATTTATTTGTCATCAGGGCCGGGAAATCATCCTGGTAACTTTTTTGGCAATAAAAATAAACAAGATAGCTGCAGCAAATAATAAGTAAACCAGGGTTTCCATGAAAATTTGAAATATTGATGGGCGCAAGATACTCTAATTCCTTGTTCAGGTGGTATTGTTAAGGCAATTCATTGTCTGATGTTTAACTAAATTAAAATTCCTCTGTGGATTTGAAAGACTACCTTTGCAACACTATCATCAGAAGTTATAATTCAAACGGCTGATTACTAATTACCAGCATTTACAGGCAAACAATGGAAATTACACCGCAAACCATAGAGGATATAAGAACACAGGCTTTCAAGAACAGGAAGGAAAATGCAACTTTTTTCAGACAGGTTAAAGCAAGGCCTCCTCTGAAAGTGGATGCGGCATTTCAAAAACTTCACGAAGAAGTTTTCGCAGAGGTAAATTGCCTCGATTGCGGAAATTGCTGTAAATCGCTGGGACCGAAGCTGAACAGTGCCGATATCCGTCGTATTTCAAATGTTTTAAGAATAAAAGTATCCGAATTTGAAGAAAGATACCTTCGAACAGACGAAGACGATGACTACGTTTTCAGCATAATGCCCTGTGTGTTCCTCGAAAAAGATAATACCTGCAAAATATATGAGGACCGTCCGCGTGCCTGTCGCGAATACCCGCATACCGACCGGCGCAAGATGCACCAGGTACTGGATATTACTCTGAAAAATATGTCAACCTGTCCGGCAGTTTCCGAAATAGTGGAACGACTTAAGAAAATGAAGATTTAAGTAAGTGCAGTCGATTTTAACTATCTGACAAACAATCGTTCATCAAAACTAAAAGGTTCAATCGATTTAATTTTGATCTTGCTCGAATCCGGATGCAGCGGATTAATCAGGTAATTAAACTCATCCTGAACCACAACGGAAGGAACTCTCAAAACTGGGAAAATCCCGCCAGCTACAAATCTGTCGCCAATTTCCTGGGTTGAATGCGAATGCGGCAATGACTTCCAGTTGTCAGGAAGATCAGTAGCATGAAAATACTGTATCCGGATTTCATCCGGAATTTCGATAGAAACAAGATTATAGTTTGTCGGAAGGTTACCAAGGGGTGTATGCACAGCGATTTCGGTTGTGCAGAGCGCCCTGGATGCACTTGTGTAAACCAGGGCAGTACCTTTGCTGTTCCAGCGTCCGCCGCTTATTTCAGCACCTTTCCCAGAGAGATCGTTTGCGAACTTTGCTTTGCTTAAGCGAAATACGATCATGCCAGTACACCGTATTCAATGGCAGTAAGCTCATCTATAAGCATATTTATACCAAAGGTACTGTCGAGAAGCATTTTGGGTTTTGTTTTTCCTAATGCCAGGCTGTCGGTTTCGAGCCACGAGTTAAACTTTTCGGACGTTCCGAATACTTCAACGCCTTTATTGTAGAAAAGAGCTATTTCTATAATTTTTTCCGATTGCAAAGGATCGAATGTTCTTTTTTCGCTTCTGTAACGTTGCAGAGTGCGTTCGGAAAGATGGAGGTAGCCGGACCATTCATTTATACTGAACGGACTTTTATTTGCAAAACTGTCGAATACCTCAAATTGAACTCCATGCCTAACCATTTCCACTAACGAAAGCGCTTTAATATCATCTATAGGACTGTAAGAAACCATGGGATCAAATATTTCCATCTTTTCAATAATTAAGATTACAATTGCAAAGATAGGTAATTTGTCGCAAAAATTACGACAAATGTCCAAATATTTTTAAAATATTTGGTAATATACATAAAATCAAATAGTTGAAAGTCTCTTTTTATAGAATTCATGAATCCTGAATGACCGTATCCTAACCTTTATTCGTACCTCAGCGCGTCAATCGGGTCGAGTTTGGCTGCTTTAACGGCTGGAATAATGCCTGAAGCCAAAGCCACGACAAGACATAAGCCGACACCCCAGATGATCCAGTTCCATGGAATAATAAAACTGGTACCAATAGACAGGGCCAGGGCATTGCCGATACCTATTCCCAGGATAATGCCCAGCAAACCACCTATTTGTGCAATTACGATGGCTTCAGCCAGAAACTGGTTGCGTATTGTATTGCTGGTGGCTCCGATGGCTTTTCGTATTCCGATTTCGCGGGTACGCTCAGTAACGGATACCAGCATAATATTCATCAGGCCGATAGCGGCTCCCAATAAAGTAATCATTCCAATTATGATGGCGGCAAGGCGGAGATAACTTAAACTGTCGAATAGCATATTGGCGAGGTTATCGCTCTTCGAAATAGTAAAACTATCTTCTTCTCCCACACTAACCTGTCGTATAATTCTGAAAACACCCGTAGCTTCATCAATGGCTGCCTCGAGATTTTCGCCATCCGCAACGGCAACATTAATTCCATATGAGGCATTCGGACGGGAAAAGCGTTGCCGTGAATTATTGATCGGAATCAGGCAAACGTTGTCAGGATTGAATCCCAGGCTAGAACCCTTTTCTTTTATTAGCCCTACAATAAGGTATCTTCCGGGGCCGATATTGATGTACTGACCTATCGGGTCCTCATTGTTTTTAAAAACTTTTTTAATCACATCATTCCCCACAACTGCCACAGATGATCCATAGTAAACTTCGGTTGGTGAAAAATTTCGCCCGTTTACCAGCTCATTTCCTGAAGTGATCATATAATTTTCATCACAACCTATCACCGGAACGTTTGGATTGGTTTTGTTATTCTCAAATTTAACGGTAGCCGTATTGGTTGCAAATATCGATAGTGAAGTAGTTGCCGGAAAGGTGTATAATTCCTTAAAGCGAACAGCTTCATCAAAAGTGATCTCCTTGAAATTTACAGTTTTGCTGTTATTGATACGGAACTGGGTCCGGTTGCGGATGGAAAAAGTGTTGGCTCCCATCATTTTGAAATTATCATTCAGAAAATATTTGATGGCATCAATAGAGGTAAGTATGCCAACAAGGGCCATGATCCCGAATGCTATGATCAATACCGTTAAGGTAGTGCGCATCATGTGACTACGTACCGATTGCATCGATATACGAAGATTTTCAAGTACAAGGCTGCCCGAAAACAATTTCATGTCTGGAATATTACTGGTATAACTTAGATTCTTTATGTTTTATAAACTGCGAAGTTAACGATACATCTGTTGTAATCACAGCTAATACATGGTAAAATTAATGATTTAATTTACACCAGCAGAAAAAAATAAAAGAGAGGTATTGTGTTTAAAACAGCGAGATGGCTGACGACATGATCAGTGACCAGAATATTACGGATGCACTCAGATAAACCAGTAAAAAACGGTTAGCCGAATAATACCGGGTAGCTATAAATGTACCCACCGGAATGGATAACAGGACTGGTGTCAGTATAACAATGCCTGCCAGCCCGAATTTATTTACAACCTTGATGATCATCCTGTTGCGCTTTGTAAACCTGCGTGCCGGGATGAATTTCGGGATTGTAATATTGAGTGTATTGTAAATTTTGGTTTTTAACAAATGGAAATAATAGAAAAAATACCTTGAGTAAAGTGTAAGAATCCATTTGCTGAGAAAAAAGAAAATTATAACCCCGACAATCCCGCCTGCAGTAGTCGATAGCCAGGTTTGAATAAAATTCAGACCCATGCCGAATGACAATGCCGGCGCGATCAGAAATTTGATGCTGCTGACAAAAAAGACTATTAATATTTTTATGAATCCTGACAAGGCTAAAATTATTTAAAGTATAACGCTTCAGGTTCAGGAATGTTGCAGAAAATGAATAAATTATTCAAAATAAATGTTAACAAAAAACAGGGCCGTTAAACCTTCTGTCCGAAAGCCAGATCACCTGCATCTCCGAGGCCGGGAACAATATAACCCTGTGCTGTAAGTTCATCGTCAATTGCTGCTATCCAGATAGTTGTACCTGATTTGGGAAGCATTCGTTTTAAATATTCTACACCCTGCACGCTGCCAACTACTGAAACAAAATGTGTATGTGCCGGTTTACCATGCAGGAGCAATGACTGGTACGAAGCAACCATCGACTGGCCAGTGGCAAGCATTGGATCGGATATGATCAGAGTACGGTCCTCAATCTCCGGACTGGAGACATATTCAATCTGTATGGCAAATTCGCCATCTTTGCGGTGCTCGCGGTAAGCCGATACAAAGGCGTTGTCGGCATTGTCAAAATAATTAAGCAAACCCTGGTGCAAAGGCAGTCCTGCCCTGAGAATAGTGGCAAGCACCGGAGTCTTTTTCAAAACCTGCACTTCAGCAGTGCCAAGTGATGTTATCACTTCCCTGGGTTCGAAAGCCATTGTTTTGCTGATTTCATAGGCAAAAATTTCTCCAACCCGCTCCATACTCCGGCGAAAACGCATCCTGTCCTGTTGGATGGATACATCACGCAAATCGCGAATAAACTGATTTATGACTGAATTCTTGCTTCCGAGATTGACTACCATATGCCTGATTTTAGATCGATTTTCAATTTACCCTGTTTCGTAATATTACAAAAATAGTTACTTTGATCTATTATTCTGACAAACGGATCTATTTTTTTAGATTAATTCTGACTATCCGCCAAACTTTCAGTGCGATGCGAAATGGAAATGGCAAAGTATTTCGTACATACCTGTGATAAATTACTCTTTTCGCACCAAAGCTACCGTAAAATCTTGCCAGTCCGTCATCATTTGAGCCTTCAAAATCGAGGGTAAGAGGCTTACCCGCATTTTCCCTGATAAACAAATCAATCAGCCAGGGCATTGTATTCATTTTCCTTCCCGATGCGGATAAGGCAGAAAACAGAAATATTGATTTCTGGTGGCTGGTAACCCATAATATTCCGGCCGTCAGTTGGTTAAACTCATCATAGGCACCCCATATTTCACCCATGCCCTTATGTATGCTTTCGTATGCAATGCGTTGTATGATAGCATATTGCCTGTCGTCTAAATGCTTTAAATCCTGCCCTTTATTTGCCCTGAAAAGTAATATGAGTTCCTCGGGTCTCAGATGCTTCACAACTGACAGTTTGTGTTGAGCAGCTTTTTTCAGATTTCGCTGTAGGTTGCTCTGATAATTGGAAGCTATCTTTTCATAATCGCTTATCAGGTCAAGTTCAAGGTTGGTATTATCAGTCACATACGTAGAGGCCTTCAATTGATTTGAAGTGTTCAGATTGATATCTATGAATTTATAGTCGGCGGGAATTCTGTTTAAAAATTCAGATACTTTTTGTTCTGAAGAGGATGATTTGTAAAAAAGCCCAAGTTGCTGGGTAAAATAGGGTTGCATAATGTAATTAATGCCTGCCCTGGATGAAACGGTAAGTGGGAAAACCCTTTCGTAATCAGGTTCAACCAATGCACACCACCCAGGACTCACAATATCCAGGTACCAGGAATACGCGTTCAGATTTCCATTAACCGCATTGCGGATACAATCGTCCCACCGCGATTTGTCAATCATATCATGTTCCAGGAAATTGATCATAAGATGTCTTAATGTTGTATTAATCGCAAGCAGCAAAGGGTTTTCCAATCCTATATTTACTTTTTAGTTCCCGCTTCCACCATTTCAGTATAAACCTGCAGCCATCCTTTCCAATCGCCTTCCTCGTTAAGTGCAGGGTTGTGCCACAATGGTATAAAGGTTCCCCCGACTTTTTTTACTTCATCAATCAGTTCAACAACTGTTTCAACCGCTTCCTGCGGTGTGAGTTTCAGGTAATCATGCAGTGTGCCGTCCATAACCATAAACGGATGTATCATGAGGTTGGTTTGTGAATCCTGATCGATATCGAAAAAATAAAAAGGTGTACAAATGGATGCTCTGAAACCCGGCATTTCAGCATATCCCATGGTATAATCATGAATTATATCGTTGTTAATCAGGTTGCGGTATGTTTCGGGTAATACCAGTTTCAGAAAATGCTGCCTGCTGTGTTCCACATCTCGTTTAAGAATTTTCGAAAGTCGTGCAGTTTCCATTACAAGGAGCGAAGGCTGGAATGAAGATGCATAGGAGGGATGTATCCCGATTTCGGCATAATCGGCCAGGTAACGGATGAGTTGCTGAAAATACCTGTCGTTGTAAGGGATGTTCTTATCGTTTGGGCCATAATCGGCCAGCAGAATAAAATATAGCGCACGGTACTTATATTTTTCCTGAAGCTGCATCTGAAGTTCAAAAGTGTCGAAAGGATCTTTCTCAAGCCTGAGCAGCACTCTTACCCTTTGGCGTAATTCTTTGTCGTCCTTTTTTTGAATTGATTTGTATATACCGCCGACAGCACGTGTAAATCCTTTGTTTTTAAAGGCATATGCAGCATCAATATCAATGGAGGGAATAAACGAATACACCGGAGTAATGAATTTTATTTTAGGAAACCAATGGTGTAAAATGTCTTTGATTTTAACCGACCATATATTGACTAATGGTTTGTGCAGGTATCCCTGCTGAAAAGCATCACTGCCTGAAGCAAGGAAACGATTGTGATTATCGCGGATATGCGGAAGGTATTCTTCGTAACGGCTTACGAGGTAGAAGGCTGCAGCAAAAATGTCGAAAGGCAGAATTGCATCTTTTTGCAAAACAGGAAAAAAAACCAGTCCGTTTTCAAATGTAAAATGTTTTAAATCCCGAGCATTGATTTTGCTCTCGAACAGCAAGCCATTCGATGCAAACATCAGGAATTTTTCTTCAACAGGTACGCCATACGAAAACTTCGGACCAGCATATTTCTTAAAAACTGAAAAATCATTTGTGTAATCTGTTTCAATTCCTAGTAGTTGCGTCAGCATAAGCTGCATGGTATACCGCAGGCGGTTTGTAACTTTCGGAATCAATATCAGTACCATCAGCAAAGGAGATATTGAGCAAAAATACATTATTTATCAGCAGCCTGATTTCTTATGGGCTATTTTATCATCACATGAGCGAAATGCAAGATGATAATAGCTTTAATGAGTATCGGGAATCACTAATGAGATGGTTATTGATGAATAAATATTACCCCTCCGCCTGTCGGCACATCCCCTATCCCGATAGCTATCGGGATTAGGGGAGGCAGATATTAACCAACAGAATTGCAATCTGTTAAGTTAGTACAAAGCCCACTCCCTCCCTATTTTTTAGGGAGGGCTGGGGAGGGTATATTGAAAAAAAAATAATTGTTAAACTTTCCCGATATGCATATAATTTTATTGTCAGGGCATATGGCCGTGCTGAAAATCGAAACTTTTTAATGTTTGAATTCCGTTTTCCAATCCGGAAATGTTATACTTAAATGCTCAGGACGAATCTGGATAAATATTTCAAATCGCACTCACTGCCATTTTTATTAACAAATCCATGCGCATTGGCCGAATTGTTTTACTTTTGAGTCTGAATAATATGCCTTACCGGACTCAATCAATTTGACACCTGATTTCGGGCTAATGCATTAACATTCCGATTAATATGGATAATTTTATAGTATCAGCGCGAAAATACCGGCCCGTAACTTTCGACACGGTTGTTGGTCAGATATCAATAACCGGAACCCTTAAAAATGCCATTCGTAACAACCAGCTGGCCCAGGCTTTCCTTTTCTGCGGCCCGCGTGGGGTAGGTAAAACTACATGTGCCCGGATTCTTGCAAAAACAATTAACTGCCTGCATCCTACCGCGGAAACGGAACCCTGCAACGAGTGTTCATCCTGCAAGGCTTTCAACGATTCGGCTTCCTTTAATATTCATGAGTTGGATGCTGCTTCGAACAACAGTGTCGACGACATCCGGAACCTGGTCGACCAGGTCAGAATCCCGCCGCAAATGGGGAAATATAAAGTGTATATCATTGATGAGGTACATATGCTTTCTTCTTCGGCATTCAATGCCTTTCTGAAAACGCTGGAAGAACCACCGGCTTATGCAAAATTCATCCTTGCCACTACCGAAAAGCATAAGATTATTCCTACCATTCTTTCGCGCTGCCAGATATTTGATTTCAAGCGCATTACAATTGATGATATCGCGAAGCATCTGGCATTTGTTGCCTCGTGTGAAGGCGTAAGTGCCGATCCCGAAGCACTTCATATTATAGCTCATAAAGCAGACGGCGCTTTGCGCGATGCATTGTCGGTGTTCGACCAGATGGTGAACCTTGGCGACAGGAATATCAGTCGCGAGTTGGTACTTGAAAATCTGAATGTTCTCGATTATGATTATTATTTCCGGATACTGGATTGTATGCGTGTAGGCAATTACAGCGATACATTGCTGATAGTAAATGAGGTAATTGAAAAAGGGTACGACGGGCAGCATTTCATCACCGGTTTGGGCGAGCATTTGCGCAATTTACTTATGAGCAACGATGCTTCAACTATTAAACTAATCGAAACCAGTGACGCTATCCGGGCAAAGTACCAGGAGCAGGCACAGGCTATTCCGCTCCAGCTTCTGATAGATTCACTCGACATCATTAACAAATGTGATGTTACCTACCGCACTTCGAATAACAAAAGGCTTGCCCTCGAAGTTCCCCTGATACAGATCTGCCGGTTGAGCGGTCAAATGCAGATGCCTGAATTAAAGCAGGTTCCTGTCATCAAAAAAAATGAACCAGCCGAAATAAAGCAGGAACCTGTGGCTGTAACCCCAACTGCAACATTAAACCCAACCCCGATTCCGGTAGTACATGAATCACCGGCTGAGTTAGCACCTGTAGAACCAGCGCCAACTGAAATCGTTCCCGAAGCAATGGTGGTTCAAGAGCCTGTTGCCGAAACTGCACACTCGCCTATGGCAACAGTTTCTGAACCTGAAGAGCAACCGGCTTCAACTGTTGAAAACGAATCTGAAGTCCTTCCGGTTGCAGAAACGGGCGAGGAACCTGAGGGAAAAGCTGAGCACGATGTGCCGGTTCAATCGCATCATACTTCGAGTATTTCGATCAAGTCGATACTAAAGGCTGATCAGTTAGCCGGCTCGGTAAAGGCAGACGTGGTTAAAGACCGAAATGAATCCTTCACATTCGAGCAGATTGAAGAATCGCTATTGAAGTATGCAGAAATAAAGAAATTTGATTCCTCCCTGTTTTATGCGGCTCTTACATCGTATAAGCCTGTTTTACAGTCTGATAATGTGCTTGTTATTACGGTTGGAAATTCTGTTCTTGAAAAAGAATTAAGTGAAAGGCGGAATATGCTGCTCGAATACCTGCGGGAAGAACTGAAAAATGATTTCATTACCTTGCAGGTGATTGTAACCGAACAGGTTTCCGAAACAAAGAAATATATGAACGACCGCGAAAAACTGGATGCCATGGCGGCCCAAAACCCCAACGTGAACAAACTCAGGGACCAGCTTAACCTGGATCTTGATTTGTAGCCATCTTGTTATGCAGGATCATCTTCAAAATAGTAGTAAGGTATACGCGCTGGGCGAAACAGTACTGGATCTGGTTTCGTATGACGGGGTCACAATGAGGGCTGTGCCCGGGGGCTCGGTTCTGAATGCTTCTGTTTCTCTTGGCAGGATGGGTGTCGAAGTTCACCTGCTTTCTGAATTTGGGGCTGACAAAGCGGGAAATACCATTGATGAATTTCTTAGCCGGAATAATGTGCTTACAGACTTCTGTATCCGGCATCCTGAAAACAAAACCTCCCTCGCTCTGGCTTTTCTCGACAGCTCACGAAATGCCAACTATACATTTTATCACGATTCGCCGGAGAAACTGACTGAAATAAAAATTCCACACTTTCGGGCTAAGGATGTATTGCTCTTCGGTTCATTTTATGCTGTAAAGCCTGGGCGGAGAGATTATATTCTCAAAACCCTTCAAAAGGCTGTTGCTGCAAAGTCGCTCATATATTATGACCTTAATATCCGCAAAGCGCATGCCGGAGACCTGGATGTTTTGATGCCATCGTTTATGAACAATATTGCTGCTGCCACAATTGTCAAAGGGTCAGATGAAGATTTTATGAATTTGTTTGCACTTTCGGATCCAACAGATATTTATGAAAAAGTAAGTCCGTATTGTAAAATGCTTATTATTACCAATGGATCGGGACCTGTTCAGATATTTATACCAAAACATCACCGAAGCTACATGGTACCTGAAATCACTCCTGTATCGACAATAGGGGCCGGTGATAATTTTAATGCCGGTTTTATTTACGGACTGGTGACTTCGGGTTTTGATCCAAATGAAATAAACGAAATTCCCCTGTCCCTTTTAGATCGCGCCGCAGCCTGCGGACTCGCTTTTGCCACCGAAACCTGCCTCTCCGAAGAAAATTATATCAGGGGTAATTTTGAACCTGATTTCTGGAAGAGATATATTTGATGTTTCTTTGCATCTTACTTTAACACCTGATTCAAATCCTCATGAAACAAAAATTTGCAAAATTTATATTTAAATTAATTGGATGGAAAGTAATTATTAATCTTCCTCCGGATGGAAAAAAGTTTGTAGTAATGATGGCTCCGCACACCAGCAACTGGGATTTTCTGATTGGCTGGCTGGGATATATGTCAATTGGTGTTGATGCGAAATACCTTGTAAAAAAGGAAGCTTTCGTTTTTCCTTTTGGTAAGATTTTAAAAGCTATGGGTGGACTTTCTGTCGACAGGCAATCAAGCAATAATGTGGTGATTCAGGTTGGCGAAATGTTTGAAAAAACCGATAGCCTTTTTATCACCATTACTCCGGAAGGTTCCCGAAGTCTTCGTCCGACATGGAAGCGTGGATTTTATTACATTGCTGAACATGCAAAAGTCCCGATTGCATTCGGATTTCTTGATTATAAAAGGAAAGAGGGTGGGATAGGAGGAACGCTTTTTCCAACTGGTGATTATGAAGCAGATCTTAAAAAGATTGAAGCTTTCTATAAGGATAAAGGAGCAAAATATCCTGAGAAATTTAACCTGAGTCCGAAGAATCAAGCTTAAACGCTTTTTTGCAGGTTATTTACACCTTTGAAATTAAATTCAGCACGATTCATTGACCTCTGGATCAGAAACGTTATAAACATCAGCTTTAGTTCAAAAAATACCCATGCAACTCCTTACGCCATTTCATTTTCCGGATTATGAACTGATAGATTCGGGCGGTTTCGAAAAACTGGAACGCTTCGGGCAGTATGTGCTTATTCGCCCGGAACCCCAGGCAATCTGGAACCGTTCCATGAACGAGGCAGAATGGGATAAAATGTCGTTGGCAGCTTTTAAACTGGAGCGAAACGATTCCGAAAAAGGACGCTGGATCCTCAAAAAAGGCATGCCCGAACAATGGCGTATCAATTACTCTTACCGCCAAATGAATTTCAATGTCAGGCTTGGACTTACATCTTTCCGTCATATCGGTGTTTTTCCGGAGCAGGCGCCGAACTGGGATTTTATTTATGATCAGGTTACATTAGCAAAGGAACAAAAGCCGAAAGTACTGAACCTGTTTGCATATACCGGTGCTGCATCACTTGCTGCCCGTGCTGCCGGAGCGGAGGTTGTGCATGTCGATTCAGTGAAACCGGTTATCACCTGGGCCCGCGAGAATATGGAAAACAGCGGGCTGGCAGATATTCGCTGGGTGGTGGAAGATGCCCTCAAATTTGTTCAGCGCGAAGTGCGGAGAGGAAATACGTATTCCGGTATCATTCTTGATCCGCCGGCATACGGCCGCGGTGCGGATGGCGAGAAATGGATACTCGACGACAACCTGAACGAAATGATCAGCCACTGCAGCAAGTTGCTCCTGCCTCAAAACAGCTTCCTGGTATTAAATATGTATTCGATAGGATTTTCGGCGCTTGTCGGCAATAATTTGATAAACAGCTACTTCAACCGGGGCGACGCGAACGATTATGGTGAATTGTACCTACCTGATCGTTTTGGTAAAAAGCTTCCTCTTGGAACATTTTTGCGATTTAACAGGTAAAAGAAATATTTTTTATCGATTCCATCTATAATATTTTTTTTTGATAATGAGTAAGCTTTAACTAGTCCTTGCTCCCGCATGCAAAACCTGGGTCGGTTTAAGCAACTGCAAATTCATCGCAAAACAATAATAACTTTTTATTGTTGAGATATGCTATAATATTCATCCTCATGAAATTATTCTTAATCTCATTTACATTCCTTTTATTTTGTAAGAGTGGACTTACTCAAACGATAAAAATTTTAGAGCCAGTTCATTTCCTTGCCCTTGGTGATTCTTACACCATTGGTCAAAGTGTTGATGAAACAGAACGATGGCCTGCAAAGTTTGCCTTTGCGTTATCCTACCGGGGGTTTAGTGTTGATGAAGTAAAGATTATTGCTCAAACAGGCTGGCGGACTGATAATCTGAAAGATGCGATTAATTCGCAGCAACCTTTAAACGGGTTCAACCTGGTTTCTTTACTTATTGGCGTAAATAATCAGTTCCAGGGCAGAAGTGTTCAGGATTATGCTGTTGAATTTGAAGATTTGCTTAAAACTGCAATTTCTCTCGCAGGAAATTCACCAGAGCATGTTTTTGTTCTCTCAATCCCTGATTATGCTTTCACACCTTATGGAAAAGGGAATCCATCCATCAGTTCAGAGATTGATCAGTTTAACCAGGTGAACCAGACTATTGCCGGAAAATATCTTGTAAAATATATCGACATTACGTCAATCTCCAGGCAGGGATTGACCCGGCCTGAACTGGTCGCTTCCGATGGTCTTCACCCGAGTGGTATTATGTATGGCTTGTGGGTTGAAGAAATTGTAAAAAATATTGAAAAAGAATTGAGCATAAATAAGGAATTTCAGGAGAATGACGTTGTTAGTTGCACCTTATTAAAGAGACAGTTGACCCTTGGCACCAGAGGGGAAAATCTTGATCTCAGAATCTATAACACAGGTGGTAAAATATTGAAAAACAGTGTTTTGCGAAGGAATACACAAACAACAATAGACTTAGGCAAGCTATCTGCCGGAATGTATTTTCTGGTATTTCGCAGCGACAGGAACGTGGTTTTCAGGAAAAAAATAATTCTTCTTTGAAAACAAAATGAATAGAATCATATAGTTACCTGCCGCTCTCAAAATTCCCGCTGCCTATCAGTTCGTCGAAAAGTTCTCCGCGCGAACGATGGTATACCAGGATTGTATAGGTGTTGCGTGTTTCCGAATGATTTCCCTCGATCCAGGTGGCATCGCCTGTTTTTGAATTATTGGGAAGCATCACATATAAATAATTATAATAACCCTGCTTAAAAAGTATACTCGCCTGGTACCCTTTGCGCTTGTAATTGTACTCCATTTTATTCTCAGGTGTATATTGCCAGCAATTAAATCCACCAGCTACATATAGGTTCCCTTCCGCAATCGGTGCATTAAGAGGAAGAAAGAATTTCACCTCAGCATATTCCCCGTAATTTGAAACTGAGGGTTCGTCATCTGTTTTTAACAGGAACTTACCATTAATGTCATCATCCTGGACATATTCTTTGAAAGTCCGTTTTTCGCTGTCCCACAGTTTTGCATAAAACATGGTGTCATCGTGGGTAATTTCCCTGACTTTCTCCGAAAGGAAACGCATACTTTTCAAATCAAACCGCCTGAATTCATTAGCTCCGTCAAAAAGGTTGGTTCCGTTATCGAACGAATAATCCAATACCTCATTGCGTACCATATAAGGTTTAAGGTTGGTCATCGCATTGTCCCAGCGCCAGTTTTGAAGAATCACTACTTTGATATCCTGGTATGGAGCATCAATGCGAAAACCGTTGGTATTGATCTTAAAATCAACCTCCTGTTTAGTTTCATAATCATCCGAAGTGCCTGCCCTGGAAACAGTTGCCGATACCGTAACTTTTGGGTCAACTACCATGAAACGGCGGGTAAAAATGTCAGTCTCATTCCCTTTCTGATCCCTGGAATAGGTTCGTAATATATAGTTTCCCGATTTTTTAATCATAAACCGGTCATTTGGAAATTCGAACTCATAATGCGTATATGATGTCCGTGTATTGAAAGACGATTCAAACTTCTCAACCTGTCCTTCTTCCATGCCTTCAAGATATTCATTTGTCCAGATTTCGGATTTCTCCCAATTAGCTGTACAATGCTGTATCTGGTAATAATATTGTTTGAAACTTCCCTGCATATCGTCGAAACTCACCTTGAATTGCTGGTCCGAATTCAAAGGGATAATCGGATCAGCTATGTCGAAACCTATCTGGGAAAACTCAACAGATTTTATATAATTCTGATATATGTGATTATCGTTACGCAGATAATCAGCCGAATAGTAATCGGCAGTATCCGGTACACTTCCAAAGGTAGCTTCAAAAGGAAATTCAGCAAAAAGTAATGTTATGCCAAAAATGAGACAGGCAGTATAATAGCCTGGTATCTTCCTGTTGCCTGAAATGCGATGAGTCATAATACAAAAGTAAACGATAAGCATGTAAACTTAACCGAATAACACAAATAATGCCGGAATAGTATAAATAACTCAAATCAATGTATTCAGAACAGTTCACTTTGTTGAAACTGTTGAAAAAAAATGATTTATAGCAAATTTTAACATTTAAATTTATCTATATTTGCGCCTTTGTTACCAGTCTTATACTAAGTTTATACTTTACATTATGGCCAACACCATAAGAATTAAAAAAGGTCTCAATATCAATATGATAGGAGAGGCCAAAAAAGAAATTTCCTCTATTGATGCAGGATATTATGCTATAAAACCCACTGATTTCTTAGGCGTTTTCCCCCGTTTGCTGGTAAAGGAAGGCGATATTTTGAAAGCCGGGACACCACTTTTTATCGATAAATACCGCGACAATATCATTTTTACTTCCCCGGTAAGCGGCATTGTAGAAGAAATCAGCCGTGGCGACAAACGTGTTTTGGAAGAAATCAGGATTAAATCGGGTGAGAAAGCCGAATTTGAAGATTTCGGGAAATCAGAACCGTCAAAAACCACACGCGAAAACATTGTTGAGAAACTGCTTAAAAGTGGTTCCTGGACAATGATCAGGCAACGTCCATACAGCATTATTGCAAATCCGGCTGATACTCCCAAGGCAATTTATGTATCAGGTTTCGATTCGGCCCCGCTGGCTCCTGATTATTCAATGATTGTTAAGGAGAGTATTTCAGATTTCCAGGCTGGTATCGATGTTTTGGCCAAACTGGCCGGTGCTACGGTAAAACTTGGCCTGCCGGGCGGAAAAAATGAATTCCCGAAAGTCAGCAATGCCGAAATTACCTATTTCGATGGACCCCACCCGGCAGGTAATGTCGGCATACAGATACACAAAACGAATCCGATCAATAAAGGAGATATTGTCTGGGTTGTAAATCCTCAGGATGTTATCATCATTGGCCGCTTATTTACCAAAGGGATTTATGATACTTCCATACTAATTCCCTTGTGCGGTTCAGAAGTAAAAAATCCGAAATACTACAGGGTATACAAAGGTGCATCTGCCCGTGCTTTGGTTAAAAATAATCTGAATGATGGCGCTGTCCGCATCATCAGTGGTAATGCACTTACAGGTGCACGCATCAAGTCTGATGGTTACCTTGGATTTTATCACAACCAGTTTACTGCGATCCCCGAAGGGAATTACTTCGAATTTTTTGGATGGGCATTACCCGGGCTTAAGAAATTAAGTTTCTCGAAATCATTCTTTTCTTATCTCACACCCAACCGGAAATACCGTCTCGACACCAACTTCCATGGAGCCGAGCGTGCGTATGTTATAACCGGTCAGTATGAGAAGGTTTTCCCCATGGATATTTATCCCATGCAACTCATAAAAGCCTGTCTGGCCGAGAATATTGATTTAATGGAAAACCTTGGTATTTATGAAGTGGATGAGGAAGATTTCGCACTGGTTGAATTTATAGATACGTCTAAAACAGAAATTCAGCATATTATCCGGAAAGGACTTGATCTCATCCGGAAAGAAATGAGCTAAGGGATGGATTCCTGATTTTTGGATGAGAATTTGTAAGATAATTCAATATTCAAAACTCAGCACATTGCACGAAGCATAAGCACTGATATAAAAACATCAACATTTGTAAATGAAAGCACTACGCAATTATCTTGATAAGATAAAGCCGCAATTTAAGGAAGGCGGAAAGTTCGAGAAACTACACTCCACTTTCGATGCATTCGAATCTTTCCTTTTTGTACCCGATAAAACAACTTTCAGGGGAAGCCATATCCGCGATGCCATCGATCTGAAACGAACCATGTCGATGGTAATAATCGCGATGATACCGGCCCTGCTTTTCGGAATCTGGAACGTGGGTTACCAGCATTTTCTTTCACTCGGTCAGCAGGTTCCGTTCGGTCAGATTGTGGGCTACGGCCTTTTGAAAGTAATACCCATTGTAGCGGTATCCTATATTGCAGGTTTAGGTGTTGAATTTATCTTCGCGCAATATCGGCACGAAGAAGTGAACGAAGGTTTCCTTGTATCAGGTATGCTGATCCCTTTGGTTATGCCTGTCGACATTCCATTATGGATGGTTGCCGTTGCAACAATTTTTTCGGTGATTATTGGTAAAGAAGCTTTCGGTGGTACAGGAATGAATATTTTTAACCCTGCTTTGCTTGCAAGGGCATTTATATTTTTTGCTTACCCGGGTAAAATTACCGGCGATACAATTTGGACTGGCGGACTGAATAAAGGAGTTGGCGTTGTGGATGGTTTTTCAGGGGCAACACCCTTATCAAAAGCCGCATCAGGAGCTATTGACCAGATCCCTTCGTTACACGATCTTTTCTTTGGACTAATACCCGGATCTATCGGCGAAACCTCAAAACTTGCCATACTCATTGGGGCTTTGATATTGATTATCACCGGTATCGGCAGTTGGCGGATCATCCTTTCGGGTTTGATTGGCGGAATAAGCATGTCGCTTATTTTCAATGCCTTCGCAGCCAATCCATTTATGACACTCAGCCCGCTTACACAAATTATGATGGGTAGCTTCCTTTTTGGTATGGTTTTCATGGCCACTGATCCGGTTACTGCTTCCCAGACAAATCGGGGGAAATGGATCTACGGATTCCTGGCAGGTATGTTTTCCATTATGGTGCGGGTTTTCAATCCGGCTTACCCGGAAGGAACTATGCTTGCCATTCTGCTTTTGAATGCTTTCGCACCGCTTATTGACTTTTACGTTGTGGAAGCCAATATCAAGAAAAGGCTTAAAAGAGCTGCTGCCGTTGTTAAATCTTAAACCTGACCCCCGATATGCAACATAGTAACAAATATATTTTTATCTATTCCATCATTTTGGTGGTGGTTATAGCAATTACACTTACCGTGGTGGCTGTTCAGCTTAAACCTGCACAGGAAGACAACATCCGGATCGAAAAAATGCAGAATATACTTTCATCGGTAAATGTTTCAACGGTTGAAATACCCAAAAAACAGATGATTGATGTATACCGGAAATTCATTAAAACTGCTTTTGGCGTTAATAACAAAGGTGAAGTTACAGAGAAGGATGCAACCAGGGTATTTGCCATTGAAATGAGCAACGAGCTGAAGAAACCAGTCGAAAAGCAGATTCTTCCCGTTTTTATTGCGGTTCTCGAAGACGGCGATTCGGTATATGTAGTGCCTTTGCGTGGGAAAGGACTCTGGGGCCCGATCTGGGGCTACGTCTCATTTAAAACCGATTTTAATACCATTTTTGGTATTACTTTCGACCATAAAGGTGAAACGCCGGGTCTGGGCGCTGAAATTAACCAGGAATGGTTCCAGAAACCATTTTTGGGGAAACAGATATTTACCGAAGATGGAAAACTTGTGTCTATCGATGTAGTTAAAGGTGGTGCCAAACCAGGTGATATACATGGGGTTGATGCCATATCGGGGGGCACAATTACAAGCAAGGGAGTTCAAAAAATGCTTCTCGACAACCTGACGGAATACGAAGCGTACTTTAAAAAAATGGTTAAGAAATGAGCGAACAGAAAACATTAACAGAAAGAGAGCCGATGTTCTCGGTCAAGATACTCAGGTTACTTAAGAATCCTTTTAATCTTGAGAATCCTATAACTGTTCAGGTGCTGGGTATTTGCTCCGCCCTTGCAGTAACCGTGCAGTTAAAGCCGGCGCTTGTTATGGCTTTATCAGTAACGATCGTTACAGCTTTCTCCAACCTGATCATATCGTCCCTACGTAATACCATTCCTTCCAGGATCCGGATTATTGTGCAACTGGCTGTGGTAGCAGCATTGGTAATCATTGTGGATCAGGTGCTGAAAGCTTATGTTTACGATGTAAGTAAAAAACTCTCGGTTTTTGTGGGATTGATCATCACCAACTGCATCCTGATGGGACGCCTCGAAGCATTTGCCATGGCAAATAAACCCTGGCCGTCGTTTGTTGATGGTATCGGAAACGGGCTTGGCTACGGATTAATCCTGGTTATTGTCGGATTTTTCCGCGAATTGCTGGGCTCAGGTAAATTTTACGGAATGAGCGTTGTTCCAAAAGCTTTCTATGACATAGGTTATGTAGATAATGGCCTGATGATCCTGCCCCCGATGGCGCTCATTACAATTGGAGTCATTATCTGGGTACAGCGAAGCCGGACTAAGGAGCTACAGGAAAAATAGGCAGTTTATAATTGGGAGTCAGGTATTTGGATTACGACAAACAGAATGTTCCAAAAAAATATCAGAAACCTTGAACTCTGAAACCCTGAAACCCTG
>JBBQSY010000003.1:0-73881 GCA_038213495.1 Bacteroidales bacterium
TGGGCTTTTTTATTACCGAGCCAAACCGTGGAGATTATTTAATTGAATTAAAAAAGAAAAGAACAAGAACTACCGATGAAGTATCCGATGAAATCCGTAAAAAATGCGAGCAGGAGCTTCCGGCCCTTACGGTTGATTTTGGGCAGGTAATAACGGATATGTTAGGCGATTTAATGAGCAGCGTGCAACCTATCGAAATAAAAATTTTTGGCAACGACCACGGCGAACTGCTTCGTTTATCAAAACAAGTTGCTGATAGTCTGCAAACGGTTCAGGGCACTGCCGATGTATTTGACGGGATAGTGATTGCCGGCCCTGTTATGAAAACTATACCTAAAACAGGCAAGCTAAAACAGTTCGGGCTAACCTCCTCCCAATTGCAGGAGCAACTGAGTACGTATCTCGAAGGCACAGTGGTAGGCACCGTTCCCGAAAAGGAGCAACTTACCAATATCCGTATGATCTTTTCACCTAATGATAAAACTCCCCTTGATGATTTGAAACAGGTTCCCATTTGCACCAATGCCGGTGATTATTTCTCTTTGTCGCAATTTGCAGACTTCACAATTCAAAGCGGCGTTTCCGAAATCAACAGGGAAAACCTGCAAAGCATGGGTGTTGTAACTGCACGATTAAATAACAGGGACCTGGGCAGCATTATGAAAGATGTGCAGCGTAAACTGAAAACCATCAGTTTACCCCCTTCCTACCAAATAGAATACGGGGGTTCCTATGCCGAACAACAGAACTCCTTCGCCGAATTATTAAAAATCCTGATGGCAGGAGGCTTGCTGGTATTTACAGTGGTACTTTTTATGTTTAAAAGGCTGAAACTTTCATTAATCGTACTCTTTATCAGCATGCTGGGCATTTCGGGAAGTGTTTTTGCTCTGTATCTTACTAATACACCTTTAAATGTCGGAAGTTACACAGGATTAATTATGATTATTGGTATCATTGGGGAAAACTCCATATTTACCATTCAGCAGTATCTTTCCGAAATGGAAACAGGAGGCCGCAATTCGCTTTTACTGGCTGTTTCAGCCCGCTTACGGCCAAATTTGATGACCGCTTTGGGAGCTATAGTTGCACTTTCGCCGCTGGCACTGGGAATAGGTACCGGGGCACAAATGCACCAGCCACTGGCTATTGCGGTGATTGGGGGCTTCATTATCGCATTGCCCTTGTTATTAATTGTGTTACCTGCCTTGTTAAACCTGTTCTTAAAAGTACCGGCCACAAAAAACACGGAAACTCTATGAGGATGGTTGTTCTGTTGAGCAAATGGTATCTCGTTACCCTGCTTTTATCTTTCCCGCTTCTGGCTTTCACTCAAACTGATACAGTCAGCGTTACTGTTTCCGTGAATTGGCTTCCGGATAAAATAGGATAAGTTTTAACTTCAAAATTCCTTTAGATTCCCAATTTATATTTGCAGCAGTTAAACCAATAAAATATCTTAAAAATGAAAAATTTAATGCTTGTGATTGCTGCTGCAATCTTAATTAGTCTGAATGCCTGTGGTCAAAATACCAAGGATGTCCCTGTAAAAGTTAAAACCGCGTTCGAACAAAAATTTCCCGGTGTTCAGAAAGTAAAATGGGGCAAAGAGAATGCCAATGAATGGGAAGCTGAGTTTAAAATGAATGCAAAAGAATACTCGGCAAATTACAACTCCGACGGAACCTGGCTGGAAACAGAATATGAAATCGCTGCCAATGAAATTCCCGCTGCTATTGCAAACACTTTAGATAAAGAGTTTCCTGGCTACAAACTTGTAGAGTCAGAAATTTCTGAAACTGTAAAGGGAAAACTGTATGAATTTGAAATTAAGACCGGCAATGTAAAAAAAGAGGTGGCCATAAATGCGGATGGAACATTGGTGAAAATAGTAACCGAAACTAAAAAGGGAGACGAAAAGGACTAAGGGTGTACCTGTTTCGCTATGCAGCGTTCATGACTAATTTTGAGTTGTGAACGCTGTTTTCTTTTGACGTAATTACAAAACAACCTGTCTGCTCCTTTAACAAGAGTTTAGCCAAAATAACCTGGTCCGGATTGTCGGAAACTGATTCTCAAAATTGCAGCTATTCAGCCTTTAATTAATCTGTTTTGCCACAGATTTCACTGATTTGCGCAGAATCAGAACTGCTTTCAGCAGTTTCAATAACAAAAAACTGCTCTCAGGCATTTAAACTTTTCTGTGTAATCTGCGTAATCTGCGGCTGTATTTTTCCCTCATTACAAGGATCAGGCTGAGTAGTATTCAAAATTAATTATATCCAAAATTAATTATATCCAAAATTAAACTATTACTTTTTGGGAATGTCTCATTACTAAACAATTTATTTTTCACTAAATAATTTAATCCATGAAATCCATATCAAAAATTTCAACATTTTTAACTGCAATTGCCTTGCTTGCTATCATTTTGTTTTCTGTCCAGGTTCAGGGGCAAAACCAGGCTGCAAAATCAGATGCAGTTAAAGTAAATTCGCAGCGTGATCAAAAAGATCGATTTGCAATGATTCCGGGTTTGACTGATGATCAGAAAACAAAAATCAAGGATTTAATGTACAACAAGAGCCAGGATCAACAGATGCTTAAAGCACAACTCGCCGAAAAAAAGGCTCACCTCCGTGTTTTAACGCTTGCTGATTCGCCCGACCGTAAGTCGATTGACAAAACTATTGATGAAATGTCCGACTTACGTGGTACCATAATGAAGCATGCCATCGATACGAAGTTCAAAATAAAAGGAGTGCTTACACCCGAACAGTATAAAGCATGGCAGATGCATCAGCAACATAAAAAGCATATGAAAGCACAGGGTGACAGACAAGGGAAAAGACAGGGAATGCGTGCCGGTTCCGAAAACCGTATGCAGCCGCAGGGGAAGGGGCAATTCAACAACCGGGCTCCAAAATCTCCTGTAAATAGTGCGCCTGATCAAACCAATTAGAAAAATTAAAGTTAAGAGGCCGGCGGTTTCAGTTTTTCTGAAACCGCTTTTTTTGTTCCGGAGTGTCGGCAAATGAAAGGCAAGGCGCAGTTATATTGATCTACATGTAAAACCTTTTATATCGGCAGGGAATATCTTACCCAGGCCCGGCATCCATTTATACTATTACAAGTATCCCGTCGGATATAATTTGATTTATTTTAATGCTTTAAGATGATGTGTACGCGCTACAAGTGAGTGCGATCCGAGTCTTTCAAAAAATACCGTTCATCTATCTCAATACCGTTTTCAATCAGGAAATTCCGATATTCCGTTTCAAAACTTACTGTTTTATGATGTTCTTTCTGATTTTTTATATAGTTGATTATCATTTGTTTATCATTTAGATTGTAGGTAAATGCTGCAAAACTAACTGCCCAACCCTCGAACACAGGAAAATCCGGATTTGTTTTCAACCATTTACTCGAATATTCTTTGAGTTCTTTCATAAAATCAGAAACTGCAAAAGTTGGATGAATATCAACCAACAAATGAATGTGATTCTCTACACCACCAATGCGATATAATTTCGATTTCTTGTTGCTAATAATGCCCATCATGTAGGCATACAACTTCTTTTCATGCTGTTCAGGAATTGTATTATTCCCATGCTTGGTTCGGAATACGATGTGATACAATAGTCGTGTGTAACTCATGCAAATTGATATTATGTCCTGCCTTTCAGGCAGAAGTTGTGTTTCCACTTTTTGCCGCAGGTCATTGACCTTGCGGTTTTGAAAGTTTGTCCTCTTCGAGGTCAAGTTGCTTTGTCCTGAAAGGACAGATTTTCATAACATCAGGTCATCGACCTGATGACGATACGAATATAATCTATCTGCCTGAAAGGCAGCACTAATTCAGTCTTTCAAAAAATACCGTTCATCTATCTCAATACTGTTTTCAATCAGGAAATTTTGATATTTCCTTACTTGCTCTTGCTAGTAGCGCGTCCATTCCCATTTATTGAATGAATATCTTATCCAAGCCTGGCATCCATTTATACTATTACAAGTATTCCGTCGGATATAATTTGATTTATTTTAATGCTTTATGATGATGTGCACGCGCTATAAGTGAGCGCGAGCCGGGGGGAGGGAAACAGAGGATAGCATTTAAAAAGATCAAAGAACGAAAGCAGTATCAAATATAAAAATGTTTTTGGTTTGATTAGCGCTGTGAATAAAATTATTTATTTTGTAAATCAAGGGTACATTTAAAACAGTAGCAAGCCTGATTTATGCACCATTATTCAACTCCCTGCACTATGCTCATTTATTTGCCGGCTTATCCGATAACACCCTCTCACGAAGCGACTGTATCGCTCTAAGCGGAGTTTCGGCAACAACCAGATTGTAGAACCAGGCAGGGATATTGCCGCCGGGATCGATATATCCTTCAAGGAAAACATGCACATTCCCTTTATCCATTTGCTTTACCGTCCATACTTGCCTAAAATTCCGGATACGGATCAGGTTTAATTTTTCGGGAACCGTATTAGGCAAAGGCTTCGCATCAAATATTTTATCCCCGGTTGCCGGGTCTGATGTTATAATGGTTTCTGCCACCAGGTCGCGGCTTGTAATGGGCCAGGGTACATTATAAACCATGTAATACTTGATAAATTTATTTTCTTCAAAGCCAAGCACCCTGATGTCAGTGATTTCTTTGTTCCACCAATCCATATTTTTTGCATTGCCAAGCATATCGCATACCTTTTCAATTGGAGCATTGAAAATCACATCTCCTTTAAATGATTTAAGCGGACTATTAGCTTCGGTGCGAGTATATACTTTTATGCCATCTTTTTCTTTCACAAAACTCCAGGGCTGGGCATTCAATCCGTTTATAACAACGAAAAATAAAGCGAAAAGAGAAGTTGTAATAAGTGCAATGCGTTTCATAAATGGATTTTGTGTATTATTTGCTGCCGAAAGTAAAGATTCTTTTCTTTGTTATGGTAAGGAGGATGTGGGTTTTTTGGCTGTGTTTTAAGAGATTGTGTGTAATTAATTTTTAAGTGGCTCAGGAATTACTGCATAGTAAAATTGATTTGAAAAACATACTTATGTCAAATCCAGATTGAAGACTACCAGGCACTATGCACCAAGCACTATGCACCATACCCTTTGCACTGCTATTTTGTAATTTCTGAACTACATTGTTCTAAAACAGAATCTTTATTCTCATTAATACGGAATCTTAAATCCAAACGAGAAATAGAAATTCCAGTCATGGGTGAATGTGTTTGAATGAAGCAGTATATTTACCGGGCCTATTCTCGATAAATAACCTATTTTTAAGCCATATCCCAATATCATGGCAGGTTCATAATCATTTAAAGTACCTGCATCATTAATATCTTTATCAAAATCCCACTTAAAAGGGTTTTTTAATAACAAGCTGTATGTATCGGTGTATCGTCCTGCGTTGGCTGAGGGTGCAATAAAAAGATGGCTCCCTATGCGGTACTGTGCCGAAATGCCGGCCTGAATAAGCTGGCTGAATGCCAGTTCCGCTTTACGTAACCCGATAAATGAAATTTCGTTGGTATGAGCCGATACATCGATGCCGCCGATATAAAAAGTCTCCGGATTATCCGGCGTAATGCTGTCGGCACTGGAAATATTCAAATTATTATGGATCGAAAATCCTGATCCCAGGGCAGCAGATAAACCCAGGGATAGCCGGCCACTCAGAGGCACCCACTTTTGCTCTTCAATGTTGTAACGGATATAGGATCGGCCGTGCGAGGTAATAATTTCCTTTTCCGTTCCGGTTCCGTCAGATGTATTGTATGCATAGGTGCCGAATTCGGATTTGTACCCGAAACCTGTTTTTATTTCTACATACAACTTGTTCCCCTTGTCAGGGAAAAACACGGCATTTAATGTGTTTTGCTGTATGCCGGTTTTAATGCCGAAACCCTCGCTTTCGTGCCTTAAAAAGCTAACGGGTTCGGGTGTTGATGCGTTTCGCGGATCGCGCTGTGGCTTGATTAAATCATTAAAATGGTTTAATTCAACAAATAACTGCATGCTATTATTTACAACAAAACTTGCTACGATTGCCCCGTCAAAAAAATACCTCAGGTATTTATCGCCGGTCCTGATTTCTCCGTGTGAGGCCTTGGTAAATAAAAAATCATTCAAAACCGTGGTTTCCCCTAAAGCATCTAAAGCCCAACGGAAGCGGGCATTAGATCCGATGAACCGGTAATAGTTTAAATGTGCTTTAGGATGTTCGGCCAGGTCGAGGCTGAGCAACGCCCGTGAATTTGATAAAAAAACGTTACGGAAAGTTCCGTTCAGCAATATGCCGGCAGCATCATCGGTATCATAATGGAATCCAGCTTTTATAAATGCATGCTCGCTTTCATAGGCCCTGATGTTGATATGCGACAAAGCGCTGTCAGGCGATAACGAAAAATCGAGCGCCACTTTGCTAATAAAAAGCGAACCATAAATTTGTTTTAATCCATTGGTTATATCATCACTGCTGTAAACCTGTCCGGGTGCTATATCGAATTTCCGTTTAAGCAGAACCGCGATATCCGCGTTTTGGGGATCAACGGTAAGCGTTCCGAGAGGCTTGAGGGTTGAAGCCTCATTCACACGGGAGTAAACCCTTTTATGAATGCCATGGCTATGCTGCCAGGCTGCAATTTTCTGAAGTTCGGGCAACATTTCCCTTGCATTTTTTTCTCCGGCTTCGATGATCAGCCGTACATCTTCGAAATTGGTTTCTTTTATTTCGGGTAATTCGTTGTTTACCAGCACCTCGCATAATTCTTTATCGGAATCCGAAAGCTTTGAAATGGACAGGCTTATACTTTGCAAGCCCATTTTAAGCCCGTCACTCAATTCGTCGGGTCGTAAAACCCTGAACCCGGCGTAGCTGCCTATCACCTTTTTCGCACCCATGTCGAGGACTTCTTTGACAGGGAAATTTCGCACAAGGCCGCCATCCACCAAAATATAATTATCTTTTTCGACCGGTGAAAAAATCATCGGTATGGCCAGGCTCGACCGTATGGCTTCGGGCAAAGATCCGCTTGTAAGAAGTATGGCATCGCCGGTTTTTATATCTGTGGCAACACAACGGAACGGAATGGGCAGGCTGTCAAAATTCTGAATATGCCTCACCGTAAACGTAAGGCGGGTAAGGTATTCATTCAATACCTGTCCTTCAATAAGCCCTTTAGGCAGGGATAGCCGCATTTTCACAAAGGGTATTTCGAGCAGGTAGCGCCCGTATTCCTCTTTTTCTTCAATATCAATATCCGCCAGCGATACTTTATCGCTGAATAAAGCCTGCCAATCGGTTCCCAGGGCCAGGGTCTTTAATTCGTCGCCGCTGTAGCCAATTGAATACAATGCCCCTATAACGGCTCCCATGCTTGTTCCGGTAATATAATCGGGCCGTATATCCAACGAATCCATCATGCGGAGCAAACCGATGTGCGCCAGGCCTTTTGCCCCGCCGCCACTAAGGCACAGACCTAGTTTGTCCGGTTTGACTGCATTGGGCTTCTGTGCTTTACCAGGTGAAGAAATTGCAACTAAAAAGCTCAGCAGAAAGAAAATGGATATGGGGAATTTCATAACGTGAAAATAGGTAAAAAGGGAACTCTCATTCATAGAATTTGTTCAAACAGGGACTAGGGTTAAGAAATTTAAAAAATGTCCGATACAGGAGATTTTTCTTTCATTTCCTATTTCATATAGTTTTTTTCTTGGTTTTGTTTATCATAATGATGGCAAGCGTAATGAAATACGCATAAAAATTAACCAGGAAAATCCGCTGCCACACACCGCTGTATATATGTAAAAAGGTGTCCCGGAAATAGTTAATCCTGAAAGCGAACAACAGTGTGGAGGTAAGCCCAATGACAAAAGCGATTTGCGAAAAGCGATAAAATGCCGGCGATAATTCACGGGTAAATATTCGCATAAGCACTAATGGCAAAAGGATCAGTGCGGTAACGCCTATTCCGCCCAACAGGTCGTGTACCAGGGCCTGGCTGGTAAGTTGCCCGTTAATTGTATCTGCTCTGAACACTCCCGAAGCAACGCATTCGCCCAGTCCGTATAAAATGATAAGCCACGAGGCAATACGGGCATTTTTGCCGTATCCGCTGAAAACACTTCTGAATCCGATAGCGAAAAGTATAAAAACGATTCCCAGTGTTACCGACCAGACACATACCTGCGATGCAACCGGGCTTTCGGAAATTCCCAGCGAACTGAGGGAGTCGGTTAACTGGTTGTATCCCGGAATTTGTTTCCCGAATGCGTAAATCATGGCCATATCAGCGATACAGGCTGCGATAGTGAGTATTCCCGAAGCAGCGATAAGAGACTTTTTAACGGATGAGTTCATTTTAAATTTCAGGGTTTTATTACTTTCGATAAAAGCGACGGAATAATAAGCAGATCGAAGTCGTGTTCGTAAACCAGGTATTTGTCGTGCCATACGGGCGAGAATTTTTCCTTGTACTCGCGCATCCCTTTGTAATGCGCAAAGGATTTGATTTTCTCATATGCGAATTTCATCGAGCGCTCGGAAATGTCTTCGGGGATTTCGATCCCGCTCAGCGGGGCAAATCCCAGGTTAACATAACGAATATTCAGGCCTTTAAAATAATTGAACATCTCAACGATCATAAAATCAATTACGCCGTTCGGTGCATCGCTTGTTTTGCGCACCAGGTCGTAGGTTCCTTCGTTTTTTGCAAAATCGGGAATGATATTTAAAAAGCCGATCACTTTTTCTTCCTCATTTTCGACTACAATTACGGTCTGCTTCCTGATTTCATCCCAAACAAACATTCCCTGCGAAAAAACAAATTCCTGCCGTTCCATATCCAGCAGCCATTCGTCGCTCACAGCTTTCAGTTTCTGCATCAGCCCTTCTTTGAGCGGAGGCTCCGCAATATGTGCCTTAAAGCCTCTTTCGGTTACTTTATTGATGGCGTTGCGCATGCTTTTTTTGTCGCCTCCCGACAGCGTAAAGCTATTCAGATCAACCACCGCTTCCTGGCCAAGGTAAAGGCTTTTTTTACCCAGTTGCCTGTACATACCGAGGCTCTCTGCCGGAACGCGGTACGAAATGCTTTTCAGGCCGTTGTCCGAACAATATTTGCTGAATGATACTAGACTTTGCAGCATTACATCCCGGTTTTCGGCAACAGGGTCCTCGAGAATTACCGCAAAGTTTCCCGAAACTTTATAACTGATAAAACAATTCCCGGCTTCGCTAAAAAATAATTGCTTGTCGCGGTATGTTTTAAAATAATCCATTGCCGAGTTTCCATAAAGTTTCGTCAAAGCCAGTGCTTCATCCAGCTCCGATTTTTCCGGTTCGCGTTTCCATACATAAGGTGAAATAAGCGTAAAAACGAGGAACCCCATCGACAGGAAACCGCTGATCTGTATGGAGTCAATAAAGTACCTGGTGAATTTGCCTGCCGCGATAAGATCGGGACTTCCAATCAGAAAATAATTGAGCAATGTGTATTTAATCGATTGGGCCAGGCTGAAATCGATACTGAAATATTTAACATTCAGAAAGTAAAACCCTACAACCCCGTAAAACATAACTGCTGCCATGCTTATCAGGGCTGTCTGTATGCCGATGCCACGAAGTCTTGGATTGCTCTTTACAACATATTCCTTTCTTGTTGAATACAGCGAAAGCATTGCAATAAATGCAATAATAGCCTCCTCGTAATCGATGGCTTTGGTAAGATGCCCTATCAGTGATCCTATACTAAGCAGTATCGCAAACCACCATGCAGTCCGTAACCCCCTGAGCATAAAAGCTGCGGTTATCAGCAGAAGTAACCCGCTGGCAAGCACAAAATAATTGGAAGCGTGGATAGCTTCGTTGGGTATGTAATTCCGCAAAATATGCATACGGCCGGATACGGAAGGAGTTAATACCGATATAATATTCACCACGCCCAACATAAAAAGCAAGGCTGCTGGCATAATTCTCATAAGTAATTTGTTGGCTTTGGCAATAAAAGCTAAAAGCCCTGCCAAAAGCGGCAGCCAGAATTCGAAAAAGCGATACAATGCAGTGATGGAAATGGCTTCGACCATTGTAAAGCCAAACCGTGTAAGAATAAAACCAAGCGAAAATTCCACAGCCCCCAGGCCGCGCATAAAGGGAGATAGTATCATGAACACCACCGAAATTATATAGCCCGAAGCGCAGGCAAGCAGGCTTATATGCACTCCCATAGCCCGGGCTGCAATATACAGGTGCAGTATTCCCCAAACTTCGATTACAAGGGAGTATGCCAGGCATTCGAACAAGCGTTTCCACTTTATTATGCCGTTATCGATGTCGCTTACATAAACCTCGATGGAAGAGTAATAGCGCTTTATTAGCCGGTATGCCGCACCTTTCCTGATAATATTACGGAATAAGAGATAGAGAGATGCCAGCAGCAGGATTACCGTAAACAAGGCTATCCATTCGTCGCCATTCACGTTGCTCGTAGTTAACCCATAAACAAAAACGGGAATAGCGATTACAACTACCGAAACGATCCCGATAAAACCATAGAGCGAGCTGGCAAAATGAATTTTCGTTTTCGAAACGCCGCTCTTTTCTATTTCACCGCTAAAAAAGGCCAGTGACGAAACACCGCCGGCCGGCAAAAACACTGAAATAAAATTGCGTTTCAGAAATAATGTTATCCCGGCTTTTACCGTAATTTTTTCGTCGAGAGCGGCAAAAGCGGAATGGTACATAAAACCGTGTGTGATAATATACACAACGGTGATAAGGACTCCTGCCAGCACAAAAAGAGGAATTGCACCGCCAAGCTCAACCGTTACTTTTGAAATTTCCGCCCGTTCATGAAATAAAAACCATATCCCTATTCCTATAAATAATGCTGACATTAAAAACTGTATAATAAGCTTTCGCTGCTCTGAAAATACGGTCAGGGTTTGGTTGATTTTAAACGAAAAACCTTTCATAAATAATTGATATTTTAAGATTCTTTAGAATGGCGATTTGTTAAAACCAAACCATTGCTCGCTTGTATAGTTAGTTATAAGCCATTAATAAGCTGTAATCTCAATTATCTGTAAATATACCACACATTGTACTTTGAATGCGTTTTTCAGTTATAAAAATATGGGTAAAAGCGCTACGGTATTTAATGTGAAACACCTGGTTTTTACAAAAGCAGAACTCCGCTCTTGTTTCCGGCTTTCGTTTGATTTGGCTGAAACTTAACCAAAGATGATTCTAATTGTTTGGCGCCCCGCTGCTGATCCAGCAGATAACAGCATCTTTTTATGCTGTGGATAAGCTTTTTCCCTTTGGCATGTTTCCACTCTCAATCTGACCGCTTACATTGTTTCTGTCTGCCGCAAGGCTCGTATAGTTTGAAAAATTTGAATGACAACCTGAACAGTACGTTTTAATTATGGGTGCTACATCCGTTTTGTACGATTTTATTGCACCGCTGCATGTGGGTGTATAGGAAGTATTGCTGTTGCTGATTTTCGAACATCCCGTCCATAAACCTATACTGATCAACGCAAGAAACATTATCTTTTTCATATATAGTTTTTTTGATATGTGAATGATGTTCAATAAACCATATAATCCAAAGAAAAGTATTTCGTTGGGAAAAATTAACAATCCGATCCGAACAGGAATATCATTCAAAAATTTTTAGGGTTTAAAAGTGGGATGTTCTTATGGGCTGGAGCCCTTAGCCGCATATGGTTTACATTCAAATAAACCTGTTTCCGCCTCTCCCTTTTTTTTTCGAAATGGTTGTGTTTTAGAAAAATTGGATAATTAATTCCTATGTGCGTAGTGCTTCGTGCATAGTGCTCAGTGCTCAGGAATGACTACATAGTAAAATTGATTTAAAAAACGTACTTAATGCTAATTTCAGATTGTAACCCACCATTCACTATGCACCATGCACTATGTTCTTTGTACTGCTATTTTGTAATTTCTGAACTACATTGTTCTAAAAAACAACCTTCGAAGTTAAGATAATACGCCATTCTGGCTGCACAGGTACAGACGAAACCCTCGCCAAAGGAAAGGCGACTGCTGCATTGTGTGTTATGGTTAAAGTCAACAAAAAGTATTTCGTTGTTTATACAGGAAATCACCTTGCAAAGCGGTGTTTTTGAACAGCCACCACAAAGATTTTCCCTTCCGGATTTATCGGGGTTTTCGTCTCCCTTTAGTTGAGCAGGCATAACCAAAAGATTAGTGAGAGGAGGCAAAGTGTCTTACAATTCCTTTCAAAATAGGGTGACATTGCGAATTGAATAATTATTTCAGTTTAAAAACTATAATACTCAAACTTGTGATGCGACCAGGAATTCCAGGCCCTGTTTAATTCTTTTGAAATTCAGGAAACCTGCTGGTCGGGCTGTCTGACCGGCAGGTTCCCCTAATTTCAAGAGGTTTTGACGGTCCATAATTATTTATGCGGATATATAAAGTCGATAAGAAAAACTTTGAATAAGGATATAGATAAGCGGGCTGCAGTTCTGCAAATCCCATCCTGATTTTCTTTTCTGTTATTAATGTCTGGATAACGGATGTAAATGTAAATCAGCGGAGCGGGATAAAATATTTCAAATAGGATCAAATAGAACAAGGCATGAAACCTGCCGGAGCAATTTTAGAAATAGGAATGGAATTATTGATGAATTACAGAAACGAAATGGGCAGAAGAGAATGAAAACTTTAAAAACTCCGGTTTGTTGGGTTACCCTGGCCAGGCAAGTGCCAGTCCACCCAGTATCATAAGCACTAAAGCAAACAGGTGCTTCGGGTTTAGCTTATCTTTAAATACGATACCGCCCGCTGCTACGGTAAGCACGGGAGCCGCAATGCCAGTTACTGAGGCCAGGAACGGATCGGCTGTTTTAAGTCCCAGTGTTCCGGTAAGGATGGCCGCAAATATTACCAGTGCCATAATAATTGTATTGCGGGTTGTGATTCTTTGGGGCGTATCATCAGTAATTTTTTTTCGCAGCAAAAATGAAGCAAGGGCCGTTACTGTTAAAACAACAACCTCCTGGGTCGTAATAACCGCAAGGGGAGGAAATATTTTAAGACATTCCCACATAATAAGCAGGGAAATGGAAAAGCTCAGGGTCATGCCTGCCAGTAAAAGGTGCTGACTGAGTATAACCGGTTCGCTCTGTGCCTGGCGTTTTTCGTTAAGCAGGAAAACCAGGTAACCGGCAATGATCAGCAAGGCTCCCAATATAGTTTTAAATAAAACAGGTGCTTCGCCGAAAGCATAGGTATAAGCGGCTGCAATAAAGGTTCCAAGCAGCGAATAATACCCCATGCGCACCAGGCTGCCACTTTTCAGGAAAGTAACCATCATCACAAGCCCTGCCACCCCGAATAAGGAGCCGGCTAATACCAATAACGCTTTTGGATTTTGAATAAAGCTTATCGCATCCACCTTTGTGAACCAGATGGCTGCAAAAGCAATAGCTACCGTAAAAATTGCCCTGCGGCTGATCAGGCGAAGCGGGTTTTCATTTTTTACAAATATTTTCCAAAGTACATTGTTTATGGCATAGAGAGAAACGGAGAGAAAAAGCCAGTACATCGTCGGGAATAGGAGTTAGATTAGATACTTTAAGAACAGAACTTACCAACATGTTGTCATTCCCTGCCTGCTGACGCAGTCAGGCAGGGTAAATTGCAGAAGGGAAACAGGCTTAATAATTTACGATTTTAGATTTACGAAGTACGATTGAGTGAATTTACATTTCTTATTCGTAAAACATCCTGATTATTCGTAAATCGTCAATTTCTTTTTCCAGCAGGGCTTTTTCCTCAAAAGGAAAAACGTAGTGTCTTAACAGCAATATTCATTTGTTTTTTGTTAAAATATTTTTAGTCAGATCTTGAAATATCGAATGATGAACAGGGAATCATGAAGGCAGAAGTTATGAACCATATTATTGATTCCTGATGATCTAAAAATTATTATTGAGCTGTGTGATTTACTTCATGATTCTTTATTCCTTGCTTGCTTCGCGCAGGTATACTGCAGGCAAGCTTGTTCGTATTCGGTATTCAGACACTTTCAGAATCTGTTCAGGAGATATTATTCAGTTTTAGTTCCCTCATTACCATTTCCGAAACCGCTTCGAAATCGCTCATAATACTGTTTCGCCAAAACAAATCAACAAGCAGGGGATTGAACTTGCTGAGTTTCAATGAGGCTTCCTGTAGTTTTGTTTGATTATACAAATTATATGCCTGGTAAATAATGAGCTGGTTGTTGTGGATCCGGCTGAAAACATCAGTACTTTTCCCTTTTTGTTCGGGTATCAGGGCAAGAATTTCTGCAAGCAGCCCATCACACCTGTTTTTAAACAGCATCCGGCACAAAATAATGCTGATCAGAATTTTATCGTTCTCGATCAGGCTGTTAATAAAAGTTACAACACTACGCCGGACCACCTCCAGCTCTCCTGGTTTCTCCAGGGCTTCGATAAGCAAAATGGCGAATCTTCGGGCCCTGGGAATGGGGTGTATAGTATCGTTATCCTTGAAATTCCGAACCTTTAGTACCCATTTGCTTACCACCTGGTTGTTATCAATGGCATGCTGGTACATAAGGCAATTGTAAAACAGCAGGGCTTCGGGTGTTTGCTTATACTGGTGGTAAACCTGCAACAGGTCGTAGTAATATCCGTTCAGGTTGTCTTCATCCACATACCATTCAACCAGGTACGACTGGGCTTTGGGATCAGCGCCGTAAAAGGGGATTAGCTCAGTCATTAGACCGGATTGCAGCAGGCTGATTACCAGGGTGTGCGATAAAAAATAAATTTTGTGGAAGTGCTTCAGGTTTTCGAATACTGCCAGTACCGAAAAAATGTCCTTTAAAAAGTTGATGTCGCGGTTTGCAATGGCTACCTGGATAAGAGCATCCACAAATGAAACCAGATATGGGTTTTCACGATTTTCGGCCAGGATCTGTTCTATAAGCGGCCGATCCATGATCCCGTTCATCCGTAGCATCGAAATATAATGCTCTATTTCAAACTGCAATTCGAATGTTTCGTTATGGTTAAAATCCTCCCAGCCGTCAAATCCAATGGCTTTGCAAATCAATCCCAGCGTTGCCTCTGTAGGCTTTGTTGTTGTATTGAACTGGAAAACCCTGCGCAAGGTGCTTTTACTGAGTAATTCTCCGGTTTGTTTAAATATAAAATCGGATAAAACCTCAAAGTTATTATTGGAATGCAACGAAAACCCCACGGTATTTTCCACCATGGACCGGAGTTGTTCAATACGTTCAGGATGAATTGAGTAAACACCTTTTGGCATACTTTAATGTCCTGGTTAGTAGCTTTTAAGAGCTGTATGAAATTTTAAAAAAGGCATGGTTGCGTGAGCAGTAAAGGTAATAATCTTATTCAGGTAAACCCTAAAATTCAGATTTACTAACTGGTAAAAAAGATATGGGATAAGAAAGGCGATACAATTTGAGGGATAAAATTATTTTTCAAAACAACAGAACAAAATCGTATCCTTAATTGTTTAGATAAGCAAATCAGGTAAAACGGTAATAAAATCAATAATTCAACAAACACTTTGGTTTTGAGAAATATATTTCAGTACTGTATTTTCCTGTTTTTTATCCCGTTTCAGATTTTCTGTAACTTTTCATAAGGGATATCGTCATACACTCATTAAAAACAAATTAAGTTAATTTTAAAACTACCTCTTAAAAAGTAAAAACATAAAAAACATAAAAAATGAAAAAAACTAAAATTGTAACAACTTTATCAACACTTTACTTAGCGCTATTTATGTCAATGTCCTCTATGGCAAACTCATATACCGGGCAAACCGGTGATAATGTAAAAACAAATTTTAAAGACCATATTTCCACTGGTACAAACACGGTTGAGGCAGCTTCTTCAGTAGCTTCTTCAAACAATGATTTTAACCACCTGCGTTTTGATGTAAATAAATTTATGAATACTTCAGATATAGAAATATCCGAACTGCCTGCTTCTGTTGAGTTTGATTATCTTCGTTTTGATGTAAATAATTTCATCGAAGGCAATTCCAATGACCAGATAGAAGTGCCGGTAAACGAATTTGACTACCTGCGATTCGATATAAAAAAATTTGAAGGGGAAAATACAGTTTCAACAATGGAATTTCCTGCAGAGTAATTAGTGAATAAATAAATTGATAATTGCCTGAATGAAAAAAGTCCTGCTTATCACAGGACTTTTTTCATTTAATTTACTCTAAAATTTAAACTGAGTCTTCATAATTCGAGTATCGTTAATCCTTGTTCTTACTTCATCATTTGTGTTTTTGATTTAAGAGCAAGGAATAAAGATTTATTATTTTTAGAAGAAACCTACGATTAAGTCTGCTGTACTACTATCTGAAATTTATAAATGTCACAGTTTAAAATTGTTGTTTTGCAAACCTATTTCGCATCAATGATAAAAGGGGCGCTCTTTTTAGTGTCCAAAATAATTAGTTTAGCATTGGGCGATGTGGCTATGGCTTTGATCATTTCGTATTGGAGTTGTTTATCGCTCAGCCCGGTGCTGAGAATTTTCTGATAGTCGGCAATACCTTGTGCTTCCACACGTTTACGCTCGGCTTCCTGTTTTTCTTTCTGAAGTACAAATATCATTTTCTGTGCATCCTGTTCCGCGTTTATTTTCGATTCAATGGTAGTTTTAACCGAGGTTGGCAAGGTTATATTACGCACCAGTAGTTGTTCAAGTATCAGTCCGCGTGTTTTAAAATCGGTTTCAATGGTTTTAAATATCCTGTCCTGAAATTCATCACGCTTCGATGAATACAATGCAACAGCATCATAATAAACGGCATTGTCCCTTATTTTAGTCCTGCAAATCGGGCGCACAATGGTATTCCGGTAGTCGGTTCCGATTTCTTTTAAAATGCGAGGCGCCTCGTTGGGGAGCACTTTATACAAAACGGTAAGATCGATAATCACTTCCAGTCCGTCGGCCGAAAGCACGCGGATGGCATCGTCGCCCGATTTGCTGCCTTCGTCCTGTACGCCCGACATGGTATAGTTCTGGGTGCGGATATCGAACATAACCACTTCAACCAGCGGATTTACGATATTTAGTCCGCTTTCGAGCGTGTTGTTGTTCACTTTCCCAAAGAGTTTCTGAACACCTACAAATCCGGGTTCAACCTGCTGTACTGCAGATAAAGCAACACCTGCCAGTACCATAACAAATCCCACGATACGGATTATGCCGGAAAAGGGTTTTAAAGGAGAATCCTGCCGGGCAAGCACAAAACCAGCGATAATTGCAATAATTCCAATGACAATGAGTGACATATTTGTATATTTTAGGGGTTAATAATCACAATCCTGTATATGGCGTAAATATACTACAATTGGCGGATCAATCTATTTATTCCCGATTAAATCCAAAATCCGCCGAAACATATAATGGATTAAACTGTTGTGAATGCATAAAATTACAGCTGCTTTTCTTTTAGTGAGAAATGGATGCAAACACCGGTAAATGCTGATTTTAAACCAATACCATACCTATGCTTATCATTAAACGAAGTCATACAAATCCATATTTTAATCTTGCCGCTGAAGAGTATTTCCTGAAAGAAAGCGACGAGGATATTTTCATGCTCTGGCGAAATGAGCCGGCCATCATTGTAGGCAAGCACCAGAATACACTTTCGGAAATCAATATCGAATATGTGAAAGAAAAAAATATCAGCGTTGTGCGTCGGCTCACAGGCGGAGGTGCCGTGTTCCACGATTTGGGAAACCTGAATTTCACTTTTATACAATCGGACAAAGATCATACGCTGAACGATTTCCGCAAGTATACCGAGCCCATCCTCGAAGTACTGCTGAACCTTGGGATTGATGCCCGTTTCGAAGGTCGGAATGACCTTACCATTGATGGCCGGAAATTTTCGGGAAATGCTGAAATGGTATGGAAAAACCGGGTTTTACACCATGGCACATTGTTGTTTTCTGCACTTATGGCCGATCTGAGCCAGGCGCTGAAAGTTGATCCCGAAAAATTCAGGGATAAAGCCGTGAAATCTGTCCGAAGCCGTGTCACCAATATCAGCGAACACCTGTCAGTACCCATGGATGTGATGCAGTTTTCGGAACTGATACAAAGCCATATCGCAGAAATGTATCCCGATGCCCGTTTTTATGAACTTTCGGATGAAGATCACCGGCTTATTGATAAACTTGTGCATGAAAAATACGGTACCTGGGACTGGAACTTCGGGAGTTCGCCGGAGTATAATTTCCGGAAACTGGTACGAACCATAAACAGCGGTACGCTGGAATTCTGTATGAATGCCAGGAATGGTATAATCCTACAAACACATATTTACGGCGATTTCTTCTCGCATGCCGATCCAAAAGAAATAGAGGATAAACTCGTCGGCATTCCGCACCAGGAAGAAGCCATCCGGAAAGCTGTTTCGACATTCGATATCAGTATGTATTATTCGAAACTCACGGTGGATGAGTTTGTGAGTGGATTGTTTTAGTAAGAGTTTATACTGACTATTTTTATCAAGGTATTGCCTTTTTTATTCAACATCTTCTCTTGCTTTCCGAAAAATGTACCTTTGCCTCCATTAATTTTGGAATTAATTGGAACAAGCAACCATCATTCAACGACTTAAACGCAGCGTAACCTCTGCCTTGCCCAATGGCATGAAAACGGCCTGGTGGCTGATCAAAATTACGGTTCCCGTTTCCTTTGGAGTAATGCTGCTCGACTATTTCGGAATTCTTGCCCTTATGGCGAACTATACCGGCCCTGTTTTTAAACACATGGGCTTGCCGGGAGTTTCGGCCATTGTGCTTGTAACCAGCATTTTCACCAATATTTATTCGGTTGTTGCGGTGCTTTCGCTGCTTCAGCTCCCGATGCGCGAAGGGATCATACTGGGTACCATGTGCCTGGTTTCGCACGGATTCCTCATCGAAACCGCTGTAATGAAACGCACCGGTTCATCAGCAGTGCGCATGCTGTTGCTTCGCCTTACAGGTAGTTTTGTTATTGGCATGATGCTGAACCTTATTATGCCCGGCAGCATGTTGAAAGATATTCATTCGGTAATACAACACCAGGAAACATTTGGTGCGGCTTTTATGCATTGGCTGAATTCCATTTCACGCACCACGTTTAAAATTCTGGTGCTGGTAAATGTACTCCTGGTTTTTCAGCGGATACTCGACGAATTTGGCTGGATGACCGCTATCGAAAAGCCATTGGCACCGCTGATGAAACTATTTGGGTTGCCCCGCAGCACAACCTTATCATGGTTAGTGGCAAATCTGATAGGGCTGGCTTATGGTTCGGCCATTATGATCGAGGAATCCGAAAAAGGCCGGATGAACCGCGAAGATGCCGATTTGCTCAACCACCATGTGTCACTCTCACATTCGCAACTCGAAGATCCCTTGCTGTTTCTTACGCTGGGATATGCCATCCACTGGCTCATCTGGCCCCGGTTGCTTATTGCAATTGCCTCAGTGTGGCTTCGCAAGGCGGAAATTAAATTCAGGGTTGTATACCGCAGCCGGAGGGCGACCGTTTAATTTCCAATTTAAAGATGCACGTTTACCGGATACTTTACCTTTATTGGCAAGATTCTGTCATCGAAGAACCGAATATACGGGACGATTATACCAGATAAACACCTAACTTTCAGCAGGATTAAACGGGAAAGTTATTTTAATTTAGCTCTTTCTTCATAACATTTGCATATATTACTACAATTTATAACTTTGCAAGTCTAATATCTCTGAATAACAGTTTCAATCACAATAAATTTACTTTTAAAATGAAAGTCTACAAGACAAGTGAAGTAAGGAATATTGCACTTATTGGTGGAGCCAAATCAGGAAAGACTACCACTGCCGAAGCAATGCTTTTTGAAGGCGGATTATTAAACCGCCGTGGATCAATTGAGGATAAAAATACCACTTCCGATTATCGCGAGATAGAACTGGAAAGAGGTAATTCAGTTTGCACCACATTAATGTATGTCGAATTCAATGGCAAGAAGATAAATATCCTGGACACCCCTGGTTTCGATGATTTTATAGGCGAGGTAGTTGCAGCGCTCCGCGTGGCTGATACTGCTGTTATGCTTGTAAATGCTCAGAACGGAGTGGAGGTTGGAACTGAAATTACATGGAGACAGACCAATAAAAACCAGACCCCCGTTATTTTTGGAGTAAACCAGCTCGAACACGAAAAAGCCAATTTCGAGGAAACTATCCGTCAGCTTAAAACGCAGTTCGGCGGGAATGTTACTGTTTTGCAATACCCTGTTAACGAAGGTCATAGCTTCAGTTCTATTATCGACCTTCTGCAGATGAAAATGCTTACATATCCTGAAGCCGGAGGGAAACCTGAAGTGCTGGATATTCCTGCCGGCGAAATGACCAAAGCGGAGAATCTGCAGGGTGAACTTATCGAAAAAGCTGCCGAAGCAGATGAATCTCTTATGGAGGCATTTTTCGAAAGCGGAACCCTTACCGAAGCACAACTCGAAAAAGGACTTAAGGCAGGCATCATCAGCCGTGGATTATTCCCTGTTTTCTGTATGTCGGCAAAACATAACAAAGGCGTTGGCCGTTTGCTCGAATTTATCTGTTCATCAGCACCGGCTCCCGACGAAATGCCGGCAATACTTACCGAATCAGGCAAAGAGCTGAAATGCAATTCAGCCGACCCAACATCCTTGCAGGTTGTGAAAATAGCTGTTGAAGAACACCTGGGCGAAATTGCTTTCTTTAAAGTGTATGGAGGCGAAGTTACCGAAGCCATGGACCTGGTTAACAGCTCCAACTCAGGCAAGGAACGCATATCGCAGATTTTGCTGATCGCTGGTAAAAAGCGCGAAAAAGTTGAAAAAGTATGTGCCGGTGATATTGCCGCTACCATCAAACTGAAAAATACCCGCACAGGGGATACCTTGAATTCATATAAAAATGCGGAAGATAAAATCGTCCCTATCAATTTTCCTTCGCCAAAAATAAGCATGGCCATCAAGCCTAAAAATTCGACCGATGACGAAAAGCTGGGTGCACGCCTCAACGAAATGCACAAGGTGGATCAAACACTGCTTATCGAGTATTCAAAAGAACTGAAACAGATAATTGTAAAAGGCCAGGGCGAGCTTCACCTCAATATTGCCAAGTGGTACCTCGAGCATCTCGATAAAATACCGGTTGAATATATCGCGCCAAAAATTCCTTACCGCGAAACCATTACCAAATCGGCGAAAGCCATGTACCGACACAAGAAACAATCGGGCGGCGCCGGACAGTTTGGCGAAGTACATATGCTTATCGAGCCGTTTACCGAAGGAATGAAATTCCAGAGCGATTTCCCTATACGCGGCACCGACGAACAAACACTTCCTTGGGGCGGAAAACTTGTATTCAACAGTTGTATCGTTGGTGGATCCATTGATGCACGATTCCTGCCGGCTATCCTCAAAGGGATTATGGAGAAAATTGAAGAAGGCCCGCTCACGGGTTCCTATGCCCGCGATATCGTTGTAAATGTGTACGACGGCAAGATGCACCCAGTCGATTCCAACGAACTTGCATTTAAACTGGCAGGACGCCAGGCTTTTAAAGAAGCTTTCAAAAATGCAGGACCTAAAATCCTTGAACCCATTTATAATGTGGAGGTTATGGTTCCCGCCGAGCGCATGGGCGATGTTATGACTGACTTACAGGGACGCCGCGCCATTATTATGGGGATGGACAGCGAAGGCACCTACCAGGTTATAAAGGCTAAGATTCCCCTGGCAGAAATGAACCGTTACTCAACCACTCTGAGTTCACTCACATCGGGCAGCGGAACGTATAACCTTGCATTTGGCGAATACGCTCAGGTTCCACCTGATGTTCAGACAGCCTTGCTTAAAGCTTACGAAGAGCAGGAAAAAGAAGAGGAATAAACCTCAATCAATAAATAAAAGGAAAAACCCTGCTTTTTGAGCGGGGTTTTTTATTGTGCAAAAGAACTCTAATATAAACCTGTTGAAATACAAGTTCTCGCAATCTTATATTATGTATTTATCTGACTTGTTGGTGCAAAAAACAAAAAATGTTTTTACTCAGAAACGCATAGATAGACATATGCCAGCCAAAGGAAAACCATGAAACTAAATAAAAAATAACGATGTCCCACACAGAATTCAGAATGATATTGCAGGTTTTTTGCAAATTGTCAATATTGGAAGACATGTGTTATTCCTGCTCAAATATTCCTTTCAGAAACAGCAAAGTGCATAAATTTCTCAATTTTATAGGGAGGGTATTTTGGTACAAATACACTTATGTAATACCAGGCGGATTTAGTTTTCCCCGTTTTATTCCACGGCATATTCTACGGGAGAAATAATAGTTAAACACCATCAGATACAAAAAAGAGGGTCTCAATGATTTGAGACCCTCTTTTACTACAACCGTTATTGAATATAACGTTTAAATCTTGTATTATTTCTTAGCCGGGAATTTGGTTGCATCTTGTCCCATTACCATCATATCCCTGATATCCTGATCAGTAATATTGATAATTGGCATGGCAGCCGCAGTAGGACAACCACCTTCAAAATGATCAATATCATTTGGCATGCCCCAAATAGCTTTATGTTGTATTTCGTGCGGATCTTCCCTCAGCATCACACCCATAACCAATCTCGGGTTTTTGCAGTAAACATTGATTGTAGTTCCGTCAGCACCGTGGCATGATTTGCATTTTGCGTCATAAACAACCTGACCATGAGCTGCATTCCCCCCTTTGCCAATGTTCGAAAAAACTCTGGTACCTGTTGGATAAGTCCCCGTTGTGGTCATATCATAAAAGTCATTTACGTTATGAGCCGTTTCTTTCAGGAATTTTGTTAAATTCCAGATTTGAGCATCTGTTAAAAATGTACTGTAATTAGGCATTTGGTTTGTGACAGTAATTGTACCTGTCATTGAGCGACCACCAGCATGTTTACAAGCGTCAAAAACTTCTCTGATTGAATGATCTTTCGCATAAGTGAATAAATTGCCAGCAGCAACAACCGGGTAGGTTGCCGATCCTGGTTTGTTGATAAGAACGCCTTTTTGCCCTAACAGATCCCAACCATGACAACTTTTACACCTGAAGAAGTCTGGTTTTGCAATAATTGTGGCATCAACAGATTTACCTGCTTCTCTTTGATAATTGATTACATGGTCGTAAAGCCTGGCGCCCTGAAGTCCATCAGCAGCATCATAAGCAACTTGATCTGCACTTTTTTCGTCCTTTTTACAGGATGTTAAATACGAACTTGCTCCAATCAGCAAGACTATTGACAGCAGGAAAATAAATAATTTGGATGGTTTTTTCATTGGTTGTTTTTTAAATTGGTTTTTACAAATTATTGTTTTTTTTGAAACCAGCAAACATTTTCAGCCACATATCAGAGGAACAGAACTGATGCACGGTTAATGAATGTCGGAGATTTTAAGAAACAAAATAAAATAAATGCACCGGTAGAATGATTAACAGGTAGGCGGGTATTTTCTTTTAGTTCTTTGCGCCAAAAGTACTTTATGAATCTGTAGCGATTTGGTAGTTAGCTCCTATTTTGAGAGAAAAACGCTCAAAATATGGTGAGATGTATCAACCTGATGATGATTTATATCATTAATGTAAGAAACGTCCATATGGTAGAAATCAATAATTCGTTTTACGATTGTAAGACCCAGGCCAAGAGATTCTGTTTTTGAGTTATTCTTGAAGAACCTTTTAAATAAATCATCAGAATTAACCGATAAAGGTGCTCCTGAATTTTCAATCACCAATTTATGATTGGTAAGTTTAATGTTAATAGAACCACCTGGTATATTGTGTTTTATGGAATTGCTTAATAAATTACTAATCAAAATATCCAATAATACCGGATTCATCAGTAATACCGGGCTTTCAACAAAATAGGTTTTAACCTCAATTTCTTTCATCGAGATAAGATCTTCGAAAAGTGTTAAATGTTTCTCAATTGATTGCTGCAAATTGATAGGTTCACTGGCGCTGAACTGCATGTTCTCAATTTTTGAGATCAAAAGCAAAGCATGATTAAGTTTTGAAAGACGATCCGCAGAGTCGATGATAGCGGATAATGAATTCAATTCATTTTCAGGAATATAACTGGATTGAAGAATTAATTCACATTTGGACCTGATGATGGCAAGAGGTGTCTGAATTTCATGAGAGGCATGTTCAATATATTCCTTCTGAATAAGGTAATCCTTTCTTGATTTATTGGTCATTGCCAGTATTACTTTGTTCAGTTTAGTAAATTCATAAATATTTGTAGGCTTTAATTCTAAAGGCTTACTCTTTGTTATATCATAATCCTCAAGTTTCTGTAAAAGAGTATAAAAGGGTTTAAATGTTCGCCTTGAAATAATAATGTTTACTGATACCATTACCAGGATTGAGGCCCCAAGCAGTATCAGAACAAAAGTCGCAATACCTTTAACCAGATCACGCAGCTCAAAGAACGATTTAAAGAGAAAGAATTGATACGGCTGGTCCTTGACTTTATATGTAAAGATTAAAACACGATGATGAATATTGCTTTCTTCAAGGTCGTCAAACAGCAGAGTATCTTTTGTTATATTAATAGGTTTGTACTGAGGTATAGGAACAATCTTAACTTTTATTTCATAAATGATATCCAGATCGGGCAATGTATTACTATGATCAATATGTGAAATGATCTTTACTTTCTGTTTTAAGAGTAAAGCATCAAGTTCACCAAAAATTTCGGAAATGATAAGCTGATAGAAAATGAATCCACCTATTGCGAAGACAAATATGGATGAGATCAAATAATAGAGACTTGTTTTTGTGAGAAGTTTCATTGATCTGAAAATTTGTATCCTATTCCATAAACATTCTGTACATAATCATTTCCTCCCTGTTCTATCATTTTTTTACGGAGATTCTTGATATGGCAATAAACAAAGTTGAATGATTCAGCCATATCAATTTCATCACCCCAGAGGTTTTCTGCGATTGATCCTTTTGTAAGTGTTCTGTCCTTGTTTGATATGAAATAAACGAGCAGATCATATTCTTTTTTGGTCAGGCTAAGCGTTTTATCATTTACCGATACTTTTGAAAGGGAGGGATCAATTGTGATCTCGTTAAAAATGATTTCTTTTTTGCCTTCAAAGTTCCTTCGCCTGATGATTGATTTAATTCTTGCGTTCAATTCAGAAAGATGAAAGGGCTTTGTAAGGTAGTCATCTGCACCGATCTCAAGTCCTGTGATTTTGTCATCGAGTGATTTTTTTGCTGAAATGATTATTATTCCTGTTGTGGAATTAATCGTTTTCAGGGCTCTGATCACGTCAAGCCCGTTCCCGTCAGGCAAGGTAATATCTACGATGAGGCAGTCATAATTGTAAAGATTAATCTTTTCAATGGATTTATCGTAAGTTGTGCATGTTTCACAAACATAACCCTCAACTTTCAGGTATTGGATAATACTGTCGGACAAATGCTTTTCGTCTTCAATAAGAAGGATTTTCATTGAAATCAGATATTAGTATCATAAAAGGAGTGCTAGCCGGAATAAACTCAAGCAAAACAAAACTGTAACTATTGCAGCAAAGGTACCAAATATATAGAGATTACCGGGGTTTTATTGCCCAAAATCCCCTACTTTTGCCCCCATCAATGAAAAAACCAAAGAGCAAATATTATGTAGTGTGGGAAGGCCATCAAACCGGCATTTTCGATACATGGGAAAAATGCAAAAAGCAGGTAGATGGCTATGTCGCTGCCAAATACAAAAGCTTTGAATCGCCCGAAGAAGCCAAAAAGGCTTTTGGCAGCAATGTATGGAATTACCTGGGTAAAACCGTTAAGGTACCTCTAAGCAAGGAAATCCTTAAGCAATTTGGCCTGCCATTGATACAGGCTATCTGTGTTGATGCCGCCTGCAGTGGTAATCCGGGAATACTCGAATACCGGGGTGTAAATATGGTAACCGGTCAGGAGATTTTTCACCGCGGCCCTTACCCTGAAGGCACAAATAATATAGGCGAATTCCTTGCCATTGTTACCGGTCTGGCATGGCTAAAGAAAAATAATATTTCGCTGCCCCTCTACAGCGATTCACGCAATGCAATTTCGTGGATTGATCAAAAGGCCTGCAAAACCAAACTGCCGCCGAATGCAAAAAACAAAGATCTGTTTGACCTTATCGATCGTGCAGAAGAATGGCTTCAAAATAATTCGTTTGAAACCCGGATTTTAAAATGGGAAACCAAAGCCTGGGGTGAAATTCCTGCCGATTTTGGTAGAAAATAACAAAAAATAACATTTAACATAATCTGTCAATTGGCAGCTAAGTAAGCAGTAATACAGTAACAGCGGGACTTCGGACAAATAAATATCTGCAAAACAAGTGTTTGGTATTTAAAATAGGATTTCGTAATTTTGCGCCCCTCAATTTAACAGTGACAACCGTGAACCGCCTCAAAGAATATCATATTCAGTTCGTTGGGCTTGAGCTTGGGAATCATATTTTTGAGTTTGAAGTGAATGATTCGTTCTTTGAACATTTTGAGTATTCTCTGATAAAGCAGGGAAAGCTGCATGTTACGGTCGATCTTGAAAAGATGGAGAGAATGATGGTTTTTACCATCGACTTTTCCGGAGATGCAGTAGTTCCCTGCGACCGTTGCACTCACGACGTGAGTTTACATGTATCCGATACACAGCGGCTAATTGTAAAGCTGGGTTCTGAATACATTGAAGAAAGCGACGATGTGGTTATTATTCCGGAAACGGACTATAAATTCGATCTGTCGACGTATATTTACGAATTCATACACCTGAGTCTCCCTGCACGCCTGCTTCACACGGATGATGAAGACGGCAACAGCACCTGTGACCCGGAGATGTTGCAACTACTCGAAAAACTCACTCCGACCGGATCTGTTGATCCGCGGTGGGAAGCGCTCAAAAATCTATCAACCGACCAATAAAAATATTGAATTAACATTAAACAAATCATACAATGCCAAATCCTAAACACAGGTTCTCGAAAACCAGAACGGCTAAACGCAGAACACATTATAAACTTGAAGCGCCAACCTTCATCCTTTGCTCAAACTGCGGCACCTCGGTTCTTTACCACCGTGTATGTCCCGAATGTGGCTACTACAAAGGCCGTCTTGCTATCGAGAAAAATACAACAGCGTAGTTTTGCCAGTAAAACGGCATATCATGTTCAGTAAAAGATTCTTTAAATGAGAATCGGGTTAGATGTTATGGGCGGCGATTTTGCGCCGGTAGCTGCTGTCGATGGAGCTATCCTGGCAGCTAAAGAGCTATCGGGTGATGATAAAATTGTCCTGATCGGCCGGGAAACAGCTATCCGGAAAATACTGCATGAACGTAGAGTTGATGCCTCCGTTTTCGATATTGTACATGCACCCGATGTAATCGAAATGGGTGAGCATCCCACCAAAGCCTTGTCGCGCAAACCGGAATCCAGTATTAGTGTCGGGTTCCATTTGCTTAAGCATAAAAAAATCGATTCATTTGCCAGTGCCGGTAACAGCGGCGCTATGCTGGTAGGTTCTATCTTTAGTGTAAATACCATTCAGGGAATAGTTCGCCCCTGCACATCTGCCATTATTCCCCAGGAAGATGGCGGATACAGCCTTCTGGTTGATGTCGGAACAAATCCCGATGCCAAGTCTGATATATTTTACCAGTTTGGTTTAATAGGATCCATATACGTGCACAACGTGTATAAGATTAAAAATCCAAGGGTGGCGCTGCTTAACATTGGACACGAAGAGGAAAAAGGTAACCTTAACACCCAATCGGCCTATCACCTGATGAAGGACTCGAAGGATTTCAATTTTACCGGTAATATTGAAGGACGCGATGTACTTCGCAATAAAGCTGACGTAATTGTATGCGATGGATTTACCGGAAATATCGTCCTGAAACTCATCGAATCCTTTTACCGTATCATGGAGAAACGTAACATACTGGATGACTATTTTAGCAGGATGAATTACGAAAACTATGGCGGAACCCCGATTTTAGGTATTAATGGCGCCGTAATAATGGGTCATGGCATCTCCAATCACATAGCCATAAAAAATATGGTTTTACTGGGACGTGATGTGTATAAGGCAAAAATTGCCAACAAGATAAAGCATGCTATTGTAAATCTCAACGGAGGTTTTGTAGTGGATTAATATTCGCTGAGTTCACGGCCCCGTGGCAAGGCATACAAGCCCGGAATTTACCAGGGCGATGGATCACTTTACTCTTCAAAACTGGAAAATAAAAAACGTATGACAAAACTAAAAGCCGCTATCACCGGGGTTGCCGGATATGCTCCTGAATATATACTCAACAATGATGAACTAAGCCGGATGGTGGATACCACCGACGAGTGGATCATGACCCGTATTGGTATCCGTGAACGTCATATTCTGAAAGGGGAAGGGCTTGCTTCATCCGATATGGGCGCCGAAGCTGTAAAACTCCTGTTAACCAAAACCAATACCAGTCCTGACGAAGTTGACCTCCTGATCTGTGCTACAGTAACACCCGATATGATGTTTCCGGCAACGGCGAATATAATCAGCGATAAATGCGGAATTCTGAATGCTTTCAGCTACGATATGAATGCGGCTTGCTCCAGTTTTCTTTATGCACTCACCGTCGGACAGAAATTTATTGAATCGGGAACCCATAAAAAAGTGATTATTGTTGGCGCTGATAAAATGTCGTCAATCACCGATTATACTGACAGGACAGTTTGCCCGCTTTTCGGGGATGCAGCCGCAGCCGTTATGCTTGAGCCTACCGAAGAAGATACAGGGATGATTGATTCAATTTTTCATACCAACGGCGTTGGAAAACAATACCTGCATATGAAAGCAGGCGGATCGCTACGGCCGGCCTCACACGAAACAGTTGATGCAAAAGAGCATTTTATTTACCAGGAAGGACAGACCGTTTTTAAATGGGCAGTCTCTAAAATGGCTGATGTTTCGGTTGAAATGATGGAAAAGCATAACCTGAAACCCGAGGAACTGGCCTGGCTGGTTCCGCACCAGGCAAATATGCGCATCATCGATGCGGTGGCTAACCGCATGGGTCTGGAGAAAGAAAAAGTGATGATCAATATCGAGAGATACGGAAATACAACCTCGGCAACTATTCCTCTTTGTTTGTGGGAATGGGAATCTAAACTCCGCAAAGGGGATAATATTATACTGGCAGCTTTTGGCGGTGGTTTCACCTGGGGATCTACTTATTTGAAGTGGGCATATGACCCGAAAGAAGACAAGTAGTGTGGTAAGAATGAGCTGACAAGGCGAATGGGAGACAGAGAGAAGGGGGAGACAGAGGGACGGAGAGACAGAGGGACGGAGAGACAGAGGGACAGAGAGACGGAGAGACGGAGAGACAGAGGGATGGGGAGACTTGGGGATGGGGGGATAGAAAATTCATCAAATACTTATATATAAAGCCCTGCTGTACCGGCGGGTTTTTTTCATTTTGAACCAACCCACTTATATTCATTGAAAACAAAGGAGGACGCGTCTTCATATTCATCAAAGGTTTTCACTTTTTTCACTTTTTTAAAAACCTGGTGCGGATCATCAAAGGATGTCGACAAATAAGTCCAGTATTCTTTTAAAACGCCGAGCAATGCTGGATTATCGTTCATCTGTCTGCGGTAAGCATAATAAAGGTCATCCATAAAGTGCCGAACAACATTTTGCTCATCATCCGCCATGGGAAATCCTTTAATCCTGGCTGGCAGAAACGGATCCGACAGCAAGCCCCGGCCAATCATCCAGGTTGAGATTTCCGGAATAAGTGCAGAAACCTTTTGAAAGTCGCTGACTGAAAAAATATCTCCGTTATACACAACAGGCACAGTAAGTTGCTGTGCAGCTTTCTGAAAAGTTTCCAGGTCTGTTTCACCTGTGTATAGTTGTTTCCCGATGCGGGCATGAATGGTTAATTCCGAAATGTTAAGCCGGTTGAATATGGGAATGAGTTTAAAGATTTCTTCAGACGATTCATAGCCCAGCCTGCATTTTACCGAAAAACGGATAGCGGTTCCAGCCATAACTCTGGCAAGGATTTCATCCACCATTTCAGGATAGGGCAGCATGCCCGAACCCCGTTTTTTATTTGCCACCATAGGATACGGACAACCCAGGTTCCAGTTTATCTCCTTGAATCCCAGGTTTTGGCAGAAGACTGCAAAACGGATAATTTCATCAGCATCTTTGCTCAGCGTTTGCGGTACGACCTCAATCCCGTTTTCAGAAGGATGGCCCAGTTCGGCTAACTTCCGGGCAGGGAGCTTTAAGTCGTTGCTGATATTGGTAAAAAAAGGTGTGAATAATTTATACACACCCTGGAAATGTTTTGAGTAAATCTTCCGAAAAGTAACCCCGGTAATTCCCTGGAAAGGAGCAAGATAGATTTGTGTTGGCTGGTTCAAGTTGATAAAATTAGTGTTTTGGACTCAGGATTTTGGCGGAAGGAAAGCCGGTTTCTACTTCCTGAAAAACGCATCCTTGAGTCCCTGATTGATCTTGTAATTCGTCAGGCTGATCTCTATTTTTCCTTTTTTTGATTCATCTTCATTTGCTTTGGATTTGGGTTGGGGATTCTGAATATCACCGGCCATTGCTTTAGGGATTTTAAATTTCTTCACATCTATCGTAAAAATCATTTTGTCGGGTAAGCCAAAACCCGACTGATTTGAGTAGAAATATTCTATCAGTATAGTTCCGCTTGACCGGGTGGTGATCTGTGATTTCAATACCAGGTTGTGCGAATAGTCAAGCCAGAATTTCGAAAGTATCAGATCGCCGGTGTCTGTCACAGGGATTATACTTATAATCTGAGTCAATGATGTTCCTATTTTTTCTTTTCCTGTAAATACTGCCGTATAGGAGGTTGTGTCGCGGATAATTTTCGATAAGTCACTGAAACCCTGCCGGGGCAATATTGCTATTGCTTTCGATTCGACTTTAAATTTGTCGGGCTGTTTGAAATACACTACAGCATTCACCGGCAGTATTTTAATCAAAGGAATATCGGCCCTGATGACGGCATCAACGGAATAATCCTTAACAGTCATCATTTTTTGATAAACGCCTTTCAGAAGCTGATTCGGAGTTTTTTGCGCAACAGCAGTGAAACTTAAAAGCATCAATAAGGAAAATATAAAATACTTCGCTTTCTGAACTTTCTTTATCATGATAAAATGTCTTTTTTATTGAACTTGTACAAAGCTATTCCTAGCAGGCCTGCGATATGAATGAGAAGCACAATTACTGAATTTAAAATTTCCTGTTTCGGGATGGGGTCGTTGAAAAAGCTACGCCATGAGGCCATATGAGTTGTAAAAAGAAGAGGCCGGATATGATCGAATACAGGAACATCCAAAGTGCCTATAATGGTAAAAAGTATAATGATGGCCATGGTTGTAACAATAGGCCCTATTGAGTTATCAGTAAAACACGAAAGTGTAATTGATAAGGTTGCAATTGTGACCAGTGCCAGGTACGAAACGGCTAATCCGCTGAAAAAACGCCACATAATATCGCCATCGCGGAAGATTATCAAACCCTGGCTATTGATTACTATAAGGTCGCCGGTACCAAATATCAGTTTCCCGAATCCCAGGGCCATAATGCCCAGCAATACAAGAATTATCAGCGTGTAAACATTTCCGGCCAGAAACTTCGATAGTAAGAGTTGTGTGCGGGAAATGGGCTTTGTAGCCAGCATGCGAATGCTTCCCGACGCGGCTTCGCCCGAAACAAGATCGCCGGTAACCAGGGCCACGAGTAAGGGAACGTGTACAATAAGCAGTTGTAAAACGATAAAAGCCATCAGGCTGCCGTTCAATACATTACCCTGAAACGACAAGGTCTGTTCGAATGAACCTGTTACAAAGGAAAGATAGGATTTCCCATCCAGTTTCATTGCAAAAAGAATGACGGCTACAAGTAAAGTAATGGCTCCAAGCCCGATATAACTGCGTGGCTTGGCAGAAATTTTAATAAATTCGTTATAGGTGCTTTTCCGGAACATCAGTTGCTGATTAATTTCAGGAAATAATCTTCAAGTTTGCGCTTCACCTCAATCCGGTAAACATTTATATCGTTATCCAATAGCAATCGGTTTATTTCGGGGATAATTTCTTGTGTAATGCTGAGCTGAAGCATATCGTCGCCGGAATGACTAACTGCAGTGCCTGCGAATTTCCGGTTTATAAGCTGAATAGCTTTTTCGGGCTGATCGACCTGCACTGATACTATAAGTTCCTGCTGGTTAAGCAGTTCGGCAACACTTCCCTGGGCAACTGATTTTCCCTTGTTTAATATTACCATTCGGTTGGCAATAAGTTCAATTTCGGAAAGGATATGTGATGATAATACAATCGTTTTGTTGCGTTCGTTTTTAAGTTGTAGAATGAGATTACGGATGTCGATAATACCTTTTGGATCGAGACCGGTGGTCGGTTCATCCAATACAATAAGGTCGGGATCGTGGAGCAATGCCTGTGCAATGCCAAGGCGTTGTTTCATGCCGTGCGAAAAACTACCGACTTTGTCTTTTTCTCTCCCTTTAAGGCCGACAAATTCTATCATTTCCTGAACACGGCTTTTCGTGATTATAGAACCTGAGATGCGTCCAAAGATTTCGAGGTTGCGCTCGGCTGACAGGTAGGTATAAAAATCCGGCTTTTCGACAATACAGCCGATTTTGGATAAAATAAAATTGCGATTATGTGAAAGTTCTTTCCCGAACAACCTGATTTCGCCTGTGGTAGGTGTTATCAATGAAAGCATTGCCCTGATAGCCGTACTTTTTCCTGCTCCGTTTGGCCCCAGAAATCCTAATACATCGCCTTCGTAAACCGTAAAACTAACATCATCGACAGCTTTTATTTTGCCATAAGATTTTGAAAGGTGAGATACTTCTATGATTTTTTCAGCCATATTTTAAAAGACGCACTAAAATTCATATTGGTGAATTACAAAAAACGGGGTTTGAAAACATGTTAATCATACTATTAAAATTAAACAGCAGGAACAGCCATTTGTTTGCATCGGAACTAAGAAAACGCAATCCGGATAAATGATCACTTTTGTTTTGAATCGATGTATTCCTTTAATTTATTCTGATTTTTTGCATCAATCAGTTTTTTGATTTCACCCCGGGGTTTGTATTTGTTACCAGGATCTTCGCAATAGTTTGCGAGCAATAAATAGGAATTATATTTTAACGAGTCACGGTCGACACCTTTACCCTGTTGAAGCGCATATTTAGCCAGACATACAGCATAAACACCTACGACTTCTCTGTCATTGTTCGCGATTTTCATAAGCGTTACATCCATTGCAAACGAATAATCCGATGTTCCGGCCATCCATTTCATGATAAATGAAATCGAATTTTTCCGGTTCAGATTATCTTTTTCTATCGGAGTGGAATATACGTAATCGGCAGCCAGCATAACCTGTGGCTCCGCATTCCTGTAGTCGTTTGCTGTTGTCAGCAGTATGTTATCGTATTGGGATGAATTTTGTGAAATAGCGCCGAAAGCAGCCATCATGATCATAATTAAAAGAAATGTCTTCATTCTCAGTGTAATATTTATTTCGTTTTGCAGTGTTGGAGGTATACAGGTTTCCGTGGGAGTAATATAACGGTGAACAAATATAGAATTTATTTTCGGACAGCCTGCCGGGCTTTTATGTCCGGCAGTAAGTAATAGGGTCTGTCAAATTAAAATGTTCCCGGATTCATTCACTTTGTATTTCGTATGCTATAACAAAAAGCGTTCCATTGCGGCAGATGCTATGGAACGCTCATTATTCAGAAAAAAGGATGTTTTATTGTTTTTCGATACTCCAGCCTGTTTTAAGTCCTACAATAAACCAGGCAAGTGCAACTGTGCCCAGAGCAAAAATGGTGTCGCCTATTACACGAAGCCATCGGAATGTGGATAAGGTATCGCCCTGCATAAAGTCGGCTGAACGTGCGTACCACAAGCCGTATTTTACACTCACCCAGGTTTGGGCCAGTCCGACAGGCAGAACGCTGATCAGCACCATTAATGCCAGCCCGATGTTAATTGCCCAGAAAGCGAAGCGGATATATTTCTCTTTCCAAACCACCTCGGCATTCATGCTGCGCAATACAAAAAGCATCAAACCGATTCCCAGCATGCCATAAACACCAAACAGGGCGGTGTGGCCGTGAACGGCTGTAGTATTCAATCCTTGCATGTAATACAGTGCGATTGGAGGATTGATCAGGAAACCGAAGATGCCGGCTCCTACAAGGTTCCAGAACGAAACTGCCAGGAAACTATAAATCGGCCATTTGTAGTTCTGAATCCAGTTGCTGGTTCGTGAAATTTTTAGTGTGGAATAGGCTTCAAAACCAATAAGTACCAGTGGGGCTACTTCGAGCGCGCTGAATGATGCCCCGATCGCCAGTATGGCTGTTGGTGTTCCGGTAAAATACAGGTGATGGAATGTCCCCAGAATGCCTCCCGAAAGGAAAACGATAGTCGAAAACAATACATTGGAGGTTGCTGTTGCTGCACGGATAAGATTGAGCTTTACGAAAAGAAAAGCGATGGCAACGGTTGCAAAAACCTCGAAAAATCCTTCTACCCAAAGATGAACTACCCACCAGCGCCAGTATTCGGCAATAGCAAGGTTAGTCTGACGACCCCACATCAGGCCGGCGCCGTAAAATGCAGCTATGGCTACCGATGCAATCAGGAACATGGTCAGTAAATGACGGTTTTCGTCATGTTTTGTGATTGCCGGCCAAATGGCACGTCCCATCAGGAACAACCAAAGTACAAGCCCAATAAATAGGAATGCCTGCCAGAAACGACCCAGGTCGACATATTCATAGCCCTGGTGTCCGAAATAGAAGTTTGTAATCAGGCCAAGTTTCTGCATAATACCAAACCACTGACCGATGAGCGAACCTACAACAATTACCAGCAATGCAATAAAGAGAAAGTTTACTCCAAGGCGCTGAAATTTTGGCTCGTGACCCGAAACTGCCGGAGCAAGGTACAATCCTGTTGCAAGCCATGAGGTGGCTATCCAGAAAATGGCAATCTGTATATGCCAGGTTCGCGAAAGCGAATAGGGGAGAAAGTTGGACAACGGAAACCCGTAAAAAGCCTGGCCTTCGACTCCGTAATGCGCCGTTACCACTCCCATTATTACCTGTACAAGTATCAAGCCTGTTACAACCCAGAAGTATTTTAAAGTTGCTTTCATCGAAGGAGTACTTACCATGCCGAAGAAAGGATCACGCTTAAGCGGCTCAATTTCTGTTTCATGTTTGGTTGAGGCGTAGTACCAAACGAGAAGTCCGATACCAATCAGCAACATTATTACGCTAAATCCGGTCCATAAAATCAGCGCGCTTGTCGGCTTATTGTTCACCAGTTCTTCTGCTGGCCAATTGTTGGTATACGAAATTTCACTGTCAGGACGGTTGGTTACGCAGGCCCACGAAGTCCAGAAAAAGAAGGCATTCATTTTTGCCATTCGGTCTGCAGTTTTAATGGAATTAGCCGGAATCGCGTAGTTATCGCGCAATTTTTCCATCGAAGGATCATCCATAAAAAGGTTTGCATAATGCTTGCTGACCTCTTCAATCGCTTTCGCTCTCAAAGGCGAGATCACGAAGCTGTTGCTTGCTTCATCATATGTATTGGTGCGTAATTCCTTTTGCAGCCGGGCCTTATACATGGCCTGTTTTTCGAGCGATACTAGTGCAAAAGTCGTACTGTCGTTTTGCATGGCATATTGATCCAGAATAAAGGAAGCTTCGCGGTGCAGCCAGTCGGCCGACCAATCGGGAGCTACATACGCTCCGTGGCCCCAAATGGTGCCCACTTCTTGTCCACCGATGGACTGCCAGATATTCTGCCCATCTTTAATATCCTGCCCTGTGAAGAGCACAACACCTTCGGTGGTTACAACCTTTGCCGGGATTGGCGGAGCTTTCCTGTAAATTTCCCTGCCGAAATATCCCAGTACGGCAAAAGAAATAACCATTACACCGATAAAAATTATCCAGAGTTTTTTTGTTGTCATAAATTATTGGTTTAGTTGTTTGGTTAGTTAATTGATATTTAATTATTTGCAATTATTTTAGCAAATTCCGTATTGCCTTCAGCGTTTCATCCTGTTCAACTACAAATCCGTTTTGCTGGTGAGCAATAACTCCACCCTGGTCGAATACATGAATAATATTGGAATGATCAAAACCGCCGTTTTCCAGTTTTTTTACTCTTACCCCGAGTACATTGGCAATTTCCATGGTCGCATCCTTGCTGGAACAAACAAGTGTCCAATCACTTTTTAAACTGTGTTCTTTTGCAAATTCGATAAGCCTTGCCGGGGTGTCCCTTTCAGGATCCATGCTTATCAGCAGGAAGTCAATCTGCTGAAGTTCTTTTGGCGATAAGGCAGATTCAATCCGCTGCATATCAGCAACAATCCGTGGACAAGCCGATTCGCAATGGGTAAAAATCATAGCGGCGACAACAATTTTATTTTTGAAATGGCCTAACTGAATATCGGCGTTATTTTGTGTTACCCATTTTGAGGTAAGATTATAAACAGATTCACCGGAAAGTTCTTTCAGTTTAGTTGCTGGTTTTTTATTGCTGCAGCAACTCTTCACACCGGAATCCTTTTTATTGTTACACGAAACGAATACAATCGTGAGAAAAACTGAAAAAATAATTATTGCTTTCATAAGTTTAAAATTATTTTACACACCTGAAGCCCAGGTTGGCAACACAATATTTTGCCTTTACACTCGAACGCATGGCAAACCGCATAAACGAAGCGTAGTTGTTGATGTCCTTGGATGCAAATGAGCCGCCACCGCAGAACAGGGTATTGTCGAGACTGCCGTTGCCACGTGATTCGCCTGTAGTCAATGCATTGTTGAAGTCGTAGGTCCATTCCCATGCAAGTCCGTGCATGTCCCAAACACCGTAGAAATTTTTAAAGGTTGAACCAACTGATGGTAGAACGGCAGGATTTGGTTTTGTTACCCAGTTTAAAACCCATTGATTGAAACCGACATCTTTACTTGCATCCGCCTTGGTCTCGCTGGCCTTTGCTGCGAGTTCCCATTCAGCAGTTTCGGGGAGTCGCTTTCCCTGGCATTCGCAATATTTTTTTGCCGCAAACCAGGATACATTTACCACAGGACTGTTTGCAATATTTTTGGCAAAAGACACATCCGAATCCCATTGTTTCAAATAGTTGCTATCGGCAAAAATACTTTTAACCTTATTTTTTTTCCATTCGGGATTGATTTTCACAAAAGCCAGGAAATCACTGTTTGTAACCGGGTACACATCCATCGAAAAGGATTTAACGTCAGTTTTCTGAATATTTTTCGAATACAATGGAAGATATGATCCTCCCTTAATGACCACCATCGAAGGTGCTGTAGATTTGCTTTGGCATAAACCTACAGTTACACTCAGGAAACTCAATATCAGCAGCACTGTTCTCATGCATCTATTTTCTTAATTCGATCACATCAGTTGCATCAAGTTCACCCCCTTTGTTGCCAAAATTATTGAGTACATAGGTTGCAACCGAAGCAACCTGGTTGTCGCTCAGGGTCTGTTTGGGCATCACACTATTGAAAAGTTTTCCGTTTACCGTAACCGGCCCCGTTAAACCATGTGTTATTACCCGGATGATTTTCTTAGGATCGGAAGCAAAATAATCGGACTTGACCAGGGGAGGGAAAGCTTTCTCAATTCCTTTCCCATCAGCCTGGTGGCAGGCCTGGCAGGTGCTGGCATACAGGGCTTTACCCAAAGCCAGTTTCTCATCTTTTGTAAGTGGTTTGGAGGGTTCTGCAGCAGTTGTGGGCATAGTTTGTACTGCGCCGCCTTCGGGCTGGTATATTCTGTCATCCTGCTGGCCCGAATAAATCGTTTTATTTTCCGGCCCGTCCACTTTAAGTATTCCTAAAGCACCTTTATTAAATGCCCTGAAAATAGCGTGGTCAACCAGAAGGAAATTACCCGGAACCTGAAGCTTAAATTCGGTGATGGCTGCTCCTCCGGGAGGAATGAGGGTAGTTTGTACATTATGATTCATAGTGCTTCCTCCTTCGGGATATACATTATCGAAAATTTCACCAATTACATGAAAACTGGAAGTGAGACCGGGGCCTCCGTTTCCGACAAACAATCTGACGGTTTCGCCTACTTTTGCTTTCAATGTATTATCGCCGGTTAAAGCACCCACTTTGCCATTGAATACAACATAATCGGGTCTTTCGTCGAGTGCTTTTTCCATGTTAAAGGGTTGCAGCCCCGATTCGCCATATCCTCCTTTGGTGTAAAAATCTCCCTGCACGACATAAAATTCCTTATCAACCTTTGGCAACCCGTCTTTTGGCTCAACCAGGATCAGTCCGTACATGCCGTTTGCAATATGCATGCCTACCGGAGCCGTTGCACAATGGTAAATAAACAGGCCGGGATTCAGCGCTGTAAACGAAAACCGGGTTTCGTGACCCGGTGCTGTAAATGTAGAAACTGCACCGCCACCAGGCCCGGTAACCGCATGAAGATCGATGTTGTGAGGCAACTTGCTCGACGGGTCATTTTTAAGGTGAAACTCTACCAGGTCGCCTTCACGAACACGGATAAATTTCCCCGGAACCTGTCCTCCGAATGTCCAGAAATTATATCTTACGCCATCCATCATTTCCATTTCCTTTTCAATCACCTCCAGGCTGACAATCATTTTCGTGGCGTGGTTACGCGTAATCGGAGGCGGTACATTGGGTGCAAAAGTCAAAATTGCCACTTCCTCACCTGTGATTTTTTCACCTGAAGTATCAGTAGGATTCTGACTGTTTTTATTGCATCCTGTCAGGAGCATAAATGCTAAAAAAACTGACAAAGCAGTTGTTGTAAGATGATTTCCTGTTTTCATAGACAGAGGTTTTTGAAATTAATTAAACCAGGGCAGTTATTATTTTTGTGATACCGATATGAAATTCGTAATAGTCCAAAATTGAACTCAACGAATTTCTGATCGGTATTTTCCATTGTAGAATTTTAAAACGGCCATTGGCCTGTTATAAAATTCACATTGGTATAATCTGTCAGATGGTATAAACCGTGGTAAGGTTTTCAATCATTGCAACATAATCATCCTTACCATAGCCATTTTCCTGTTTGTTTTCCACTTTTGTGAAATCAAGTAACAGTGATTCCTGCTCGGCGGTTGAGAAAACTTTGTCAGCCATCCGGAAAAGCACGTTATTTTCTTTGGCGATATGATTTTTTAGCAAATCTGCATAGCCCTGCATGTTGGTATAGATAGCTTTTAAAGCTGAAGATTCACCTTGCTTATACCGCGAAATATTATCTGCCAACACTTTGACGAAATTTCGTCCCTCCACATGATCATGAAGCATTACCGCCACAGGTCCGGTTTCGTTTGAAAATCCTTTCTGAACCATCAGCGGGAACAGCAATTGTTCTTCCTTGGCATGATGTAAGCCATCGGCAAATTCGCGGATAATTTTAACGATTAAATCCAGGTGCTCTGCATTTGGATTTTTGGATTCAGTGATCCGTTCCATTACTTCGATCAGTCGAAGTATATGAACATGGTCATTTTCAAGATTTTGTGTTGCCGTCTTCATAATAAATCAGGTTTTCTACTATATATAAGCTTTTGCAGTTAAAGATGGGCGATGAGTCCAGAGTCAGATATACATGCCTTGATGTTGCGTAACTTCCGACTTCCGTCTCCTGTCTTCCGAATTTAATTCGCCAACTTCAATGCTTTCGGGTACAGAATATTATTTTCGAGATGCACATGAATGTGAAGATCATCTTCGAATTGCTCCAGCAGTTTCAACGAAACCCTGTAAGTATTGCAGGCATCTTCGGGAATACGGTAGGTATGTGTCAGTACATTAATTCTATCCATGGCACCGCCGGCAAACTCATGTTCGTCCTGCATGCGTGTGATCTCGGAAATTATTGTTGCTTTTGTTTCGGGTGAAGGATTGGTCCCGGCTGCTTTAATGGCAGGAAATAATACTTCTTCTTCATTTTTCAGGTGTTGGAGGAGTTCTTCATTGATTTTTGTAAATAAATCAGCTACTTCAATCAACTCGGGGTGATGTTCGCCATGCACGTCAGCAATTTTTTGTGTGTAAAAAACCAGTTCAGGCAGATTTTTCAGCACAAATTTATGGTGCGTATTCATAATATAATCACTGAGAAAACCGAGTTCCCATTCTTTAAAATTCTGGTTCCCTGGAACCAGATCAGAATCAAGGTCCCTAATCTTTGCGGCTAAAATTTGAGCATCAGCACCGCTCTCCTCACAGGCTTTGGTAAGGCTTTTATTGCCACCACAGCAAAAGTCGATGCCGGCTTCTTTAAACAGGGCAGCAGCCCTGAAATCGTTGGCGACAATTTCGCCTATGGTTGTATCACTGTTATTTTCGTTTATCATGTTTGTTGATTTTTGTTTTCGGGGACAAAGATAAACATAAAATCTTATAAAAGGACAAAAAGGTCTTTTATTATTTAATCATTTTTATTTGTACCTTTGCTGATCATTATTTTTTGCAAAAAGCAGGGTACTATGTTCAATAAGGAAACAGAATATGCAATAAGGGGGTTGGTTTACATTCAGGTTAAGAACTCTGAAGGGCGCTGGCCGGGTATTGCCGAAATTGCCGAGCAGATTGATGCACCGCATTTTTACACTGCCAAAATATTACAGCGCCTGGTGCGGCAGGGATTTATTGAATCACAGAAAGGGAAAGGAGGAGGCTTTTATTTTGATAGTACAAAACCTGATTTGTCGCTGAAGCAATTGATTATTGCAACCGAAGGCGATACCTTATTTAAAGGCTGTGGTTTTGGATTAAAACAATGTGATGAAAACAATCCCTGTCCGTTGCACGAAAAATATGCCGGAATCCGTGATGCCTTAAATCAACTGGTAACGGAAGAAAATGTGCAAAGCCTGGCACAAAAGACGATGCGGGGAGAGGAGATACTTTCGCCGAGATTGAAGTGAGATATAATCATAAAGAATCATTTAATGAAATATAAGCAGTTACATTTATTTTGATTCTCCTGTACTCATTTAGTCTTCTTCAATAAAGGTTTTGATTAATTTCAGAATAATTTCAGTCCGTTCATCTCCTGATCCATAAGGTAATGCTGATTCAATCGCCTCTGTAATATTCGTGTCGGCAAGGATTACACGGAATTTCTCTTTCAGATATTTCTGTACACTTACTTCTTCATTCCTGATGATTTGCAGTACCTGTGGATCATTATCCAGAATATAAATAATATCCTCAAAACCATGACTTTGGCGCAAATCGGCAGTTCCCCTGTTTTTTAACGCTTCAAATTTTGAAGCAAGAAAATACTCAGGTGAAAATACAAATATTTCCTCTCCATCAGGTAAGGGTTTTACGATCTTATGTGCAATGCCTTGAGAATACCATATATTGCTGAATCCCAGTATTTTTTCATCTGTTGGCATCACATCAACAATGATATTTTTATAAATCCATCTGCAAATTACACGATCAGAAATATCATTGCGAAAGCCTTTTGTTCTCAATTTTTATTCCAACTGGTAATACCTAAGATCCGAACTTAATTCAATCACACAGTCAACATCTTTTGTAGGCCGGATTTCAGCAGCAGCCGGATCTGTCGCATAGAGTTGAACAACCACGCCCCCTACAAATACAACTTCATTTTTTAGCTCTTCAAGACCCTTTGCGACAGTTTGAAGCATTGTTATATTGTCGTCAGGCATAGTTTAACCTTTTATCAAGTTCTGCAATTGCAATCTGAATCTCACGTGCCCTGCCTAACCGCAATGTATCAGCAATTACAAGTAACTCATAAAGTGGAGTATCTTCAAGAACTATTTCCGGCACAGTCCTGTATAAAGGCTCAATTGCAAATCCTCTTCCAGCTCCTTTCGCATCTGGCCAAACATAATTATCATTTCCGCCTGAAATATGTTCACTAATTGGTTTAGCTGAATGAGCAGTTGGAACACCTCTAACTGAAGCTCCGGGTTCAGCAGGAAATACATACTTTAAACCGAAAATCAGAAATTCTTTAAAGGCATTGGCATAAACTATTCGTTTTGTCATATCAATTAAACGTGCAATCCTACATCTGTTGAGTGATTCAGTAACTTCAGAAGCACTGATTTTTAAAGATTTTGCAATATCAGCATTGTTCCATTTATTATTTCCCATAGAAAGTAACTTCAGAAGTATCACAATATCCTGTGGCCGCATTCCGCTGTGTTTCTTCATGATCTTTAGTATTAATTCGCGATTCGCGAATCGCAAATATAGCATTATTGTTATCTCAAAATGAAGTAATTGTAAAAGTATTTATTTCTATTGCAGTAAGTTTCCCATAATCCTCTCTATCAGCATAAACACAACCGGTATCAATATTGATAACATTTCTATTAGTGCGCATAGCATTAGCAAGACTAGAAACTTTCTGCGGACGATGTCCATGAATAATCACTTTGTTTTTAAGCAAAGGATTTGAGTATTTTTTAAGACAATACCATAGCATTGAATATTTATCTTCAAAAGGAGCATCTATTTTATCATTGAACCCGGCATGAACAAACAAGAATTCATTTAATGAATAGTAATAAGGTAACCTCCTGAAAAACTTAATATATACAGAATCAATATTACTTAGTTCTGAAATGCTGAAGCTTTTTAAAGTCTGAGTCCCGCCATTATATAGCCATAAAGGTGTTTTATCTTTGTTTTCATAAGCTTCGAGCAGCATAGCTTCATGGTTTCCCAGAAGGGGAATAACATCAAAACCATTCTGTTGATGTCTTAGTATATAGTCAATAACCTCTTTGCTTTCAGTGCCCCGATCAATATAATCTCCCAGCAGAATCAGTTTATCAGAAGTATCAAATCCGATTTTATCTTCAATCAATGTTTTAAAGGATCGAAAATATCCGTGTATATCTCCGACAGCAAATACCCTGGATTCCATATACTTAATGTAACTCTATTTATTGACTTGCAATTCACGCTTTTAAAATTAAATATTCTGCTTCTTCGTTAATGTGAAACCCCTCATAAATATTCGAATCACACTGTTGTATTTGGATTTCAACAGAAATTGCTGACTTCACATCCGCACTTACAAATTTAACCCCTTTGCGCAGAGATAGACTAAAATTTCAGTCCACCCAGATGAAGGAAAGAATAACAAATTGCTAAAAACTTGCTTTAGTGTCAGACACCCTTCGGGTGTGCAGACACTAATATCTACGTCAAAGATTTCTCAAATTTACCATCCGCATTTTTCTCAAATCCCAGTTTGGACAGGTATTTGGCATATTTATCGCTTTTACAATCGGCAATCACTTTGGTAAAGCCGTCTGCTATCAGGCGTTTTCGCAAATGAAGGTAGATAAACTTTCCGTTTTTAAAATCACGGTATTCCGCAATCACATAATCGAGTCCGACTGACAGGCTGTTGTCTTCCTGGCGGTGGGCCAGGAAAACTCCGGCAACGGCCATATTGCGCAGAACAAAAAAGCTCATCGTATTCATTTCCGGCTGGTATGCAAATCCCGGAAAGAAATGTTGAATATCCTTATCGTGAAATTGGAGGAAACGAACCAGGTACTTGTTTTCAGCCCTGACCTCCAGTATTTCGAAAACCTCTTTCTTTGAGTAAATGGAGTACAGGTAATATATGTCGACCATGGCAATAAACGCATTCAGAAATCCGACCGGCATTGCTCCGATGAGAAATCCATACGTCGAGAATGTAATGGCTCCGGCAAGGTTTATCCATCTGAATTTCAGAATGGAACTCATTGTCATTGAAACAGCAATGATTACCGAGGCTATATAGCCAATCCATTGTAGCAGGGATATTTCCATAAAATAATTTTATAAGCCAAACGTATTTGCGATTTACGAATGACGAATGACGATTTACGATAAGCAATATCTCAATTAGTACAATGAGTAGTAAATCGAACCCCGTAAATCGTTGCTGTCAAAAAAATGATCGTAAAAGGAGGACAAAGTTAGATTAAAAATCGCCACTACCGCATTTTTGCCCAAAGCTTCTCAGCCTGCACTTTGGCAGAGGCAAGGATTTTATCTTCGTCTACAGTTAGGATTTTCCCGTTTTCAACGACTAGTTTCCCTTGCGAAATAACATGTTTTACATGTTTTGATTCGAGTCCGAAAACAAAATGCCCGTAGAAATTCCCCTGGTTCATAGGTGTTGGTGTATCATAGTCAAGAACTACCAGGTTGTTTGGTCCATGACCTTTAAATCCATTGCTGTTCAGGTATTTATCAGCATTCCTGAAACGCTCATACACGCTGTCGTAACCAATTGTATCGAAATTCTGTCCGACAAAAAATGCTGCTTTTGCACTTCGGAGCATATCGCTGTGCATTCCATCGGTGCCCATCATGATATTTTTCCCAAGACCCGCTGCATTAAAGTAGCCTACTTTATTATTCAGGTTGCTTTCCGTATTTTGCACTACCCATACCGGACTTTGAGAGATTATTTTCTTTTCGTTTTCGCTCAGGTGAAGGCAATGCCCCAGAATGGTTTTGGGTGATTCGAGTGCACCAAATTTCTGCAAACGCTCAATTACACGCATCCCATACTTATCCATGCAATGTTGCTGATCGCTTAACGCCTCGGCTACATGAATATGAATACCTGTATTATACCGTTTTGCCAGCCTTACTGCATTTTGCAATGTATCATCCGAAACGGTAAACGAAGCATGCAACCCGACCAAGCCCTGGTTATCTTCCAGGTATTCTGCCGTTTCCATGAATCCTTCCTCAGCCTTTTCCATACCGTCGCGGTCAGTAATTTCGTAACAAAGCAGGTGTGATGCTCCCACTTTTTCGAAAGCGTTGGCAATTATTTCGAGTGATCCGCCTATCGAATTGGGCGAAGCATGATGATCAATAACGAATGTTACACCGTTTTTCAAAGAAGCCATAGCTGTATAAAGCGCGCTGGCTTCAATCATTTCGACATCGAGGCATTTATCGAGTGTCCACCAAACGTACTCCAGGATTTCGTTGAAATTTTCAGGATTTTTCTTTGGAGCGCCCATTCCGCGGGCTAAAGCAGAATATACGTGGTGATGTCCGCAAACGAAAGACTGGGTGATGTATTTGCCGGCGCAGTCAAGGATCTTGATGTTTGGATCAGAAGGAATCTCCTTAATAAATTTTATTCCACCGTTTTCACCTTCTTCAATCAAAAGATGTGAAGTAGTGAATTCGAGGGTTTCGGGATTGATGTAGGTTCCGTTTTTGAGCAGAATTGACATTTAATTTACGATTTACGATTTACGATTTACGATTTACGATTTGCGAGGTACGATTTGCGAGGTACGATTTAGGAATTTTAGTGCTAAGTAATCTTGTGATTATTCGTAAATCGTCATTCATAATTCGTAAATAATTCCGGGTTTCCTGCCCGGTCATGCGTTGTTGTATCCACTTTTCACTGCGGCCAAGCTTTTGCCAGTTTTCTCTTGCTCTGTCGATACTTTGGGACGGATCGGAGATTTCCTGCATACGTTCGTAGCCTGTTTTTGCCAGCCATTGTTTGAATGGTTATGCTTTGGGCGAAGGAATGGATTGAATGATCCGAAGTAATTGCTGAGTATTGGCACAATCAGTTTCTCTCAGTTTTCCATCCGTTGCTGGTAATTTGAACTGTCGACAAATTGTCGACAGTTCAACTCCGTCTTCCAGTTTTACCCTAAGTTTCATTTTGAACCAATAGTCGCGGGGATTGCTGGTATCGGTTAGTATATTGACCACATCAATAACTGAAAAATACCATTGTTCTTCTTTCTTTTCCCAATAAGTGCGAACTTTCTTATGTTCAAATAATTTTATAGGTACCATGACCGATATTTTTAACCTGATTATCGCTTTTAAGTACAAATGTCGATAAACAATTTACGATTTGCGAGGTACGATTTACGATTGGGGTGGATTTGCAATTTACGATTTATGATTTACAAGGTACGATCTACGAGGCACGAACTTTAGTGACAAGTAATCTTGTGATTATTCGTAAATCGTAAATCGACATTCGTAAATTATTTTAAAGGCAATTTATATCTTCTCTCTCCGTCAAAATCACAAAACGCATTTGCAACCGCAGCAGCAGTCGGCACAAGGCCAATTTCACCTAAACCTTTTGCGCCATAAGGACCAACCGGATCTTTAACTTCCACACCTAAAACTACAACTTCCGGCATATCCTTGGCTCTCAGAATTTTCAGATCGCGCATTTTGGTGGAAACAAGTTGTCCGTCAATCATCGGTAAATCTTCGGAAAGTGCGTAACCCAAACCCATATGTACAGCACCTTCAATCTGTCCTTCGAACATCACAGGGTTCATAATTTTACCTGCATCATGCGCCGCATATACAGTCTCAATTTTCCCATTTTCATCAAGCACAACCAACTGGGTGGCATAACCGTAGGAATAATGGGTAATAATTTCTTTCACATCAGCGCCGGGTTTGGTGGTCCAGTCGCAGGTGTAATTGCCTTTATAGGTTTTGCCGGAAAGCTCCTGTAAACTGTGAGATTTGAGATCCTCACGAATTTGTATTGACGCATCCAAAATGGCATTCCCCAGCAAGGCCGTAGCTCGCGACGAAGTAGTCATCCCGGTTGGTATTCCAGCGCTTGTGTCGGCAATAACATCAATGATTTCAGGATGGATTCCGGTTTCCTCGCATAATACCTGAGTGGCTACAGTATGAACTCCCTGGCCCATCTCGGTCCAGCCATGCTGAAGAACAACATGGTTCCCGGATTTAATTTCGATGATCACATCGCTGAAATCGGCCATACCATTACCTACGCCACTGTTTTTTATGCCACAGGCAAGGCCTTTAAAACGGGCTTTATCATAAAAAGGTTTAACCGCCAGCAATGTTTCCTTAACACCAACTCCTTTATGAAGCACTTGCCCGGTAGCTGTCATCTTGCCTTCGCAAAGAGCATTTTCATAGCGAAACTGCCAGCGGTCGAAACCACCTTCTTTACAAAGCTCGTCGATGCAGCCTTCGAGGGCAAAAGCAACCTGGTTGGCACCAAAACCGCGCATGGCACCGTTTGGGATGTTGTTGGTATAAACAGTAAGTGCTTCGAGATTAACACAGGGAAAATGATAGGCGCCGGTAGCATGGCCTGCAACACGCTCCATTACTTTAGTGCCAACGGATGCATACGATCCGGTATCGCCAACGGCATACAGTTTCAGGCCGGTGAGTTTACCGGTTTTGTCGCAACCAACTTCAATGTCCATATAAACCGGGTGGCGTTTCGGATGCATGCGGATGGACTCGTCGCGCGACAGAACAACTTTGACGGGCTTTTTCAGGTGCCAGGCAAAAAGCGAGGCATGTCCCTGAACAGTCATATCTTCCTTCCCGCCAAAACCGCCGCCTGTCGAAACCAGAGTAACCCTGACTTTTTCTTCGGGAAGATTCAATAAGGAAGCCACCTGCTTTCGGTCAACATAAATGCCCTGTCCGTTCGAATACAGGTGAACGCCATCTTCAAGTGGCATGGCAACGGCTCCTTCCGTTTCCAGGAACGCATGTTCAATCCGCTGTGTCTGGTATGTGCCTTTGGCAATAAAATCGGAACCTGCAATAATCTCGTCGGCATTTCCGCCACGATAAACCCTGCAGGTTTCGAGCAGGTTTTCACGATCCGGATGAACCTGTAACGCGCGGGGTTTTATAGCTTCGTGGGGGTCAGTTACCGGCTTGAAGACTTCGTAAGTAACTTTTATCCGTTTTACAGCTTCGCGGGCGATATCTTCAGTTTCGGCAACAACGCCTGCCAGCACATCGCCGATATAGCGTGTGGTTTCGCCGGTTTTTATCATCAATGGCCAGTCTTTGGTAATCAGGCCAACAAATCGCTCGCCGGGCACATCCTGAGCTGTATATATCCTGACAACACCTTTAATTTTGGAAGCCTCCGAAACATCAATTTCAAGAACCCTGGCTTTCGGATGTTCCGAAAAACAGAGTGCGCCATGCAACATACCGTCAAATTTCAGGTCGTTCACAAAAAGGCGTTTCCCGACGGCCATTTCATAGGCTTCGTATTTCGGATAGGAAGTGCCGACTTTGCCCGAAAGGCTTGTAGATGTTGAAAATACCTCCGATTTAAGCCTTTGAGCGGATTCGTGAATTGCATCTATTATTTTAACATAACCGGTGCAGCGGCACAGGTTCATCGCTAGGGCTTTTTTGATTTCCTCCCGACTGGGTTCAGGATTTTTCTGTAGTAAAATATTGGTACGCATCAGGAAGCCGGGCGAACAAAAGCCACATTGTACGGCACCTTTTTCGACAAATGCCTTTGCCAGGACATCTCTTACGTTTTCGGGCAGACCTTCAAGTGTGTTGATGCTGGCATTTTCAACCTTTTTCATGGGCGTAAGGCACGATAATTTTGCTTCGCCGTTTATTTCGACCATGCATGCCCCGCAAGCTCCCTGGCAGGAACAGCCATCTTTTACGGATGTAATATTTTTATGGATTCTCAGGAATTTCAGCAGGTTGATTTCCGGATCTCCGTAATACTCCTCTGCTTTCCCATTCAATTCAAAATGTATCATAAAATACTCAGATTTTATCTTTCAGAAACTTTTCAACCGCTTGCATGTCCGGCGAAACCGGCTGGGGAATTTCAAAAAGCGGTTGAACAGCATTCAGATCTTTGAGCCCGCTCCCTGTTAATAAAACAACATGGGTTGAGGCTTTTGGAATCATGTTCCGGTTTTTGTAGTCGAGGAATCCTGCAAAAGCTGCTGCAGCAGCCGGCTCGGTGAAAATACCGGTATTTTTTGCCAGGATGGACGATGCTTTCAGGATATTATCATCAGAAACCGTAAGCGTTTGTCCATAATATTTGGTAATATATCCGGCTGCCATATTGAAATTTCGTGGAATATCCACCGAAATGCTGTCGGCAATGGTCTCTGATGGGGTAACCCGGAATTCTTCTTTGCCTATATTTTCGACCAGGTTACTGCTGCCTGCAGCCTGAACGGCAATGATAACGGGCATTTTGTTAATTATTCCCATATGAAGTAAATCTTCAAAACCTTTATATACACCCGAAATAATTACGCCATCGCCAACAGGAACGAAAATAAAATCGGGAATCCGTTCATTCAATTGGCCGAAAAGCTCGAACGAAACGGTTTTCTTTCCTTCGATTGTTAGAGGGTTGAAAGCGGTATTGCGGTTGTACCAGCCAAAGCGTTTGGTTGCCTCAATACTCAGGTCAAAGGCCGTATCGTAATTTCCGTTTATGGGAACAAGCGTGGCTCCGTACATCATAATTTGGGTGAGCTTCGCTTTCGGGGCAGTTGCCGGAACAAAAATTACGGCTTTCTGCCTTTGAGCAGCACAAATCCCGGCAAGGGATGAACCTGCATTTCCGGTAGAGGCCGCAACAATGGTATTAATCCCATTTTCTTTAGCGAAAGCTGAAACTACTGCCGAAGCCCTGTCTTTAAACGAAAATGTCGGATTTTGGGAGTCGTCTTTCAGATAAAGTTTAAAGTCCAGATTTTGGCTGTCCAATGAAATGATATCATAAAGAGGGGTGTTTCCTACGCGCAGATTCGGAAAGCTTTTCAGGTCGTTTACAGGTAATAATTGCAGGAAATTGTTCTGTTCCAGTTCGAGGAATGATATCCCGGATATTTTTTTATAATCGTATACGAGATTCAATACGCCAAGAGGAGGTTGCCCCGGTAATTGTTTTGGGCTGCATTTTGGGCACAGATAAACGATTTCCCCGGCAGGGATTTGCTTCCCGCAATCGGAACATTGGTATAGGAATTTGGAGGTCATTGTTTTTAAGTGCTTGGTGCATAGTGCTTAGTGCATGGTGCCTTGTGCCGGAAATAGACAAAATCCGGAACCCGGAACCTCTGTAAAGTGTCTGCACACCTTTTTCAGGTGTCTGACACTTTACATGTTTTTCAGTACTCCTGTTTCCTCGTTAAATTCGTTGATCATCTCATCCCAGCGTTCTGACTGCGTAAAAAGCTTGTTCCAGATTTCGCGGTCGTACCAGAGTTGATTCAAATCTTCGAGATCTTTTTCCTGTTGTTCGATCCAGGTAAAGTATTTCAGGTTATGAATAGCTTTGCGATCGTAATAGCTGAGTTCTTTCAGGTTATCTGTGGCCTGTCCGAAAAGGCATTTTTCCATATCCTTTGCAGCCTGCAATGCAGTATATGGTCCTTTTTCAGCATTCAATTCCTCAAGTCGCGACACATACATTTCGGCTGCATCCGTGGCCAGGCTGAAGATAACATCCTCGCCTGTCATTTCATAGTATTTTGCAGTTTTGATAGCAGAAAGTATGTTGGCAATGCCTGAAATACCAATTAATTCAAGTTTGTCGACCAACTGAGAGTCGACACCGCAGGATTTCAGGTGTTTTTTTCCTTCCGGTTCGTTGAAAAGCCGGAAAAGGCGCATGCAGTCTTCATCGTCGATGGCTGTGACCACATCTGTATTTTTTGCGTTATGAACCCATGGCACATGCTTGTCGCCGATACCTTCGATGCGGTGGCCACCAAAACCGTTATTGAGTAAAGTTGGGCACTGTAGGGCCTCAGAAGCAACAATTTTCATTTGCGGGAATTGCTTTTTCAGGTAATCGCCGGCGGCAATAGTACCCGCAGATCCTGTAGCCGAAACATAGGCTGTCAGCTGGCTTTTCGGGGATTTTACAGACTTAAAAACCTCCTCGATAGCAGGAGCCGTGACATTATAGTGCCAGGTAGGATTGCCAAACTCATCAAACTGGTTGAAGATCACACAGTCCTTGCGGTTGCGGCGGATGTCCCAGCATTTGTCGTAAATCTCTTTCACATTGGATTCGCATCCGGGAGTTGCAATAACTTCGGCGCCAATTTCTTTGAGCCACGAAAAACGCTCTTTACTCATTTCTTCAGGGAGAATAGCTACCGCTGTAACATCCATCAGGTGTGAGTCGAAAGCGCCGCCCCGGCAATAGTTGCCTGTTGATGGCCAGACGGCTTTATGATAAGTCGGGTCGAATTCGCCTGTGATAATGCGCGGTGCCAGGCAACCATAGGCGGCACCCACTTTATGTGCACCCGTAGGGAAGTATTTGCCAACCAGCAGAATGATGCGCGTTTTTATGCCGGTAATCTCGGAGGGGATTTCCAGATAATTCACGTCGCCATACAGGCCACCTTTGGTAACAGGCTGATTTTTCCAGGTGATTCTGAAAAGATTTGCCGGGTGTAGATCCCAAAGCCCGATGTTTTTCAGTTGATTTTTAATTTTTCCCGGTACAAGATCCGGGTTGCGCATTTGTTCGAATGTGGGAAGTACAATGCCTTTTTCGCGAAACCGCTCAATGGCCTTTTGCCTTACTGCGGGGTTTACAATTTTGTCAGTTAGTTTAATCATACGTTAATCATTTACGCTACAAAGTTATGAATGTAATACGGGTATTTAAGTTAATTTCTGAAAGTGAAATTCATCAAAGAATTCCGGTTACTGAATCAATCAGCACTTTCATCTCTGCCACTTTGGAAAGAATAATTCCGGCATGATTTTTCTGTACATTATCTGCACTAACGATTTGAAAATCAGCTAAATCAAAGCTGACATTTGTTTCATCATCCGAGAACTGGTATCCATCAGTATTTTTTGATAACTGCATTACCGATTCTCCTTTACGGTGAAACAAGGTTGTGTTTGCTCCGGTCTTTTTCAGGAAGAAGCCGTTTTCAGTTTGATTGAAGCTTTTTTCAGTCAGGCAAAAACGCGGTTTGTCGCTGAAAGGCGAACCTTTAGTCGGGCAAAAAGTGGTACAGTTTCCACATTCGTTACAGAAATCAGCCACATTCAGTACCTGGTATTTTTGCTGGATTTTCAGATAACTTTCAATTTCATAAGACGGTTTACCATCGTTGAATTCAACTTTCCAGACAGGAATTTCAGCTGCCTCAGTATGGTAATAATTGTTGGCCCGATTAGGGCAAACCGTCACACAAACACTGCAAACATCGCCGCAAAACAGGCAACGCGAAGCTTCCCTGATAGCCGATTCGGAAGTAAATACCGGATGATCGCCGGCTATGGAAGAGTGAATTTTCTCCCGTTTCGATTTACGGATAATGAAATCGCTGTGCGACATTTTTTTATCCGAAGAAAGCTTTTCCGACGGAAGTACAATTCCTGATTTTGCTGCAATCTGGATGGCGGCTTTCCGTCCGTCACCAACCGCTTTAACGATGGTAGCTGCTCCTCGCATGGCGTCTCCGCCAACAAAAACACCAGGTATTCCGGTTTCGTATGAACCCTTCTCCGATCTGAGTTCGGACGAAGAAATAAAATCAATATCAATTTCCTGTCCAAGCGCCGGAATCAAAGTATCTACGGGGAATTCGATGAATTCACCTTCAATTTTCACAGGTGTCATCCGTGAATCTTTGTCCGTTTTCACCAGCATCATTTTTGCACAGACGATAGCAGAAACACGGTTTTCAGTCACCAGCAGTTTTTCGGGTGCAAGTAATTCAAGCAGTTCGACGCCTTCGGCCAGCAGTGCCTTTATTTCGTCTACATCAGCAGGCATTTCGGTACGGGTGCGACGGTAAAGCACTTTAACCGTGCTACCTGGTTTTGCAATTCGCTTTGCTGTGCGGGCCACATCCATTGCCGTATTGCCACCGCCGATAATAATGATATGATTTCCTAATTCGATTGACTTACCCAGTTTTGTATTTTTCAGAAATTCAAAAGCATTCAGAACGCCGCCGGCATTTTCACCGGGCAGTTGCAGGTTTTTGAAACGCTGCGCACCTGCTGCGATATACACGGAGTCGTATTCGCTGCGCAAACGGGCAAAGAGCCCGGAATCGATTTTCGAATTGTAATGGATTTTTACACCCAGCTTTTCGATACGCTGAATATCCTTTTGAAGGGATTCCATTTTCAAACGGAATTCAGGAATGGCTTCCGAGACCATGCCACCGGGAATGGATTTGGTTTCGAATATCTCAACTTCGAAACCGCCCATTCGCAGAAAGTATGCACAACTTAAACCCGATGGGCCCGCACCGATGATGCTAACTTTCCGGCCATTGGGTGCAGCAATGCTGATATCGGCTTCAAATCCTTTTTCGGCAACGAACCGTTTAACTTCCTTTATTTTCAGGGCCTGTTCGTAATTGATGCGGGTGCATTTGGTCTGGCACAGATGATCGCAGGCTACTCCCAGTATATTTGGGAAAGGATTTTTAATCATAATCACATCAAAGGCTTTCTGAAAATCACCCTGTGAAGTATGGTATAAGTATTCTGGAATATCCTGGTTGGTCGGGCATTCGTCCACGCAAGGCGCATGAATGCAATCGAAATAGCTTAGTTGACGGCTTGTTTTGATGCTTTTGGCAACAAACGGATCACGTTTATAGTCGTCGTTTTTAACAACTTCATCAGCATAGGCATTCAACTTTTCAAGCGCCGGCAATTTATCGGTTTTCTTATTTCCCGAAAGGGTTTCAACATACTGATGAAGCCTTCCGTAACCGCCCGGTTTTAATATATCGGAACAAACGGTAACCGGTTTCAAACCACTGTCTATCAAATCGTTGATATTAAAACAATCGGCACCGCCAGAGAATGAGATGTTCAGTTTTCCCTTAAATTCGTTCTGGAGTTTCCGGGCAACATTAACACTTATAGGATGCAGCGCCCGGCCGCTCATATACATCATCTCTTCATGAGCGGGAAAAATATTTTTGTGATTGGTGCTTTCGAGTGTATTGGTGAGTTTTACGCCGAAAAACAAATTTTCATTATTCGCCGTTTGCTGAAGTCTTTGAATAATACCAATGGCATCAACATATTTCAGGTCATGCTCAAATGCGATATCAGGAATTATATTTTTGAATTGAAGTTTGTTGTTTAAAATATCACGCAATGCATCTTTCCCCAACAGGGTTGGATTGAGCTTGACCAGTGTATGAAGTTTTTTCTCTTTTAGCAGGTAGTGCCCGATTTTCTCGATTTCGTCGGGCGGGCAGCCATGCATGGTACTCAGTGTGATATTGTCGGAAATGCAATCCGGAATATTGATGGCAGTCAGTTCAGGATAAAGCGGCAATAACTCGCTGATCATTTTTTGCTTTGCCTCGCTGCAATCCGACATGCTTTTAAAAAACCATTGCACGTTTTCATTCTGAATGCCCTCGAAGTTGTAGCCAATACTCATATTGAATAAAAAACCGCGTTTCTGTTCCTTGTCCCATCCGAATTTATGCTGCAGCACGTGGATGATCACCCAGGCTTTCAGGTACTCATCGAACGTTTCAGTTATGCGGAGTTCCTGCGACCATTCGCAGTTGTAGCCTTCGTCCTGCATATCGATGCAGGGTTTCGAAATTTCCAGCTCATCCAGGGTCTGTACAGTTTTAAGTTCGATGTAGCTTGCACCGCAAAGCCAGGCCGAAATAATATTCTGAGCCATTTGGGTGTGTGGGCCGGCAGCTAAACCAATAGGTGTATTCAGGTGTTGTCCGAAGATTTCCATGGAAAGTCCATTGTGCTTTTCAGGATTGAAGAACAATTCCTGTGGAAGGCCAAAAATTTCTTTACGTAAAGAGAATTCCGTATCAATCAAATTATAGAGTTGGCCGGCAGAAACAGGCGAAAATGCTGTGGAATGGTCCATTTGGTAAAGTAAGTTTAGTAATTTTAGCGATTGTAAAAGTAGAAAATAAATGGAATGAAAAAAGCCTTTTACGCACATACATCATGTATCATCCTTTCGGCGGGCAGTTCAGCCAGAATGGGTATGAATAAAGCGTTGCTTAAATTTGATGAAGATAATACTTTCATCCGGAAAATCACGGAAACATACCTGCTGGCAGGCATTGATCAGATAATCGTAGTTGTGAATACCGAATTATATAAATTGATCAACGAAAATAAACCTGCTCTTCCGGAAACAGTTAAATTGGTCATTAATGACAAACCTGAACTGGGCCGTTTTTATTCATTACAAACAGGTATAAATCACGTAAAAACAGGCAATTACTGCTTTTTTCAAAATATTGATAATCCGTTTACATCGGTGAAACTATTGCAGGAATTGATAATCTTTAAAGCAGAAGCTGATGTGATAATGCCGGCTTTCCAGGGCAGGACAGGCCATCCCGTGTTAATCAGCCCTTTGGTAGTGCATAAAATATTTTCTGAACAGGATGCCGGCAAAAGGATAGATCTGTTTCTTAAAAAATTGAATGTAAAGTTAATAGAGACATCAGATCAAAATATCCTGGTGAATATTAATTCGCAGGAAGACTACCTGCAACTTGGGGCGAGTATATAATTTTGACTTTTAGCTTTATTGTGAAGCGATTAAATATCAGGATTGTAAACTTTTTATGAAATGTATTACGCCTGATTAATGCCAGAACTTCCTGTCTTTTTAACTTATACATTTATATTCCATTAAATCGAATAAATATACATACATACAAATTGTGCAATATAAAAATTTCAAATACACAATTACACAATTAACATGTAAATACCTGAAAAATAACAGTATATGTTATTCCGCCTCAGTTTCCCCCGCTAAGTAAATTACTTAAAAACACATAAAACAAGCTGAAAACCTGTATAAAATGTTGAGCATATAAAAATAGGCCTTAATTTTGCACTCACAAACACAAATTGTATGTCAGGCATATTTTCGACCAGCATTATCAGCCTCCTCGTCCTCCTCCTTTGGAATCGCCGGGTGGGTTAGGAATGCTGTTTGTATAAACATAAAAAACAGAAAGCCTCTCTCACTTGAACTGAGAGGGGCTTTTTGATGTAAGGACATCACTTTAAAAAACGAATTTTGAACCGTATCAATCATTATTTAAAGGAAAAGTGTTTAATAATAGTAGTTTAAATGTTTTTAAACTGCGACCAGATTAAAAATAAAATTTGTTTTCAAAGCACAATTAAAATCTAACTAAATACTAATGCAGATCCCACTCCGTAGCGATACATCCACCAAAGGCCGTAAAATGGCTGGAGCCCGCAGCCTTTGGCGTGCAAACGGCATGAAGGAAGAACAATTTGGCAAACCGCTTATTGCAATTGCTAATTCGTTCACACAGTTTGTGCCTGGGCATGCGCATTTGCATTCAATCGGGCAACATGTTAAAGGTCTTATTGAAGCACAGGGGTGTTTTGCCGCCGAGTTTAATACCATTGCCATCGACGATGGAATTGCCATGGGCCACGATGGAATGTTGTATTCATTGCCTTCGCGCGACCTGATTGCCGACAGCGTGGAATATATGGTTAATGCGCATAAAGCGGATGCCCTTATCTGCATCAGCAATTGTGATAAAATAACTCCAGGTATGCTTATGGCTGCCATGAGGTTAAATGTCCCCGTCATTTTCGTTTCAGGTGGACCTATGGAAGCCGGTATTATGGGCGATCGCAAGCTCGATCTGGTGGATGCCATGGTTATGGGTGCCGACGAAAGCGTAAGTGACGCTGACCTGGCGAAAGCAGAACAAGCGGCTTGCCCTACCTGTGGTTCATGCTCCGGAATGTTTACAGCCAACAGTATGAACTGCCTTACCGAAGCATTGGGTTTATCTTTACCTGGCAATGGAACCGTTGTTGCCACGCATGCCAACAGGCTAAAGCTTTTCGAAAAAGCAGCCGGACGCATTGTTGAAATGGCCCGTGAATATTACGATAAGGGTAATGAAAACGTTTTGCCCCGCAAAATCGCTTCTAAAATTGCTTTCCTGAATGCCATGACACTGGATATTGCCATGGGCGGTTCAACCAATACTGTTCTTCACCTTCTTGCTATCGCACATGAAGCCGGAGTGGATTTTACCATGAAGGATATCGATGAGCTTTCGCGTAAAACGCCGAATCTCTGTAAAGTTTCACCCAGTTCGAATTATCATGTGGAAGATGTTAACCGGGCAGGGGGAATCCTGTCGCTGATGGGCGAACTGAACCGGGCGAACCTTTTAGATACTACAGCTTACAGGGTTGATGGTTTAACTTTGGAGCAAGCCATTACTGATTTTGATATTGTAAGCAGTGAAGTTACCGCCGAGGCTCTCGATATATTCAGCAGCGCGCCTGCACATAGAATCAACCTGGTAATGGGATCGCAGACTACCCGTTATTTAAAACTGGATGATGACCGGGTTTCGGGATGCATCCGCAGTGCCGAAAATGCATATTATAAGGATGGCGGATTAGCTGTTCTGTATGGAAATATTGCCACAAAAGGGAGTATTGTAAAAACTGCAGGCGTTGATCCTTCATTGTATCATTTCGAAGGCCTTGCCAGGGTATTTGAATCGCAGGACGATGCCGTTAACGGAATATTAAATGGTAAGGTTAATGAGGGAGATGTTGTGGTGATCCGCTACGAGGGACCGAAAGGCGGCCCCGGAATGCAGGAGATGCTTTACCCGACTTCGTACCTGAAAACATTGAAACTGGATAAAGACTGCGCGTTAATTACGGATGGACGTTTTTCGGGAGGCACCTCCGGGCTTTCCATAGGCCACGTTTCGCCCGAAGCTGCTGCCGGGGGCGAGATAGCACTTATAAATGACAACGATAAAATTGTTATTGATATTGCTTCCCGCTCCATCCATCTGAGCATAAGTGATGAAGAATTAAAAATCCGAAAAGATAACGAAGCGCTCCGGGCAAAAGATGCTTATTCGCCCAAATCGAGAAAAAGAGTAATCTCGACAGCTTTGAAAATATATGCAAAACACGTTTCTTCGGCCGATACAGGCGCTGTACGGTTGATAGAATAGCAAAAAACAGAAATTAGCTCAGATCCGGAACTCTCTTGTATACATCTGAATGTTTTAAAAAATTAATCCATTGAATCAAAATCAACAGACCTAATTATGACGACTAAAGAAAAAGAAACCCGCAGATCCCAGCAGCAAGATGATGAAATTACAGGTAGCGAAGCTGTTATCAGATCGTTGATTGCTGAAGGTGCAGAAGTTATATTCGGGTATCCTGGTGGAGCGATTATGCCGGTTTACGATGCATTGTACGATTACCGCAATGTATTACACCATATTTTAACCCGACATGAGCAGGGCGCGGTACATGCTGCCCAGGGTTATGCGCGGGTCACAGGTAAAGTAGGCGTCTGCATTGCCACTTCCGGTCCCGGCGCCACCAACCTGATGACCGGGATTGCAGATGCCCAGATTGATTCAACACCTTTGGTTTGTATCACCGGCCAGGTTATTTCAGGTTTACTCGGAACGGATGCTTTCCAGGAATCGGATGTTATTGGGCTCTCCATGCCGGTTACCAAATGGAACTTCCAAATCACTACTGCGGAAGATATTCCTGAAGCTATTGCAAAGGCTTTTTATATAGCTGCATCCGGACGACCCGGACCGGTTTTGCTCGACATTACAAAAGATGCACAGTTTGGCAAGTTAAAATACAAGTATGCCAAATGCCACAAGATCCGGAGTTATGTTCCTGAATATCCTGTAAATAATGAGAAATTAACCCAGGCAAGCGAACTGATCAACAATGCAAAAAAGCCTTTCCTGATTTTCGGACAAGGTATTATGCTGGGCGAAGCCGAAAAAGAACTCAAAAATTTTATTGATAAAACCGGTATCCCCGCTGCCTGGACTCTGCTGGGGCTTTCCGCCTTAAACAGCGATCACCCGCTCAATGTCGGGATGTTGGGTATGCATGGCAATTATGGACCGAACATTAAAACAAACGAATGTGATCTGCTGATAGCAGTTGGAATGAGGTTTGACGACCGGGTTACAGGAACGCTGAAAACGTATGCTAAGCAGGCGAAAATAATTCATATCGAAATTGATCCGGCCGAGATCAATAAAAACGTAAAAACGGATGTCGCATTACTGGGTGATGCCAAAAAAATACTGAGTCTTTTAACACGCAGTGTTAATCCAAATCAACACGAAGAATGGGTTAACGAGTTCCGTATCGCACACGAAATTGAGGAAAAGAAAGTTATACATTCCGATTTATATCCTGAAAAACCTGGTCTCACCATGGGTGAAGTAGTCCGCCGTGTATCGGAGTACACCAAAAATAAAGCGGTCATTGTTTCGGATGTGGGTCAGCACCAGATGTCGGCAGCGCGTTATTCCAAATTTAAACACACACGCAGTCATATCACTTCAGGTGGGCTAGGCACCATGGGCTATGGTTTACCGGCTGCCATTGGAGCCAAACTGGGAGAACCCAAACGCGAGGTGGTTGTTTTTTCCGGCGACGGGGGCTTTCAAATGACCATACAGGAGCTTGGAACCATAGCACAGGAGAAACTGGCAATAAAAATGGTGATCCTCAATAACCATTTCCTCGGAATGGTGCGGCAATGGCAGGAACTGTTCTTTGAAAAAAGATACTCATTTACGGAAATCCTAAGTCCTGATTTTGTAAAAGTGGCTGATGCCTATGGCATTCCGGGAAACCTGGTGTCGTCACGCGATAAGCTTGATGAAGCCATCAGGGTTATGTTCGAAACCGAAGGCCCGTATTTACTTGAGGTAAATATCGAGAAAGAGGACAATGTCTTTCCAATGGTGCCTTCAGGAGCATCAGTTTCTGACATACTGCTGAGTCCGGCAGATGCAGTTAAATAGATGTTAAACACCCTAATTACCGAAAAGATGAAACAGGAATATATTATATCAGCGTACAGCGAGAACCATATCGGTTTGCTAAACCGCATCACTATCATATTTACCCGTCGAAAAGTTAACATCGAAAGCCTTACCGTTTCAGAATCAGCCCTCAAGGGGATTTCCAAATTTACTATCGTGGTAAACGAAACCAAAGATAAGGTAAGCAATATCGTAAAACAGATTGATAAGCAGGTTGAAGTGCTAAAGGCTTTTTATCATACCAACGAGGAGATGATTTTCCAGGAAATTGCTTTGTATAAAGTGCCGACAGCACCTATCATGGAGAGTGATCAGATCGAAAGACTGATCCGCAGCCACAATGCCAGGATACTCGAAATAACTCCTGAATATACTGTAATTGAAAAAACGGGCCACAAGGAAGAAACCCAGGAATTATTCACAAAGCTTAACCAATTCGGCGTTTTGCAGTTCATTCGCTCGGGAAGGATTGCAATAACCCGTTCGCCAATCGAAAAGCTATCTGAATTTTTAAAAGAAAGAGACGCACTTTTAGCAAAAGTTGAATCCAAGGGCAAGATCAGAAAGGTGTAAAGCCTGAATTATTCAAAGGAAAACCGGGATGAAAAAAGAGTTTATAATTACAGCGTACAGTGAAAACCATATTGGCATTACCAATCGTATAACCATTATTTTTTCGCGTCGGCAGGTGAATATCGAAAGCCTGACAGGATCGGAGTCCGCCTTGCCGGGAATTCACAAAATAGTGATAGTTGTAAACGAAGAAGAAGAGAAAATTAAAAACATAGTAAAACAAATAGATAAGATAACGGACGTCCTGAAAGCTTTTTATCATACCGAAGAAGAGATGATATACCAGGAAATTGCTTTGTATAAGGTGCCCACAAAAGCACTGATGGAAAGCGATGAAATTGAAAAACTGATCCGGACCTATAACGCGCGAATCCTGGAAATTACCCCGGAATATACCGTGATTGAAAAAACCGGTCATAAAGAGGAGACGCAGGACCTGTTCACGAAACTTAATAAGTTTGGAGTTCTTCAGTTTATCCGTTCGGGAAGAATTGCAATAACCCGCTCCCGTATCGAAAAGCTTTCAGAATTCCTGAAAGAAAGAGATGCGCTGCTTTTAAAAGTGGAGTCGCGCGGAAAGGCAAGGGCTGCTTTTTAAGAAAAGCAGCAAAATTGTAAAAACAATAGTAAGTATAACAATCAAATTATAAACAATGGCAAAAATTAAATTTGGATCAACAGTTGAAAATGTAGTAACCCGCGAAGAGTTTCCTTTGGCGAAAGCATTGGAAACCCTCAAAAATGAAACCATCGCTATAATCGGTTATGGTGTTCAGGGCCCCGGTCAGTCGCTGAATCTCCGCGATAATGGTTTTAATGTAATCATCGGTCAGCGTAAAGGTTCCAAATCGTGGGACAAAGCGGTTAGCGACGGATGGGTGCCGGGAAATACGCTTTTCGAAATTGAAGAAGCCTGCCAGCGTGGTACCATTATTCAATTTCTTTTGTCCGATGCCGGTCAGATCGCATTGTGGCCTACCGTAAAGAAGAATCTTACTGCAGGCAAAGCGCTTTATTTTTCGCATGGTTTTGGTATCACTTACAAGGAACGCACCGGAATTATTCCTCCTGCTGACGTCGATGTTATCCTGGTTGCACCCAAAGGTTCAGGCACCAGTCTCAGGCGGATGTTCCTTCAGGGCCGCGGGCTGAATTCGAGCTATGCTATTTTCCAGGATGCTACCGGTCGCGCATTCGACCGGGTTGTCGCACTGGGAATCGGGGTAGGATCAGGTTATCTGTTCGAAACCGATTTTAAAAAAGAAGTTTTCTCCGACCTAACCGGCGAACGTGGCACACTGATGGGAGCCATACAGGGAATTTTTGCCGCTCAATACGATGTTTTACGTAGCAAGGGGCATTCTCCTTCCGAAGCTTTCAACGAAACCGTTGAAGAGTTAACACAAAGTCTTATGCCGCTGGTAGCAGAAAACGGAATGGATTGGATGTATGCCAACTGCTCAACCACCGCACAACGCGGGGCACTCGACTGGTGGAAGAAATTCCGTGATGCAACCAAACCAGTGTTCGAAGAATTGTACAACGAAGTCGCCAGCGGAAATGAAGCACAACTTTCGATCGATTCCAACAGTAAACCCGATTACCGTGAAAAGCTCGAAGTGGAGCTTAAGGAACTTCGCGAATTGGAAATGTGGGTGGCAGGGGCTGCCGTACGGAAATTGAGGCCGGAAAACAATTAAATCAGGTAGAGACGCGATTCATCGCGTCTGTACCTGTTCATAATGGAAATATTCCAGATTGAGCCGCGATTCATCGCGTCTCTACCCTTTCAAAGCCGCGATTCATCGCGTCTGTACCCTTTCAAAGCCGCGATTCATCGCATCTGTACCTGTTCATAATGGAAATATTCCAGATTGAGACGCGATGCATCGCGTCTGTACATAAAGAAAATGTTTCAAAGGTTCTCAGTATTGAGGAATTTAGGATTTGAAAGTTTTTTTTGATTTGGATAGAGATGCGGTTTATCATCTATAAAGCTGAAAAATGATTGAAAGGTACCTTTTAATATAACAGGTACCATTTCTACTGCAAACCGCAATTTAAGTTTTGATCAAAAACCGGTTTGATTTATTGATGGATCAATGGTTCCTGGAAAATTTCGAAATCTATTAATATATAGTCCTGTAGGGCTGATATTTTGGTAGAAATAAAATCAGAAAAAAGTTAAGTCCCGTCGGGACGATACAATTCATTGCCAGTCTAATCTCTTTGGGGTTAGTTCCCCGAAGCTTTGCTTCGATAGGAAAATTTTTACAGAACTACCTCGAAAGCTCTGCTTCGAGGTAGTTTATTAACGAATAAATGCAGAAAGGTAGCCTGAATGGAAACCTTCAATTAAAACCAATCAATATGAGTGATAAAATTTATGTTTTCGATACAACCCTGCGCGACGGTGAACAGGTTCCGGGATGCCAGTTGAATACGCTTGAGAAAATTGAAATAGCCAAACAACTGGAAGCATTGGGTGTGGATGTTATAGAGGCGGGTTTCCCGATCTCGAGCCCTGTGGATTTTAAATCGGTGGTCGAGATTTCGAAAGCCGTGCATGAGCCGGTAATATGCGCCCTCACGCGGGCCGTTGAAAAAGACATAGAAGTAGCTGCCGAAGCCCTTAAATATGCGCGTCGCAAACGTATACATACCGGGATTGGAACTTCGTTTTATCACATTAATTATAAACTCAAATCAAACCAGGACGAAATTGTTGAAAGGGCTATCGCAGCCGTAAAATATGCACGCCGTTTTGTGGATGATGTTGAGTTTTACTGTGAAGATGCAGGACGTACCGAAAACGAATACCTTGCCCGCGTGGTGGAAGCCGTTATCGGAGCCGGTGCCACCGTTGTAAATATCCCCGATACTACCGGGTACTGCCTGCCGGATGAGTATGGCGAAAAAATAAAATACCTGGTGGATCATGTAAAGAATGTTGACAGGGCTGTTCTGTCCACGCATTGCCATAACGACCTGGGCATGGCAACAGCCAATTCCATTGCCGGAATTTTGAACGGAGCCCGGCAGGTTGAGGTTACCATCAATGGTATTGGCGAACGTGCCGGTAACACTTCACTCGAGGAAGTAGTTATGATTCTTAAAACCCGGCCAAAAATGGGGTTGGTTACCGGCATTCATTCCCAGATGATCTACGAAACCAGCCGCATGGTTTCAACACTTATGCGTATGCCGGTGCAGCCTAATAAAGCCATTGTGGGTCGCAATGCGTTTGCTCATTCATCGGGTATACACCAGGATGGAGTATTGAAAAACCGTGAAAATTACGAAATCATGGATCCCAATGATGTTGGTATCCGCGAATCGAGTATTTTACTAACCGCCCGTTCGGGTCGTGCTGCTTTGAAGCACAGACTCGAAGTACTGGGTATCAATCTGAATGTGGAAGAATTAAACGTTGTTTACGATAAATTTATTGAACTCGCCGACAGGAAAAAAGAAATTAAAGATGAAGATCTCTTTGTTCTGGTAGGAGTTGAACAATCGGAACAGGACAGGCGGATTCAATTGAAACACCTGCAGGTTATCTGTGGCTCATCCACACACCCGGTTGCTTCCGTTAAAATCCGTGTCGACGGGGAAGATTATTCGGCTACTGCCGACGGTAATGGTCCCGTGGATGCAGCTTTCAATGCAGTTAAACAAATTATACGTAAAACCGTAACACTCGAGGAATTTCTTATCCAGGCAATCACACGCGGTTCGGATGATCTGGGTAAAGTGCATGTGCAACTCGAGAATAAAGGAAATCTCTATTATGGATTTTCTGCCAACACAGATATCGTAACTGCTTCGGTCGAAGCATTTATTGATGCGATTTCAAAAATAAATTAACCGGATTTGAATTTTCCCGAAGTATTGTTAAACAAAAAAGGAGGGCTTTTGGCTCTCCTTTTTTGTTTATATTTCCACTTGGAATTATTCAGCAAGCACCTGTATATTGTTTTTAAGCACTTCCACAACGCCCCCTTTTACATCAAAATAGAGTGTTTTCTTTTTTGAATCAATTACCTTAATCTTGCCTTTTTTCAGAGCAGCGATCATAGGAGCATGGTTATTCAAAACTTCGAATGAACCATCAAGGCCGGGAAACTGGGCCAGCGAGATTTCACCCTGGTAAATGGTGTTGTCGGGAGTTACTATATCTATCTTCATTTTCCTGAGGCTTAAGGTCCCGATAGCTATCGGGATAGGTTTTTGGGGTTAGGGCGAACGAGTTTCAATGTTTCAGTCCCGATAGCTATCGGGATTCAGGGTTTCAGCACCATGCACCAGGCACAAACTCGTCACACTTGTCAATTCCATGCCAATCTCAAAACTCTAATTCCCCGCAATCATTTTCTTTCCCTTTTCAATTGCTTCCTCTATGGTTCCTACCAGGTTGAAAGCGGATTCAGGGTATTCATCCACTTCGCCATCGAGGATCATTTTAAATCCTTTAATGGTATCTTCAATACTTACAAAAGCACCCGGGATCCCCGTGAACTGGGTTGCAACAAAGAAAGGCTGCGAAAGGAAACGTGCGACACGACGTGCGCGGTTAACTACTAATTTGTCCTCATCCGAAAGCTCGTCCATTCCAAGAATGGCAATGATATCCTGAAGTTCCTTGTACCGCTGAAGGATTTCTTTAACACGCATGGCTGTGTTATAATGTTCTTCGCCTACAATATCTGGGCTCAGGATTCGTGAAGTAGAATCGAGCGGGTCAACAGCAGGATAAATACCTTGCTCGGCAATTTTCCGGCTTAAAACCGTGGTTGCATCGAGGTGGGCAAAAGTTGTGGCGGGAGCCGGGTCAGTAAGGTCATCGGCAGGCACGTAAACAGCCTGAACCGAAGTGATTGAACCGCGTGTTGTCGAAGTGATACGTTCCTGCATCATTCCCATTTCGGTTGCCAGGGTTGGCTGATACCCTACTGCTGATGGCATACGGCCAAGCAATGCCGATACTTCAGAGCCTGCCTGCGTGAAACGGAAAATATTATCGATAAAGAACAGGATGTCGTTGCCGCCGCTTTGTTCGTCGCCATCACGGAAATATTCAGCAACGGTAAGTCCCGAAAGTGCTACACGTGCACGTGCTCCGGGCGGTTCGTTCATCTGTCCGAATACCATTGTCAAAAGAGATTTTTCCAATTCTTTCAGGTCTACTTTCGAAAGGTCCCAGCCGCCTTCTTCCATACTTTTTTTGAAGTCATCACCATAATTTACCAAACCGGCTTCAATCATTTCGCGAAGCAGGTCATTCCCTTCACGGGTACGTTCGCCTACGCCGGCAAAAACTGAAAATCCTTTGTATTGTTTGGCGATATTATTAATCAGTTCCTGGATAATAACCGTTTTTCCAACGCCGGCTCCTCCAAACAATCCGATTTTTCCGCCTTTCGAATAAGGCTCAATCAGGTCAATTACTTTAATACCTGTGTACAGTACTTCTTTGGTGGTCGACAGGTTTTCGAATTTAGGCGGATCGCGGTGAATACTGGATACTCTTTCGCGTGAAACGGCAGGCATTCCATCAATGGCATCGCCAATTACATTAAACAAGCGGCCTTTAATGCTGTCGCCAACAGGCATCGAAATAGTTATACCGGTTGATACCACATCCATACCACGGCTCAATCCATCTGTCGAATCCATAGCAACCGTACGAACTGTATTTTCACCGATATCCTGCTGACATTCCAGCACAATCACAGTCCCAAGTTCATTTGTAACCTCGAGGGCATCATAGATATTAGGAAGAGGCGAATTTTCGTCGAAAGAAACATCAATTACAGCCCCTATGATCTGGGAAATTTTACCGGTTATTTTTTGAGCCATATTAAAGTGATTTTAAAAGCAAAATTAACAAACAAATTCAAATTTAGATGCAGTTCTTTATTATAAGTCAGCGGTGTTTTGATTAATCTTCTGGCTGAACGGTATTTTCAACCGGTTCTGAAGATATGATATTCTCCGGTTTGGTGGTATTTTCGGCATCCTGCTCATTGTGCGAACGGAAGAACTGCCGTTGAAATATCAATAAGCTTATAACCCCGGTGGTGATGGCAGAATCGGCAACGTTAAATACCGGGCGGAAGAAAATAAAACTGTCTCCACCCAGGAAAGGTATCCATTGCGGATAATTACCTTCGAGGATCGGGAAGTAAAACATGTCGACAACCTTGCCATGTAAAAAGGTACTATACCCTCCTTCGGCAGGTAAAAACCGGGCCACATCAAAGTATGTACTCTCACTGAACAGCATGCCGTAAAGTGCGCTGTCGAAAATGTTGCCCATGGCTCCTGCCAGGATAAGCGAAAAAGAGAAGATCACACCAAAACCTGTTTTCTTCCGGGAAAGGCTAACGATATACCACATCAGGAATCCGACCGCAAAGATGCGGAACAGGCTCAGTGCCAGTTTGCCATATCCGCCGGCAAACTGCAGACCGAAGGCCATACCGTTGTTTTCGGTGAAATGGATAATAAACCAGTTTCCGGCCACATGGAACTCCTGGCCCAGGGTCATATTGGTTTTAATCCATACTTTTAAAACCTGATCGATAAGCAGGACAATAAAAACTATTAAAATTGATTTCTTCAGCACGATATACTGCGTTCAGATTATTTCTGTTTCAGTTTAGCTTCCATGCTGAGAGTAGCGTGGGGAACACTACGCAGCCGCTCTTTAGAAATCAGCTTGCCTGTTTCACGGCAAATGCCATAGGTTTTGTTCTCGATGCGAACCAACGCATTCTCAAGGCTCTGGATAAACTTTTCCTGCCTGCCTGCCAAACGTGCATTTTCTTCTTTCGAAAGTACCTGGTATCCTTCTTCCAATACTTTGAAAGTAGGAGAGGTGTCCATGGTATCGTTATCGTTGCTGTTGGTATAGGCTTCGGTGAGCAATTCCAGATCGTGGCGTGCTTTTACGAGTTTGTCGAGTATGAGCTCGCGGAACTCGATCAACTCCTCGTCAGAGTAATGGGTTCTTCCTTTTTCGTCTTTTACGTCTTCCGCTTTCATATGTTCAGGTTTTAAAAGATTCAGTTAAATTTAGTATTTCCGGGTTAAATTTTGTCAATTTTAATCGCAACACTAATATCATCAGTGAGTTCAAGCATTTCGGAATTGTGCAGCATTCTATCCGAAACAGTGAGAGATTCAGCAAGTGTTTCTGAGCAAATATAAACATTAAAGTTACTTATCGCTTCTTCTATCTGATCATTTTTTTGCAAATCAAGGGTTATCTTATCTGTTACATCGAAACCACGGTCTTTGCGTATGTTTTGTATGCGGTTTACCAGTTCGCGGGCTATCCCTTCCTGCCATAGACCAGTAGTTATGGTGATGTCGAGTGCAACGGTTAGTGTGCCCTGGTTGGCAACCACCCATCCCGGGATGTCTTCGGTAATGATTTCCACATCCTTAAGCAATATTTCGACGGTTTCGGAGCCTATTTGCAGGTTGTATTGTCCTTCGGTTTCAATTTTACTGATATCCACCTGGGTTAATTCTCCTACGGCAGCAGCAATTTCTTTCATAAGTTTGCCATAACGGGGACCCAGCGTTTTGAAGTTCGGCTTGATCTTTTTTACTAGGAAGCCCGCCGATTCGTCGAGATACTCCAGTTCCTTCACGTTTACTTCGCTAAGTATCAGGCCACTCACTTTATCAAGCTGTTTTTTGATATGATCACCGGTAACGGGGATCAAGATTTTTTGCAAGGGCTGACGTACGCGCAGGTTTGTTTTCTTGCGTAAACTCAGCACCATGCTCGAAACCTGTTGAGCCAGTTCCATTCGCTCTTCAAGCTGTTTATCTATTTTGCTTTCGTCAGCAACCGGGAAATCGGTGAGATGAACCGACTCACTTTTATCCAGACCCGAAACTTTATTCAGGTCAATAAAAAGCCTGTCCATAAAGAAAGGTGCAATGGGTGATCCAAGTTTGGCAATAACTTCCAGGCATTGATACAGAGTCTGGTATGCTGAAATTTTATCGCTGGTATATTCTCCTTTCCAGAAACGGCGGCGCGACAATCGAACGTACCAGTTGCTGAGATGTTCGTTTACAAAATCGGTAATCAGGCGGCCTGCACGTGTGGGTTCGTAATCGGCAAAAGCTTCGTCCACATTTAAAATCAGACTGTTGAGTTCCGACTGTATCCAGCGATCGATTTCGGGCCTTTCGGCAAAAGGAATTTCTTTTTCAGTGTAACTGAAACCGTCGATGTTGGCATACAGCGCGAAAAAGTTATAGGTATTATACAAGGTTCCGAAAAACTTGCGCTGTACTTCGGCAATGCCTTCGAGGTCAAATTTCAGGTTGTCCCAAGGCTGCGAATTGGTGATCATATACCAGCGCGTGGCATCCGGTCCGTATTTTTCGAGGGTCTCGAACGGATCAACGGAATTGCCGAGCTTTTTCGACATTTTATTGCCGGTTTTATCCAACACAAGCCCATTGGAGATTACATTTTTAAATGCAACCGAATCAAAAACCAGCGTTGCAATGGCATGCAGGGTATAGAACCATCCGCGTGTCTGATCCACGCCTTCGGCGATCAGGTCGGCCGGGAAATATTCAGGGTGGCCGTTATTTTTTTCGAAAGGATAATGGAACTGGGCATAAGGTACAGCGCCCGAATCGAACCATACATCGATCAGATCGGTTTCGCGGATCATCTTTTTGCCGCCTGGCGATACCAGGAAAATATCGTCCACATAAGGCCGATGGAGGTCGAATGTATTATAGTTTTCGCTTGAATTGTCTCCCGGAACAAAGCTTGCATAAGGATTGGATGTCATAAACCCGGCCTTGATAGCTTTCTCAATTTCGGATTGTAGTTCAGCAATGGAACCGATACAGATTTCTTCGCTGCGGTCCTCGCTTACCCAGATCGGAAGCGGGGTTCCCCAATAGCGTGAGCGCGAAAGGTTCCAGTCGACCAGGTTTTCGAGCCAGTTGCCAAAACGCCCGGTACCGGTTGATTCAGGTTTCCAGTTGATGGTTTTGTTGAGCTCGATCATGCGGTCTTTCAACGCGGTAGTTTTGATAAACCACGAATCGAGTGGATAGTAAAGAATCGGCTTATCCGTGCGCCAGCAATGCGGGTAGGAGTGCTCGTATTTTTCGGTTTTAAAGGCTCTGTTCTCTTTTTTGAGCTTTACAATGATGTCGACATCCACGTTTTCATCTCTTTGCGGATCGCCGTCCTGTGCATATTCCGCTTTCACAAAGCGACCTGTAAATTCGCCCATTTCCTCAGTGAAACGCCCGGTTTTATCAACAAGCGTAAGAGCTCCGATGCCGTATTGTTTTGCAATCTTGAAGTCGTCGGCGCCAAAACTGGGTGCGATATGAACAATACCCGTACCGTCTTCGGTGGTAACGAAATCGCCGGTCAATACCACGAAAGCATCACCGGTTTCAGGCTGGGCGTAAGGTAAAAGCTGCTCATAACGCAGGCCGGCAAGTTCAGCACCGTTAAAGGATGCCAGTATTTCGAAAGGAATTACTTTTTGCCCCGGAACATATTCGTTCATGGGCATTTCAGCATTTTTCTCAGGGAAATATTTATGCAGAAGCGGTTTGCCTAAAACCACTTTAATTGGTTCGTAAGTATACGGATTAAAGGTATTGACCAGAACATATTCAATGTTTTTACCGACAGCCAGGGCGGTATTCGAGGGCAAGGTCCATGGAGTTGTGGTCCAGGCAAGTATAAAAACCTCGGTTTTATTGTTTCCGAAAAGTGTTGGTATTAAAGCATGACCGATATCCTTACGGACTTTAAACTGGGCAACAAGCGTATTGTCCTTTACGTTGCGATAGCTTCCGGGCTGGTTCAGCTCGTGAGTGCTAAGGCCGGTACCGGCAGCGGGCGAATACGGCTGTATGGTATAGCCTTTGTAAATCAGTCCTTTTTTGTAAAGTTCCGAAAGCAGGTGCCAGCAGGTTTCGATATAGGTGTTTTCGAAAGTAATATATGGGTTATCAAGGTCAACCCAGTAACCGATTTTCAAGGTAAGTTCATCCCAGCGATCCTTGTATTTCATTACTTCGCTGCGGCAGGCTTTGTTGTAATCGTCGACACTGATCTTTTTGCCGATGTCTTCCTTGGTGATTCCGAGTGTTTTTTCAACAGCAATTTCGATAGGCAAACCGTGGGTATCCCAGCCGGCTTTGCGTTCGACAAAAAATCCTTTTAATGTTTTGTAACGGCAAAAAATATCTTTGATGGCGCGGGCCATAACATGGTGAATACCAGGCATGCCGTTGGCCGAAGGCGGGCCTTCGTAAAAAATATAGGGTGGATGTTCGCTGCGGTTTTGGAGGCTTTTTTCAAAAATATGATGCTCGTTCCAGAAATCGAGCACCTCGTTTCCGATGCGGGTTAAGCTAAGTTGTTTGTATTCAGTGTATTTAGTTCCCATAAGGAGGCAATTTTAAGCTGATTTTTTAAGGCTGCAAAGATAGGATAAATAATGATATAAAAAAGGAGGGAGGATGTGGGAATTAAGAAGTTAATATTGGAGGAACATCCCTGCAATGCCAGAATAAAACTTCGTTCCTATTCCCCTATTTTATGACTAAACTGGCTAAGGATGCAGAATTTAAGCAGCTTGATTTACCTATTTTGAAATAAAATCAATTATTTTTTCAAAAGCCGTATTTCCTTTTTGTGTTTTTTGGATTAAGAAGTAAAGCATATCAGGGAAAGGCAGGCAAACACATTGCAACGCGAAAGCCTTGTCGTTGCTAATTTATGCCAATAAAATATTTGAATACAACATACTATTTTGTGTATTGCAATTTTTTATTTTATATAATGAATTAAATATAAATCTTTTACAAATAATAAATGTTAAAAATTATTTAGTAAAATATACCCCCCCTACTTGCATTTCAATAATAAATTGTTATAAATTTGAACTGTAATCAATTTTCTGTTATTCGTTTTATATTGTTTTTAAATATTGATTACAAAAAATTATTACCCACTGCAAAACTAAGCCTGAAAACAAGCAAACCTCAAACCCGCAATTGTTCTTTTTTAGCATTCAATAATTACTATATAAAGCTTCACTCCTGGTGAAGCCCTGAATAAAAATAACCCGTAGAACTTGTTATCGAAAAATATGAAATAAACTTTTTGAAAGGCGGGGCTGCTGACCCTTCTATTTCAATAAAAAAGAAAGCCCCCCTGTGAGGCTGACTGACCAAACGCTAATTTAACCGGGTACGAACCAAAACACAGAGAGGCGAAACAAAAGTATGGCAGCTATATCCCGCTTGTACAGGCTACAGTACATGCCCGTTGGTTTACGCATATCGAATCAGATCTCACGGACAACACTGGATACTTTGAAACAAGTAAATTTAATTATGAAGTTAACTATGCCATCAAATGGGAAAGGGCTGATTTTGATATCAGGAATGGCAATCTTTCACAAGCCTGGTATAACGGCCCAAAACAAAAAGGCAACTGGAACCTGAACATCAGGGGAGGCGAATCAGTAATGTATGCAACCATGCACCGGGCGGCATATAAATCTTTTTATGGTGATAATATGAATCTATACAGACCTACTCTACATAATGGCGGAAGAACTAAAATATGTTATATCGACAATGTCGGAACCGGATGCTTTTGGGGCGATTGGTCAATAAATGGCTTTTTGCCTGATATAAGAATTTTTGGGAAAAACCAAAGTGCATATAAACCTACTAATCAAGTATTTGGTGCAACTATACATGAACTCGCACACCAGGCTCATTCTCAATATCTAGGCAATATACAATATTGGCAAGTCTCAAAGATTATTTATGAGAGCTGGGCAGATGCGGTAGAATGGGGATTAACAAATGATGAATACCATAAATTAGGAATCACTTATAATGATTTGACTGCACAGGAATATAATCACCACTTTAATAACCACTATTTTTGGCCTATTGATTGTAACAAAGATTATTCCCCTATTTTTATCGATTTGGTAGATACTGTTAATCAAAGAACTGTTTTACATGGCGGGGATACACGTTACCCAAATGATTTGATATCCGGCTACACACTCGAAAATATCAATAAAAATATCCTACCCAATTCTTATGGAATAAGTATTTTGAAAAGTTTAGTGAAAAATAATAAAATTCCAGGGGTAACTGATACAGCAATAGACGAACTATTTTTATTGTATTAATAATGGTTTACTCAATAGCATTTGAACTGTTTTAAAACAATATTGTAAAATTTAATCTTAAATTCAAATAAAATGAAAAAAATAATTTTAATAGTTATAATTGCTTGCTCTGGGATCTCATGTAACAAAGATTATGAAATTACTTCATTATTTGAAGTTAAGAATAATTCTTCCCACATTGTAAAGTTAAAAGTTTTTGGCGTCTATTTCCAGAACCCTATGCTTTCACAATGGTTTATTGATACCACCTACAATCTTCCATCTGGTATGAGCATTAATAATAGTTATATATTGAAGACAGATGAAAGAAATTCAGACAATGACTATTCTAATGAGCCATTTGAAAATGCAGACTCCGCCAAAATAATATTTGATGATTCTCTTCAAATCATTTACAAACCAACCGATTTAAGTCCGAGAAACATCCTAAAAAAAAGCAGCTACTCAGGGGGGAAATCGGATAAAAGGTATTTCAAGTACTTGTATTCAATAACTGATGATGACTACAGCCTTGCAGTTAAGTTTAAATAACCTGATTCATCAATTGGTACGTGACCTCTAATCAGGCACGTACCAATTAATTATACTTGATAAGTAGAGTTTTATAAAATCAGGATTGATCTGTTTGCGATTTGTATGCAACTACAATCATGAACTAGGTAATGTACCATGTATCCGGGTATATAAACAATTGGAAGATGCCCTTTATAACGTAAATACATGGTCAGCTTGGAGAGATAAAATAAAATCTGATTATGATAATCCTACAAAAATTTACATAAATGTATTATTTTCTAATTCTAAATAAACCTCACATGAAAAATGTTTTTATAAGTTCATTATTTTTAATAATGCTAACTTCTTGTGAAACAGAATTTTCAAATACGTACATTATTAACCCATCTTGCAGCCTTTCCACTAAAATCAACAGAAAAACGACCTAAATTCGGGTATTTTTACCCCAATATTGGATGATTTTTGTTTTATTATTTTACAAGTGTCTGATATTCAATATTCATATTTTTAAAATTTGA
>JBBQSY010000004.1:0-67895 GCA_038213495.1 Bacteroidales bacterium
TTCATTAAATCTCAAATTCCAATCCCGATAGCCATTGGGATCAAATTCCAAGCGGGGTTTAAGATTAGGTCTTGGTTCTTGAGATTTGGGATTTGGGACTTGGGTCTTTTTTCAATGCGTAATTTTATCCCACGCTAAGTATAGTATCTTTTTGGTCTGTAATTAAACAAGGTCATCCTCCTCGTCAAATTGAAAAGCAATTGCGTGCAATGCTGGCAAAAGGGCAGCTATGCGCGCCCCCCAATGTGTAATAAACAGTTTCCTGCACTCATGTACGGCATTTTGTCGGGCATAGGTATGGTTTTTCTGATACAGCAGTACAAAATCTTTCAGATCCTGGTATATATCTGCCAGGTGCTCTGATATACTGGCTTTAAGTGGCATGTCGTCCGTATTCTCGTAGGATAAGGTGAAAAACTCATCTTTTCCCGGGAACACAACCAACAGGGAATTGTATATGCTTTCCCATTGATCTTCATTTACAAACCTTTCGCCGAAATAATCCTCATCAGCTTCAATTACGGGCATTAAGGCGCCTTTCAGATACAACAACGGACAAATTTTCGCATAGTATTGCAAAACCTCATCCGGGTTATAGTTTTCTGCTTTTTCGGTGAAAATGCAAAACTCATTTGCTACGGTAAACATATCAATTACGCTGACAGAAGTTACCGGGTCTGGAGTTGGAGTGTTCGACATCTTATATTTGTTCTGTAATGGTTTCCTAATGCATCAAAGGTATTAAATTGATTGGTGATCCGGATTGATTTCACCTGCAATTCCATACAAAAAGAAAATTTCATAGGATTTCAGACCACCCGGACTAAAGCTTTTTCAGGATCAGCAGCCGTGTTTCGGTTGTGCCGCTGTTGGTGAAGCCACGTTCAACATGTTTCTCAACTTCAACAACATCATATTTTACAAGGAGGGTATTGCTGTTTCCCAAATGTAAAGTAGCTTCTCCTTCAATTACGCAAACAACCACATCAAAAGGGTTTGAATGCTGCGCTATCCATTGCCCGGGCTGAAGGCAAAGATGAATAACTTCCAGTCCTGATGATGAATGCACAATGTACCCTTCCAGGTCGAATGGAACCCTGGGAGCATCGGATAATGAGATTTTTTTCATTTTTTCCGGGTTTCGTTTGCAACAGATTTGCTTTTTGATTTTAACGATTTCATGTTGTCAAACATATGAGCAATGGCAAAGACAGGTCTTTTGAAAATCATTCTTGGCCCGGCCCAGCGCATTACCAACCTCATTCGCTCCCTCATTAATGGCGAATAACAATGTACGGGGCATTCCTTGCACACCGGCTTAATATCCCCATACATACAGCTTAGAAGTCTTTTTTCCGAATAAACTGAAAGAGACAAACATTCCGGGCATAAATTTCCTGTGCTGCCGTGATGAGACCGGCAATACATTTTTATCATAGCCTTCACGATGACTGATTCTCTTTCCCGGCGGGTCTTAATAAAGAACATGGCTGAACAGCTTATTCTCTGATCATGGTCAACAGCATAATAAATCTTTCATTTGCATTAACGGCATGAGGAATATTGGCAGGCATTACAATGCTTTGACCCGCTGCGAGCTGGTTGGGCTTACCTCCGATTATCACTTCTGCATTCCCTTCCATTACTTGTACCAGGGCGTCAAAAGGCGCTGTATGCTCACTGAGCTTCTGACCGGCATCAAATGCGAATAAGGTAATGTTCCCTTTTTCTTTCTGGATAATGCGTTTGCTCACTATTCCATCCGTTTGATAACTTATTGAATTGGCAAATACAAAAGGAGTTCCGTGTTCTGTTTTTTCGTTTTCCATTGTTTTGATAATTATTTATGATCGAAATCAGGTAGTTGTTTGATAGAAAATGGTTAATCGTAAATTAATGAAAGAAATTCTAAAGCATGATGAAATCAACATTCTGATTCATATTTTAACTATATTCCATTCATGTTTATCATTGATCTGACCTTTTTCTACACCCATTCTTCATGCAATATCTCGCCTTTTATTCCAACCACTATTTTTTTTATGGGAATATTCCGGCCTGACTGTTGAACCGCCGTTCTTGCCATCTGAATCAAACCGCCGCAGCATGGAACTTCCATAATGGGAACAGTAAGTGTATTTATTTTGGCGTCAGAAATCATGGTTGAAAGCTTTTCGATATACACTTCCTTATTGGTATCAAGTTTTGGGCAGGCTATGGCAAGCGATTTGTTTTTGAGTAAACGCTCATGAAAATCGCCCATGGCAAATGCCACACAATCTGCAGCCAATACCACATCAGCACCCTGAAAATAGGAAGCCATTGGATTAACCAGGTGAAGTTGAACAGGCCACTGGCGTAATTCGGACGGGGCAGGGGCTGAAGAATCCGCTATTGCCATAGTTGCTCCTACGGCAGATGCATTCACTTTGTCCATGTCAATTCTAAAATCAATGGTTTTGGAACTGCCGCAACCACAGGCACTTTCCTGTTCAGGCTTTGTGTGATTTAATGCTTCTTTCATATTCTGGAAAATTACGGTTGAGGTTGCTGCCGACTTTATTTCGGCTCCAGGACTAAGATCAATCTGGTTCTTTTTAATATAGGATATTGCTTCTTTGAGGAATTCGTGTTCGTTATGATCGCGCAAATGTTCAAGATGTGCCAGGATGGTGTTCCGTCCTTGTTTAACAATGGTTTCCATTACTATGGTTTCGTTGTAGGGCTCTGCTTCACGTTCGATAATTTCGATGGCTCCTTCGGGGCAATGACCCAGACAGGCGCCTAATCCATCACAAAATAAGTCGCTGATCAGTCGCGCTTTGCCATCAATTATCTGAAGTGCTCCTTCGTGGCAATTCGGGATGCATAAACCGCAACCGTTACATTTTTCTTCATCAATCTGGATGATTTTTCTAAGCATATGTATTGTCTTTTGTTTTCAGGTCTGATATTTTAGTTGTGGTTAAATATTCAACAAATTCGTTGGTCAGTTTGTCAGGTTTTCCTCCAAAAATACAGGAGATAAAGGGGCAAAGGTTTTCGGTAATACCGCAGAACTGGCAATCAACATTCCCTTCAATTAACTGGTAAACCTCCAGCATACTGACTTCTTCGGCTTTTTTCTTTAGTACAAAGCCACCGCCTGGTCCGCGGTTCGAATCCAGGTATTCATTTTTAGCGAGTACCTGCAATATTTTTGCCAGGTGGTTCTGCGAAACATGAAGTATTTCGGCAATTTTTTTGGCATTAAGCCTTGCCTTGGAAGATGCTATCAGAGCCAGACTGTGAATAGCCAGGGAGGCTGCTTCAGAAATATGTACCAATCGGCTCATCGTATATCGGAATTAAAGTATTTGAATGCGCAAATATACAAATTATTTCTGTTTTCGGGAGAAATGATAAAAAAAATGAAAGGGTTTGCAGTGCCGAAAAGGGTGGGAGCTTTGCTACTCCATAAGGTCGGAAAGCGTATTGGTTGACAAATGATTGCGGAAAAGATGTGTCATTTCTGAAACAACAGTTCCCATGATACATTTCTCAAATGGACAAACCTGTTTTTCGTGCGGACAACTTATTACTTTAACCTGGCCTTCAATTGCTTCGTAAATTTGTAATAATGTAATCTGATCAGGTAGTGCATTCAGTTTAAATCCGCCTGATGGCCCACGGTTCGACAACAGAAATCCCTCTTTAACAAGCCGTTGCATGACCTTTGCAACATGATGACGCGATGAACCTGTTATGTCGGCTATTTTTTGAACATTAATAGTTTCCCCGGCGCGGGCAATAAGCACCATACCATGCATGCCTATTGAGGCGGCTTCGGAGTATGAGACAATTTTGGCCATTCTGTTATATAAGTATTTAATTGCTCAAATGTCGGTATTTTTTTTTCAGTTCATCTACTTGTTATGTAATTTGAAGCTATTCTAAATAAGCCTTCTGGAATGGTTTTTGATCAAAGCAAGCTACACCTTAATTATATATCCGGAATTATGTCGAACAAAAAAGTATTTATTGTCCTTGCAGGTTTTGTTGCTTTTCTTACTTCCTGCGATGTGCTTAACCAGGTAACGCAGGTAAGCAATCTCACCAAATGTGAATTCAGGCTCGAGTCGGTTCAGCAATTGAATCTGGCCGGAATAAATGTACAGAATGTAAAAAAAATGTCGGACCTCACTATGTTTGATGCAGCTAAACTTGCTTCAGCAGTAGCATCCCAGCAATTCCCGCTGGATTTTACATTGAATATAGAAGCAAAAAACCCGAATACAGCAACTGCGGGAATGACACGTATTGACTGGATTCTTTTAATTGATGACATTGAAATGACCCGCGGAATTCTGGATAAGCAAATTACAATACCGGCCAATAACGGAATAGCAGTTATTCCCATGCAAATGCATGTTGACCTGCAAAAAGCATTGTCTGGTAAAAGTGCTGATGCTATTCTCAACTTTGGCATGAACCTGGCAGGAACCGGCAATACACCTACCCGCTTTACGGTACAGATGAAACCTACAATTACTGTAAATGGTTTCCCGATTACCTACCCGGGTTACCTGAATGTAAAAACCGAGTACAGTGGTCAATCAAAATAATTCGTTATAATCCTGTTACATGCGCTTTAAAAAAATACTTCGTTATATTGCTTTAATACTTGGTTTCCAGGCCTCTGCTTTTTTTCTGTTTTTTCTGATTGCGGAAGGAGGCGCTGATCTTATAGAAGGCAAATTCAGGGTTATTCCCATCATGCTTATGATGATTTTATCTGTTGCTGGTTTTATCTGGGCAGTACCAAAACCCTTAAAAGGGAGCCTGGTTATGATAGCCGGGGGAGCGATTATGGTCATTTACCTTATGATCCTGGGAGGTATCAGTGAAATAACAATGGCATTGATGTATGGATTACCTTTTATAATTCCCGGATTACTGTTTTATTACGCTGCTGCCGGAATTACTGTGTCAGGAAGGAAATAAGTCAGGCTTTTACTTATTGGGCTGCCGTGGACGGCATAACCTGACTTACTTATCTGAACCATTTTCTGGATGCTTTTTTTTGCTCCCAACATACTGTGGTCAAGCAAAGAAGAGCTGAAATCGTAGTTTAATCAATATAAAGACACCTCAAAACCGACTTTGCTAAGTTCATAAAACGGTAAAAAAAATCTGAACTTTCTATATCCTATTTCCAACTATATGTTTACTTTCACCGCTTGAAACAAGGGACGGACCTTTGTGATTTGTAGTTGGTGATTTTATAATTCAAAAGATTTATAAATATTTTAACTACTTGTTTTACAGGTTCAAATATGGAAAATTCATGTATTTTCCGGAATTTTCAGGAATTGCAGAGCTGAGTTCCTTAAAGTGATAAAGAAAAATCAGGAATAGATTTTCACCTTTAAATAATAATAGAAATGAGTAACAGTAGTACGGCCACCACACAACCCGGAGTTAATTTTGAACTAACAGATGTGGAAGGGTTAATGAGCCGGTTCCATTACACCGATGAAACCAAAGAGATAATACGCAACGAAAATCTTCTGCCTACTGGTGTTTTAGGCAGGCTGCATAAAACATTCCCTCAGCATTCGGGATTAAAGGAAAAGGAAGAATTCCATTTCAACGACAAAAAACAATATGTCGGAATTGATGGTTTCAGAGAAATCACAGCTATTCTCGACGCAAACGGGATTCATATCGGGCATTACGAGGAACGTGAACTTTTTATTCATATATACAGGTTCATGGCTACAAAACATGTATTGAATACAATCAAATGGGCTGATTTCCAAAAGGATTCGGTTTTTCAGTTGGTATTTCCACAACCAGGAATGGTACGCCCCGATGTTGCAAAAGCGTATCTTTCGGCAACTTCAGTTGAAGAAAAGGAAAGAATTGTCAGGGATTATATGATAGAGACTAATCCGCACGACGGGAAGCAGCAACTTAATAAGCCAACATTTATCAATTCAAAAGGGGAGACGGAAATCCTGGAAGGAAGCCAGCACAAATATCCTCAATGCCAATTGATTTTTGATTCCCAGACTCAGAACTGTTTTGCTTTTTGCAACTATTGTTTCCGTCATGCACAGGTTCGCGGCGATGAGGATATGTTCATTCAGAAAGATATTAACCAGGTTCACGAATACCTCAAAAAACACAAAGAGATTAGTGATGTACTGATAACGGGTGGTGATGCAGGATATCTGAAAGCTGAACGGTTCGAAGAGTACATAGTGCCTATTATTGAAGATCCTGAACTTTCGCATATTAAAACCATCCGTATTGGTACACGTGTTCTTACTTTCAATCCTGAAATGGTTCTTTTGCCTTCATATGACCGTATGCTTGGTTTATTCAGGAAATTGAACGAAAATGGCATTCAACTGGTGTTTATGTCGCATTTTTCGACCCCGCGCGAACTTATGAATCCAAGTACAATAGCAGCCACACGCAGGCTGAAAGCCCATGGGGTAACTTTAAAAAGTCAGAGTCCCATCATGAATCACATAAGTCTTTTTACTTATGATAACGGGCAGGTTGACATTGACCGTTCGGCACAAAACTGGATTGACCTTGGCAACCTGTTTGCCATGTTAGGTATTGGATTTCACTCCATGTATTGTGCCCGCCCAACGGGTGAACACCATTATTTCACACAACCGCTTGCCCAGATAAACAAAGTTTTCAGTAAAGTGTACCGCTCCCTGGCATCAATTAACAGACCGTCGAGGTATATTACCATGACTTCTTCGGCGGGTAAAATTTCGATGTTGGGTGAAGTTGAGCTTAACGGGGAAAAATTGTTTGCATTGAAGTTCAATGAATCCCGTAATATGGAATGGATGGACAAAGTATACCTGGCGAAATACGACGAAACCCAGAATACTATTGCAAACCTGGTTCCATTTGGAACTGAAAAATACTTCTACGAAGATGAATTGGATGAAATCGAAAACAAATTGCATTCCTCCATTGAATCGACCCGCATTAAATAGCAGCAAGTTACTGTACAGATGATAAATAAAATAGTTAATTCTGCCCGTGAAGCAGTTGCCGGTATCTCTGATGGATCGTCCATACTCATAGGCGGGTTTGGTGAAGCCGGAAGCCCTATTGAACTCATACACGCTTTGATCGATCACGGTGCGAAGGACTTAACCGTCATCAGCAATAATACAGGTAACGGTCATATCGGCCTTGCAGCGCTCATAGAAAACAGGCAGGTAAAAAAAATGGTTTGTTCTTTCCCACGCACAGCCAATTCTATTGTTTTCCCGGAACTTTTCCGCAAAAGGGAAATCGAGCTCGAACTGGTTCCACAGGGCACCCTGGCAGAACGTATCAGGGCTGGTGGTGCTGGTATTCCGGCTTTTTACACACCCACTTCTGTTAATACCCCCCTTGCTGAGAATAAAGAAGTCAGGGCTTTCGATGGGAAATCCTTCGTGATGGAATATGGCATTAAGGCTGATTTCGCATTGGTAAAATGCAAAGTGGCTGACAGGTATGGAAACCTGCTTTATTACAAAACTGCCCGTAATTTTGGTCCGGTAATGTGTATGGCTGCGCGGACAACAATTGTTCAAACAAGCCAGCTTGTGGAATTGGGGGAAATTGATCCTGAAATTGTGATCACCCCCGGCATATTTGTAAACAAGGTTGTTCTGATAGAAGAACCAATAAGCGAGAATCAACTGATACGTGAGAACAGGAGGTATCCATGGGTATAACAGAAGTAAAAGGCTGGAATAAAGAACAGATAGCTCAGAAAATAGCTTCAGATATTCCGGATGGTTCGTATGTAAACCTGGGTATCGGGTTACCTGAACTGGTTGCCAATTTTATTCCGGTTGACACTGAAGTTATTTTTCACACTGAAAATGGATTGCTGGGCGTAGGGCCGTCGCCGTCGAAAGAAATGGAAGACGATGAGCTTATTAATGCAGGTAAGAAACCGGTAACAGCAATAAAAGGAGCCAGTTTTTTTCATCATGCCGACAGCTTTGCCATGGTGCGCGGCGGACATATAGATATTTGTGTGCTTGGAGCTTTTCAGGTTTCCGAAACGGGTGATCTGGCTAACTGGTCCACCGGGGAAGCGAATGCTATTCCTGCCGTTGGAGGTGCTATGGACCTGGTACAGGGAGTAAAAACCATTGTTATCTTTACTCAGCATACAACTAAAAACGGAGAACCCAAAATCGTAAAGGCATGTACTTATCCGTTAACAGGTAAAAGCGTTGTGAGTTTTATTTATACCGATTATGCTATTATTGACGTTAAACCTGAAGGCTTATTTGTACGTGAAATGGCTCCCGGTATCGACTTAGATTTCCTCAAAGCATGTACTGAAGCTGAATTGCATTTATATTAAACAAATTCTACTCAAAAATTATGTCGTATACAAAATTTCCGGAAGGAAAAGAAAAGAACGAGGAGCAGCTACATGCGATGGCATGCGAGGTTTTACCAGGTGGAATAAGTCGCAATGTCATTTTTCGTAAACCACATCCTTATTATGTTTCCGAAGCTTCCGGAGCTTATGTTACGGATATTCATGGGGTAAAACGCGTTGATTTTGCAAATAATATTGCTTCGCTTATCCATGGCCATGCACATCCTAAAATTGTTGAAGCCGTATGTGAACAAATCAGGAAGGGTACTGCTTATACCCTGGGCACTGAAGTGGAAATTGAGCATGCCCGGCTTTTGTGCGACAGAGTTCCCGGATTTGATAAAATACGTTTCGTGAATTCAGGTACCGAAGCTGTTATGGCAATGATCAAAACCGCGAGGGCTTTTACCGGTAAATCTAAGATTGCAAAAGCCGAAGGAGGATATCACGGCAGTTTCGATACGGCCGAAGTGAGCCAGAGCTCAAGCCCTGCCACATGGGGTAATATCGACCATCCCAATAGTGTTCCTCATGTAAAAGGAACTCCTCAGGCTGTTCTTGATAATGTAGTAATTTATCCATACAACGACGTTGAGCGAACCATAAACATACTTAATGAGCATGCCGGTGAAATTGCCTGCGTACTCATCGATCCGGTCCCTCACCGCATCGGAATGGTTCAGGCAAGTGAAGAGTTTGTTGAAGCGGTTTATAACTGGACCCGGGAAAACAATGCCTTGTTGTGTTTCGATGAGGTTATCTGTTTCAGGGTTGGGTATGAAGGAGCACAATCGAGTTATAAGGTTAAACCTGATCTTACTTCATTAGGTAAAATTATAGGAGGAGGATTCCCTGTAGGTGCTTTTGCCGGAAGGCAGGATATCATGAATATTCTGGATCCAGGAGGCAGCGATTTCAGATTTGCACTTTCCGGTACGTTCTCGGCAAACCCGGTTTCGATGATTGCCGGTAAGGTTGCAATGGAAATGTTCGATCGTGAAGCTGTGAAAAAAATAAACCAGGTTTCACAAACAGCTATCAGTCAGATTTATGAAGCAGGCAAACTGGCCGGAATTCCTCTAAGTATAACAGGAAAAGGATCCATGTTCAAGGTGCATTTCAGGGAAACTCCGCCGGTTACTTATCGCGATTGCTACGAAGACGCCGGAGTTAAGAGTATAATGAATCGTTTCCTCGATTCTATGTACGAAGAAGGTGTAATTATGATCAACTCGTGTTCGAGTGTTGTATCTACAGTAATTACTCAAAAAGAGGTTGATATACTTAGCGAGGCCATGCTGAAAAGTTTCAGGGTTATTAAACCATATCTTAATCATTAAAATTGATTTATGAATGAAGTTTTTATTTGCGACGCTATACGTACTCCCATCGGCAGGTATGCGGGAACTTTGTCTTCGGTACGAACCGATGACCTGGCTGCCAAACCGATCCGGGCTTTACTTGAACGCAATCCGGGGATCAGGGCTGCAGATATTGATGATGTAATTCTTGGATGTGCCAACCAGGCAGGCGAAGATAACCGGAATGTAGCCAGAATGGCTTTACTGCTGGCAGGTTTGCCAGACTCGGTTTCAGGAATGACTGTGAACCGCTTGTGCGGTTCCGGAATGGAAGCTGTTGGTGCAGCCGCAAGAGCGATAAAAAGCGGTGAATTGCAACTGGTATTTGCAGGAGGCGTCGAAAGCATGTCGAGAGCTCCTTTCGTTATGGCAAAAGCGACTGAGCCTTTTGCCCGCCAGGCTGAAATATATGATACAACTATTGGATGGCGCTTTATAAACAGGAAACTCCAGCAGCTTTACGGGGCTGATTCAATGATCGAAACTGCTGAAAACCTGGCAGAAGAGTATAAAATCAGTCGCGAAGACCAGGACTTGTTCGCATACCGGAGCCAGTTAAAAGCAAAACAAGCTCAGGAGAACGGATGGTTTGACAAGGAAATTTTGCCTGTTGATGTTCAACTTTCCAAATCCGAGTCAGTCAGGTTTGAGCGCGATGAACATCCCCGTTTATCTGCACCCGAAAAGCTCGCGACATTAAAAGTTATTTCGAGGCCCGGAGGCACAGTAACTGCAGGCAATGCTTCAGGTGTAAATGATGGTGCAGCCGCTCTTATCATTGCTTCCGAAGCTGCTGTAAAAGCATACAATCTGAAGCCACTGGCAAGGATTTTGGGTATGCAAAGTGCAGGCGTGCCACCACGGATTATGGGCATAGGGCCTGTGCCGGCAACCAATAAATTATTGGCTTTAACAGGGCTTACACTCGATCAGTTTGATATTATTGAACTTAATGAGGCCTTTGCAGCCCAATCGCTTGCATGTACCAGGATGCTGAAAATTGCCGACAACGATCCGCGACTGAATCCGCAGGGGGGAGCAATTGCACTGGGTCATCCGCTGGGGATGAGTGGTGCCCGCCTTATAACAACGGCCGTTCATCAGCTTCAACGTAATAAACTCAACAAGGCCCTATGTACCATGTGTATCGGGGTTGGACAAGGTATTGCAATGGCCATCGAAAGGGTTTGATATAGACTTCTTCCATAGAACCTCTGGGTCCTTAAATTCCATCCTAAAACACTTTTTTGTGATTTATACTGCAAGTCTGAGTAGACGCGATTTGCAGAGTCTATCTTTGGGCACTCTCCTTTTTTTTATTTTCTTAACTTTGCAGGTCAAAATTGTAACCTAAGGTATGGAATTCGAATTATTGAGTAAGGGTATTACCGGAAAGCTGTTGAAAGTGATTTCCGATTCTGCCATGCAGTTGGAAACGGAGGCATTTGTGATAGGAGGTTTTGTTCGTGATTCCCTGATGGGCCGTACTTGTAAGGATGTAGATATAGTAACTACAGGGAATGGAATATTGCTTGCCCAGAAGGCAGCAGAGATTCTTGGCATTAAGAAAGTCAGTGTTTTTAAAACGTATGGTACCGCCATGTTTATGTACCACGATTTACAGGTTGAATTTGTCGGTGCCAGAAAAGAATCCTACAGTGCAGATTCACGCAACCCGGATGTATCGCCCGGGAGTATCGAGGATGATCAGAACCGGCGCGATTTTACCATAAACGCCATGGCAATAAGTCTGCAAAAAGCTGATTATGGAAAACTGATTGACCCGTTCAACGGCGTTGATGATCTGAATCAAAAACTTATCCGGACTCCGCTTGATCCGGATGTAACATTCGCCGACGATCCGCTTCGCATGATGCGCGCCATACGCTTTGCAACCCAGCTTAATTTCCGTATTTTGCCCGAAACGCTCGATGCAATTACACGAAATGCGTCGCGTATCAGTATCATTTCGATGGAACGCATCAGTGATGAACTGAATAAGATAGTAATGACGGAGAAACCTTCCGTTGGTTTTTACCTGTTGGACGAAACGGGTTTACTCGAACTGATTTTACCTGTTTTTACAGCACTCAAAGGTGCTGAATTTGTTGACGGGAAAGGACATAAGGATAATTTTAAGCATACGCTGGAGGTACTCGACAGGATAGCACCCAACACGGACAATCTATGGTTACGGTGGTCTGCACTGCTACACGACATTGCAAAGCCGGTGACACGCCGGTTCGATCCACAAACAGGATGGACCTTTCACGGACATGAGTTTAAAGGAATGAAAATGATACCTTCGGTATTCAGTCATTTACGTTTGCCGCTTAATGAGAAAATGAAATACGTGCAGAAAATGGTACAGCTTCATTTAAGGCCGATTGTGCTGGCCGAAGATGTGGTAACCGACTCTGCAATACGCCGGCTGCTGATGGATGCCGGCGATGATATCGATGATTTAATGACACTCTGTGAAGCCGACATTACCTCGAAGAACCAGGCGAAAGTAAAACGTTATTTGGCTAATTTTGAGCTCGTCAGGCACAAGTTAAAAGAAATAGAAGCAAAAGATAATCTGCGTAACTGGCAGCCTCCGGTTTCGGGTGAGCAAATTATGGAAGTATTCGGACTTGAACCTTGCCGTCAGGTTGGCATCATAAAATCAGTCATCAGGGAAGCCATTCTTGAAGGTTCAATTCAAAATAATTATGAGGAAGCCTGCCAGTTGATGCTGCAGGAAGGATTAAAAATGGGGTTAACAATTGTAGAACAGCCTCTTATCTGAGAGGGGCAAAATCTTCGTTTGCTGATAAGCAAATTCATAAATAAATTCATACCTTTACGCTATCAAAACTACAATACCAATTACTATGCAAGTATATCGTTTCAGGCTTTTGTATGAAGAACAGGATGATTTTCTGCGCGACATTGAAATTAAGCCTGGGCAGACCTTTAAAGATTTTCATGATAGCATCCTTCAATCGGTCGACATTGAAGGCAAAGAACTTGCCTCATTTTTTATCTGTGATCCGCAATGGAACAAGCAGCGTGAAGTCACATTGATCGACATGGGATTAAAGATTCCCGATACTGATGTAGACGATGATGACAGGAAGCCTATAAAAGTTCCGATTCCTGTAATGATTATGGCGGAAGTGAAAATACGGGAAGTGATTGAGGATCCACACCAACGTATATTGTTCGAATATAATTTCCTGAATCCGGTTACATTTTTTATTGAATTAATGAAAATTGTTGACGGAGACCCTAAAAAAACGTATCCGTTGTGTGTGAAAAAGGAAGGAACTCTGGCTCCGTCAACTGCACCAAATTTCCTCTCATTTCTGGACGATCCGGACGAGGACGCTATGCTTGGCGAATTGAATAAAATGATTGAAAGCGGCGATCTCGAAGAAGAAATTGATGAAAACTACACTACGGAACCTGAGTGGTAGGCGTTATTCGCGTTGTATTTCCTGTTAATTCCATAAACTTGTCTGATTGCATACTCCGTTGATAAATTCCGGAAAATACCTTGTTGTGATTGCCGGGCCTACTGCAGTGGGTAAGACTGGTGTTGCCATTGAACTCGCGAAAGCGTGGAACAGCGAGATTATTTCTGCCGATTCACGGCAGTTTTACAGGGAAATGTCTATTGGTACTGCAAAGCCTGATGAAAATCAGCTTAATAAAATTAAGCACCATTTTGTGGGGCAATTATCGGTTCATCATTATTATAATGTCTCAAAATTCGAAAATGAGGCACTGAATTTGTTGAAAGGCCTCTTTACTAAACATGATGTTGTATTTTTGGTCGGAGGCTCAGGCCTATATATTGATGCCGTTTGCAAAGGAATAGATGACTTTCCTGATCCCGCACCCGAACTCCGGAACTATCTTAAAGGCATTTACCTCGACGAAGGCATAACCAGATTGCAGGAAATGTTATTACAAAAGGATCCGGAGTATTTTGAAACGGTTGACATAAACAACCCGAATCGCCTGCTTCGGGCTCTCGAAGTATGCCACACCACGGGAAAAAAGTTTTCGGAACAACGCTCAAATAAATTGAAACCACGTGATTTTCAAATCATTAAAATAGGATTAAACCTTCTACGCCCCGAACTTTTTAGCCGGATCGGGATGCGTGTGGATCAAATGATTGAAAATGGCCTGGTTGATGAGGTAAAAAGCCTGCTCCCTTTCCGCCATCTCAATGCACTTAATACAGTTGGTTATAAAGAAATATTCGATTTTATGGATTCGAAAATTACGCTTCACCAGGCAATCATGAATATAAAAACCAATACACGAAGGTATGCCAAGCGGCAGCTTACCTGGTTTAACCGGACTGATGAGTATACCTGGTACGAGCCTTCACAAATAAATGAAATAACCAGCTACCTGGCAAATATCTGCAGATAGCTGGTTACCTCAGCCGGAAAGAATTCCGGTACTATTCGCTTACTTTTTCAGATACTCATCAAGCCAGCGGAAGAATTCCCTTTGCCATAGCACACTGTTTTGTGGCCGCAATACCCAATGACTTTCTTCAGGAAAATGCAGATACCTGGCCGGAATACCAAGGAGTTTGGCTGCATTGTATGCCGCCAATCCTTGTGTATATGGAATCCGGAAATCATTTTCGCCTTCAATAATCATGATGGGCGTATCCCATTTGTCAACAAACTTATGGGGAGAATTTGCATACGAATGGTCAACTTTAGGATTTCCTTTTTCCCAATAAGGTCCGCCCAGATCCCAGTTCACAAACCACATTTCTTCTGTTGTAAGATATTGATCATCAAGGTTAAACATGCCGCAATGTGAAATAAAAACTTTGAAACGTTTTTCGTGATGCCCTGCCAGCCAAAGCACTGAAAATCCTCCGTAACTGGCACCTACTGCACCCATTCTGTCTTTATCAACAAAGGGTTCCTTAGCCATTTCATCAACGGCTGTAAGGTAATCCTTCATGTTTTGTCCGCCGTAATCGCCGCTGATCTGATCGTTCCACTCCTGGCCGAATCCTGGTAATCCCCTGCGATTCGGGGCAATAACAATATAATCATTGGCTGCCATCATCTGGAAATTCCATCGGTAGGAGAAAAACTGGCTTACCATACTCTGCGGCCCACCTTCGCAGAACAACAGGGTTGGATATTTCTTCGCCGGGTTAAAATCAGGAGGATAAATTACCCAGACAAGCATCTTTTTATTATCGGTGGTAGTCATCCAGCGCTCTTCCACTTTGGCTGATGTAACATCCTTCAGAATTTCTTTATTGGTAAAAGATAGCTGGGTTTCTTTTCCGGCAGCATCGATTTTGAATATTTCAGTCGGATCAGTCATCGATTGTTTCGAAGTAATAAAATCTTTACCCGCGAGGCAAATGGATAAATAATCCCACTGTCCCTGGCTAATCTGCTTTATTTCTTTGGTAGCCAATATAATTGAATAGATTTGAACCGTTCCATGAATTGAGCTTAGGAAGTAAATTGTTTTCCCATCGGCCGACCATGTAAAATTATTTGCGCCCTGGTCAAATTTTTCAGAAAAGTCGCTGTATTTAGCGGTAGCAAAATCATAAATCATAATTCGGTCTTTATCTGCTTCGAAGCCGTTTCGTGCCATGCTTCTCCAAACCAATTTGCTACCATCCGGCGAGAAAACAGGATCCTGATCATAGCCGGCTATGCCGTTTGATACATTTGTTTCAATGCCTTTTTTTATATCATAAACATAAATTTCGGAATTGGTGCTTAACGAATATTCGAGTCCCGTGAGTTTTTTGCATGTATAAGCGATTTTATCACTTTTCGGACTCCAGTTCATTTGCTCCATTCCTCCCCAGGGCGCCATAGGCGATTCGAAACGCTGATTTTCCATAATATCTTTGCTGCGTTCAATTTTTCCGTCGGTGTAAGACGCGATAAAAATATGGCTGTAGCTGAAATCGGACCAACTGTCCCAATGACGGTACATCAGATCATCCTCAATGCGGGCATTGGCTTTTGGAAGGTCAGGATACATATCGTTAGCCGTTTTATCAAGTTTAACACGCTGTGTATAAAGTATATGCTTCATATCCGGTGAATAGCTGAAACCGGTAATATCGCCATTGGTATTGCTAAGCCGGGTAGGAGCGGAGCCATCCGGATTTGCCTCCCAAATCTGCATTGAACCTGATTCAGCCGACAGGAATGCAATTTTCTTGCCATCCGGGCGATATATTCCATTGCCTTCGCTACCTTTAAAAGAAGTAATTTTTACAGCCTTGCCGCCGCTAACGGGAAGTGAATACAAGTCGCGGTTTCCTTTATTTTCGTCCAGGTTGTACCAGCTTACGCCATACAAAATGGTTTTATTGTCAGGCGAAACCTGCACGTCGCTTACCCGGCCGAGTTTCCATAATAATTCAGGTGTGTATCTGTTTGGAGCTACGCTTTGCTGGGCAAAAAGTACTGATGTTACAGCTATCAGTAACGAAAATGTTATAATCTGCTTTTTCATTAAAATGGTTTTTGCTTTGTTATTTTGCTGCGAAAGTAGAAAAGATAATTCAAATTTTATAAACCAATTTTGAACACTATACTCATATGTGCTTACAGAAAATCAATATGCAGGCATTTCGAAGTGGAATTATCCGGAATTTTATCCGCAAACCCATCAAACAAAGCCCTGATTTCTTATTTTTACATTTTGTAATATACCTGATCCTGAAATAAAATAAAGGAACTTTCAACCAGAAAATGTTAACAGCGATTATTTTCATCCAAATTCAACAAACCGGATATTACCCTTGTTAATCATGTTCTATTAAAGTCAGTTAGTTTGAACCGGACCAATTGCAACAGTTTTAAATAGATAAAATTAAGAGAACTTCTGAAAAATGAGTAGCCAGGAAACACAACAGCAAATAAATCAACTTGTTAAAGAACTTAATGACCACAATTACAGGTATTATGTGTTGGCTGAGACAGTGATATCGGATTTTGAATTTGATATGCAACTCGAAAAGCTGGCAGCCCTCGAAAAGGAATTTCCGGAGTTTGTTCAGCCTGATTCTCCAACGCAACGTGTTGGTGGCACAATAACTTCTGAATTTACTTCCGCAAAGCATACCTATCCCATGCTTTCGCTTTCGAATACCTATTCGGAAAGTGAACTCCGCGAATTCGACGAGCGTGTCCGAAAGCTGATTGACGGAAAATATGAATACATCTGCGAACTTAAATTCGACGGCCTTTCCATTAGTCTGACCTATGAAAATGGTTTATTAACACGTGCCCTTACGCGCGGTGATGGAGAACGTGGCGACGATGTTACCACCAACATTAAAACCATCCGAAGCATTCCATTACGACTTGTTGGTACTGGTTTTCCTGACACATTCGAAGTGAGGGGAGAAATCATTCTTCCCAGGCCTGGATTTGACAAGATGAATCTTGAACGCATTGAGATCGGTGAAAATCCGTTTGCCAATCCGCGGAATGCGGCTGCCGGTAGCCTCAAACTTCAGGATTCGGCTGAAGTTGCACGCCGCCCGCTCGATGGATATATGTATTACGCTTTAGGCGAATCCCTTACTTTCCTCACGCACCGGCAAAGTTTGCAGACATTGGCAGCCTGGGGTTTCAAAATCTCTGATAAAACTGCGCTCTGCCAATCTATGGATGAGGTAATCGATTTCATAAAAAAAATGGGCCGCGAACGCGATAAACTCACTTTTGATATTGATGGAATCGTAATTAAGGTGAATTCGCTTGAACAGCAGCAGGCATTAGGTTTTACTGCCAAATCGCCTCGCTGGGCAATTGCCTATAAATACAAAGCCGAACAGGTAACCACTCAGCTTGTATCAATCGATTACCAGGTGGGGCGTACAGGCGTTGTTACCCCGGTTGCAAACCTGAAACCTGTGCAATTAGCTGGTACTGTTGTGAAAAGAGCCAGCCTGCATAATGCGGATATTATTGCCAAACTGGATGTGCGTATCGGCGATTATGTTTTTGCGGAAAAGGGAGGAGAGATTATTCCAAAAATTATTGGTGTTGATTTAAGCAGGCGCGATTTATTTTCTGAACAGGTTGTGTTTATTGAGACTTGCCCTGAATGTGGAACAAAACTTGAACGCGAGGAAGGTGAAGCCGGGAACTTTTGCCCGAACGAGGACCACTGCCCGCCACAGATAAAAGGAAAACTGGAGCATTTTATTCACCGCAAAGCCATGAACATTGATAGTCTTGGCGAAGGAAAGATAGAAATGCTTTATGATAATCAGTTAGTTAGTGATCCGGCTGATTTATATAGCCTGACGTACGATTCAATTTTAGGTCTTGAAAAAGTAATTAAAGGAACTGAAGGTGCAAAAGATAAAAAGCTGAGTTTTAAAGAGAAAACGGCTGAAAATATTATAAACGGGATCAACGCTTCGAAATCGGCTCCATTCGAAAGGGTGCTTTTTGCTTTAGGTATCAGGTATGTTGGCGAAACGGTTGCCCGTAAACTGGCAATACATTTTAAAAACATTGATGCTATAATTGCCGCCAGCCTTGATGAATTGCAGATGGCCGAGAATATTGGTGAAAAAGTTGCTGCCAGCATACATTCATTTTTTCGTAATCCCGAGCGCCTGGTTTTAATTGAAAAACTTAAAGCTGCAGGGCTGAATATGATTGCCGATAAGCAACCCGAACTTATTTCTTCGAGCCTGTCGGGAAAAAGCATTGTTGTTTCCGGATCATTCGGATCTTCGAGGCGGCGCAAGGAACTGGAGGAAATGGTAGCCATGCATGGTGCCAAATTGTCATGTAGCGTGACGTCGAAAACGGATTTTGTTGTGGCAGGCGAAAACATGGGGCCAGAAAAGAGGCAGAAAGCAGCAAAGCATGGAATTCCTGTTCTATCCGAAGCTGAATTTCTGGAATTGTTGAAATAATTTGCAAGCTTGGATTGCTTTTTGTAGAAAGCAAAGAAGGAATATGATGTTTTCCCGTTTATGCTGTACCAGCCGGAATGATTGAATTACATTTATTATTCCTTCATTAAAGTAATTCTTATGGCAATTCCATTAACTGAAATAGAGAGTACTTTTTCCAACTTATGCAACCTTGTGTATGCTAACCGCCTAAAGGAAGCGTTGAATCAACTCAGGGTTCTGATGGAAGGAATGCATGTTGCTGATTTTACCTTACAGTACGAAGATCTTAATCAGACATATCGCATGCTCCTTGAATATAATTTCAGGGGAGTTCCTGATCCTCAGCGGGATACGATTTTTGAAAAACTTAAAGTATCCCTGCTCGAATTGTCTGATAAAGTCCGCCAACACGCATTTGCCCAGACCGGTATGCATATTTACCAGCTAAAATCGCGTATTGAAACAGAGAAAGAGATCGCAAAGGAAGAAGCAACAAGGAGGATAGATAATTATTCGTTCGAACTGGAATTTGCCAAACTGCTAAGTGATACTGATTTATCCACGCATAAAGCGGATGGTGAAACTCTTCCGTCCATTTCGCCAAAACTGTTCCAGTTGATGTGGCTCACGGATAAGTACACCGAAACAGACCTTTTGCTCATAAAAGCCATACGCGAATCGGTTTCGCTGCCATGGTACGAAAAATCCCTGGCTGTAAGTGCTATTACGCTGAGCCTGATCAACTGTTTTGATAAAGAGAAGTTCACGGTTCTTTGCGAATTTTATAACGACCGTCAGCCGCAGGTGTGGCAACGTGCCTTCTCCGGGCTTATTACAGCAGTATTCATTTACAATAAAAGGCTTGAGCTTTATCCCACCTTACACGAACAGTTTTTGAAATATTCGGCTGACGAGACTTTTGTGACCGATCTGAATAATTTTCTCATTCAAATCCTGAAGGCACTTGAAACGGAAAATATCACCCGAAAGTTCCGTGAAGAAATTCTGCCTGATGTTCAGAAATTCGAATCCAAGATCCGTGAAAAACTCGACATTGATAATATCATCACTAATGACATTATTGAAGATAAAAACCCCGACTGGGAGCAGATTTTTGAGGATAGTCCCGATTTGCTGAATAAGATTGAAAAGATGTCGGAAATGCAAATGGAGGGTCTTGATTTGTTTATGGGCACATTTGCTATGCTTAAGAATTTCGATTTTTTCAGGGAGATATCCAACTGGTTCCGACCGTTTTATAAGGAAAATGATACAGCTCAGAATTCAATAGGTGATGAGATTCAGGGGAAATGGGATTACCTCGCTGCCCTCGAAGATTCCTTTTATATGTGTAATTCCGATAAATATTCCTTCTGTTTCAACATAAAGCATTTGCCTGATGAACAAGGGCGTAATATTATAAGCCTGTTCAATATGGAAGCGGAAAGCTTGCGTGAAATAACAAATGAGGACGGGCTGCTTAATAAGCCGGGAAAGGATACATTCATTTTTACGCAGTATATCCAGGATATGTACAGGTTTTTTAAATTGCATCCTTTCCGGGCCGACTTTCGCGATATATTCAGCCTGCCCTGGGATATTTCCGATAACTGGCTGGTGAAAAATCTTTCTGACGATAAACTTATTCTCCGCAATGCCGCTGAATTTCTTTTTATAAAGATGCATTATCCGGAGGCTTCCGCAATGTTTCTGGTTCTGGCCACAAAACCAGATCCTGACCAGGCAGTATTCGAAAAATTAGCCTATTGCTACCAGATGATGGGAAATTACACTGCCGCCCTCGAAAATTATAAAAAGGCTGAATTATTTGATACCAACCGCCTTTGGAGTTTGAAAAAGATAATATTCTGTTACAGGAAACTGGGCGACAACAAGGCTGCATTAAAGTGGAGCCTCGAGGCAGCATCCCTCGATCCTGAAGATGCATATATACAAACTATGCTCGGTAATTGCTACCTCGATCTTCACCGGTTCGATACGGCCCTGGAGCACTATTTTAAAGTTGAGATTCTTGCGCCGGAAAATAAGAAAGTGCTGCGTCCGATTGCCTGGTGTTGTTTTGTGCTTGGCAAACTGGATCTGGCCCAAAACTACTTTCAGCGTATTATCGCCGAAGGTTCAACAGCAAATGACCTGATCAATGCCGGCCATGTTGAATTATGCCTGGGAAGCAAACCTAAAGCGATGGAAAGTTACATGGCTGCTCTTGCTTCCGGCGGAATAAACCTGGCTCAGTTTACCGAAACACTTGATTTTGATAAGAAATATCTTTTTACCAATGGGATAGATTCATCAGAAATACAACTTATTACCGATTATATCCGGTTCAGGGATTGATTTTAATTGACTTGTGCACAAAGTGAGTTATTTTTAAAAAAAATGCTTGTATGCCTATTACTTTTCTTAAATGTTAATATTAATTAATAAGGAAAAGCCTTTTTCTTATTTGGCTCACTTTTTGAACATGTTTAATTAAAGTAGAAACTATGAAAAAAATATTTTTACTCTTTGCCATTGTAACATCTGTTTTTGCCGCCTCTGCCCAATACTCCCGTGTTGGAAACGAAAATATGACTGGTAAAAATTCACAGATTTCAACTTCCGTGGCTTCATCCGAAGGATTAATTGAAAATATTACCGTTTATCCAAACCCTGTTGTAGATGTATTGAAAATAGCTTTCAAAGGCAACGGAAGTGGTTTAACAGTGATTTCCCTGTTTAATAACATCGGGAAGCAGGTTTACAGCCAGCAATCGGAAGTTACGCCCGGAAATAATATATTTTCCATTGATATCAGAAGCAAAGCCATCGAGCCAGGAATCTATTTTGTAAAATGTGCAGCCGATGACCAGATTATTACACGCAAACTGATTGTTAAGTAAAGGAGCGTGCTTTACAGTGCCATTTGATTTTCTTTTTGATAATGCGTCGAACATTACCCGGGCTACGATGTTTACTTTACAATAATTTTGCAAGGTAAATTTGGTACTTAATTTATGAATGGGTCTGCAATTTTTTCGGGGATGGTTAAACATAAATCAATAATAGCTGTAGCGGCTGTTATGTTTTATTTACTGCCTAACCTTTTGCATGATGTTCATCGCATTTATGGACACACCTATTCTGATCACACTTTCGAGGCTGACGCAGAGAAAAATGTTCATCAGTATTCCGAAAAATGCCTGGTTTGTGTTTATGCGTTTTATTCTTCTGACGAAATCCCTGCTGTTTTTTTTACAGTCTCCCCTGTATCCTGTAACTTCATTTTTTTCGATAACACAAGCTGTCAGACCTCTATAAAGGTTTTTGATTTTTCTCGTTTACGAGCTCCTCCCGTTTCCTGATTTTTTACTGTTTTGATTCTCAAGGTTGAAATTGCTTTCAATCATGTTTTGTAAATTGTATTAAATCAGATTACATTGAAAAAAATAATTTTCATCACTATAATAATATTGCTATCAATCAGCACGATAGCAAAATCCGACAATTTAATAATTGAAAAAGCCAGTTTATCAGGAAAAATAATTGATAGTAAAACAGGTGAATCATTACCCGGAGTTGCCGTTTATCTCCCTGATTTAAAAATCGGTACAATCTCAGCAGCTGACGGAACTTATAAACTGGATAATCTACCTAAAACCAGGGTATTGGTTCAGGTTACTTTTATCGGTTATAAGCTCATAGCCGAGACAATTGATTTGAGCCTGACATCAAACAGGGATTTTGAAATGGAAGTATCAGTAACAGAGCTTAACGAAGTAGTTGTAACCGGTATGTCGAAGGCTGCCGAAAGAAACCGCACACCGACTCCCATATCAATCATCCCTGCTCTCCAACTGCTTCAGGGAACTTCATCAAATATAATTGATGCCATTGCAAAACAACCAGGTATAACGCAGATATCCACAGGGCCGGGAATTTCAAAACCGGTAATCCGCGGTCTTGGTTATAACCGGATTATTACCCTGATCGACGGTATCAGGCAGGAAGGACAGCAGTGGGGCGATGAGCATGGCATTGAAATAGATGAATTTTCGGTGAGTAAGGTTGAAATATTAAAAGGTCCGGCCAGTTTATCCTATGGATCTGATGCCATGGCAGGAGTTATTAATTTTATTGCCCAACCGACTTTGCCTGAAGGCTTAATTGAAGGAAAAATAGTATCCGAATACCAGACTAATAACGGTTTATTTGGAGCCTCAGTCAATGTTGCAGGAAATAAAAAGGGTTTTATCTGGGATATACGTTTCAGTAATAAATTGGCACATGCTTATCAGAACAATTACGACAGGTACGTCTTCAATTCCGGTTACAAAGAAAATTCCGGTACTGCAATTATCGGGATAAATAAATCCTGGGGATACTCACATCTTCATCTTAGCATGTATAACATGAAACCTGGTATTGTTGAGGGTGAGCGCGACAGTATTTCAGGCCGTTTCATAAAGCCGGTTATTCTAGGTAGTAATGAAGCCGGTTATGTTCCGGCAACAAATAATGATTTCCTGTCCTATAATGCTACTATTCCGTACCAGGAAATAAGTCATTATAAAGCTGTTATAAATAATAGTTTTATTATGGGCAATTCCACCCTGAAGGCTACCCTGGGTTGGCAACAGAACCGGCGGAAAGAGTTTGGGGATATTTTATCACCCGATCAGTATGGCTTGTACTTTTATCTGAATACCATCAATTATGATCTTCGCTTAATACTCCCTGATTATAATGGATTAAATATTTCCTTTGGGGTGAATGGAATGCAGCAGAACTCACGGAATAAAGGGACCGAATTCCTGGTGCCGGCATACAAGCTCTTTGATGCTGGAATATTTGCCATTGCCCGTAAATCATACGATAAATTTGAAATCAGCGGTGGCTTACGTTATGATTTGCGGTTTGAAAAAGGTGAAGATCTTTTTCTGGATGCAAATGGTATTCCTACCGAAAATCCTCTCGATAACTCAATTCACAGGTTTGCAGCATTTAATGCAACGTATTCCGGTTTTTCGGGAAGCCTGGGCGCGACTTACCAGTTTTCGGAAAAACTTTTCACTAAAGTGAATATTTCCCGTGGTTACCGCGCTCCGAATATCGGAGAAATTGGCTCTAACGGGGTACATGAAGGCACGCTGAGATACGAATCGGGCGATCCGGCCTTGAAACCTGAAAATAGCCTTCAGCTGGATTATGCTTTGGGATTTAATTCTGAACATATCTCAGCAGGATTGGATCTGTTTTCCAACAATATACAGAACTATATATATCTGCATAAAGCTGAAAGTATTTCGGGTGGTGATTCCATTCGTGACGGATACAGTGTTTTTAAATTTACCTCGGGAAATGCCATTCTCAACGGTGGAGAACTTACTATTGATATCCATCCTCACCCTCTGGACTGGCTCCATTTCGAGAATTCATTTTCATATGTTAATTCAGTGTTGAAAAATCAGCCGGATTCGTCAAAATACCTTCCACTGACACCACCTGCAAAACTATCATCCGAAATAAAAGCGATATCCGGCCACCTGGGTAAGCACCTGGCAAATGCATTTATAAAATTCGGGCTGGAATACTACTTCAGGCAGAACAGGTTTTATTCTGCAAATGCCACAGAAACAGCGACTCCGGGTTATACTCTTCTGAATGCTGGTATAGGAGCAGATATAATAAAAGGCAATAAAACATTATTTTCCTTGTATGCGAGCGCTGATAATTTACTCGATGTTTCGTACCAGAGCCACTTAAGCAGGCTGAAATATGCGCCTGAAAATAATTTTACCGGCAGAAACGGGGTTTTCAATATGGGCCGAAATTTTAGTTTTAAAGTTATAGTTCCGGTTGGAATATCGAAAAAATAATCCAAAAGTAAGGGCATTTAAATGATACAAAAACATGTTACGATATCCCTGAAATCATTTATTCCGGATCACCTGGATTTTTTTATTCAGGATACTGCCTTTAACTTCAATCTGAAAAAAATAATTGCCTGAAGGCCAGTTACAATCAACACTTGTTTGACTTGTCAATGGAGTTAAGGTAGTCACTACCCTGCCTGTTATATCTTTAACTATGATTTTTTGAATCAGGTCATCTGATTTAACAGTTACCTGTTCGTTTATAGCCGGATTGGGATAAACCGAAATTTCTGATTGTTTTTTGAAACCTGTACCCAAGGTACCAGTGTTCAGTCGCACATTCAGCACAGTAGTTTGTTTATCAGCTACCTGAACGGCAAATGATTTAGGAAGATGACCATTCGCAGAATATGTTACTGTATAATTATCGCTTTTAAGCAGCCGGTGGTAATCTCCAACCTGCGCATCTGTGTACACATGGGAACTGTCTTTATCAAAACCCGAAATATATACTTTTGCATACAAAGGTTCACCTGTCAGCGAGTCGGTCACAAGTCCGTGCAGGCCATACCCTGCCTGTTCGATATAATTAAGGAGGGAGCGGTAATTGTAATTCCAGTATGCAAGCAGTTGATTTTCAGGCAATATCTTGGTATTCGATAACTCAATAGTGACTTCGCGGCAATAGCGGTAGTAGCTCATATAATCCTGTCTTCCGCCGGTAACCGTGTACCAGGCATATCCGTCGGTGATCCCGTTATTCAGATAAGTCATATAACCTGCAGGCGAATTAGCATGTACAGTATCGGCATATGCACGACTGGTATAATACCACCAGGCATTATCTGCTGTAAGCCTCGACCATGTATCCCAGGGATAGTTTACCACTTCGGCGCCCCCGTGAAAATTAGCTCCCATGGTAAAAGTATTCTGCTTTGCAAAATCCATAAATGCCACTGTTTCAGACTGCCATGCATTGCCATCAGGATGTAATCCGGCAGCGGGATCAGGATAGTTCCGATTCAGGTCTATATTGTTGGCATTAGATCGGGTTGCTCCGTTTACGTTATTGTTTCCACCTTTGTAAGTGCCGTCGGGATTGGCCAGGGGACAGATTACAACATCAAAATTATTGACAAGTTTTGTTATCCTCTTATCTGTACCGTAACCATTTAATATATAATCAGCAAGATGAAGCATCAAGATGTAGCCGGTAACTTCATCGCCATGCATCGTTGATGAATACAGGAACTCAGGCTCGTTTTCCTCAACACCGGGGTTATCTGAAATACGTAAGGCAAGAATCTTTCGACCGCTAGCGAGTGTTGTAATTGTGATGAGTTTACAAATATCAGGGTGGTCGGATGCAAATTGTTGCATCAGGTTTTCGTATGCCGAATAGGTTGGATAATAATTCCAGGTGAGAACCTGTCTGGGATCATTGGTCATCTGAACCGTGTTGAGTTCAGAGGGTGCTGTGAGAACCCTGTAATCTGTTACCTGCTTCGTAAATTCAGAAAATTCATTTTGGTTGGCATACGCAAAAACGGTATTGCCCTCTATGGAACTAATGGAAATTGTTTTAGAGAGGGATACGATTTGACCGGGGTCATTTAATTGAAAGCTAAAGTAAACTTCTCCCCGCCGGAAAAGTTCCTGCTGTGCCTGGCTTTTTTGCTTTAATTCGGACTGTGCTGAACAAATTCTGAATGCAGAAATTAAAGAAATAAGAAGTAATAATTTTTTCATGCATTCAGGGCTTGTGTTTATTTCTGAAGAGTCGGCTCAAGTTCAGCCATGATAGCTGCCAACTGGTTGAAATGTGCTTTTTCGATCTTTACCAATGGCAAACGCAGGTTATTGGATATTATTTCTTTAATTTCCAAAGCTGCCTTGATGCCTGACGGATTGCCATCTGCAAAAACAGATCGTATGAAATCCGATAATTTATAATGGATTTCGCGGGCTTTCTTCATTTCGCCTTTCAAGCCGAGAGCTACCATTTCGGAAAACATCTTCGGATAGGCGTTGCCGATAACGGAAATCACTCCGTCGGCACCCATGCCCAGCAGTGGCAAGGTGAGCAGGTCATCGCCTGATATTACAAGGAAGTCTTTGGGCTTATTCCGGATAATATCCATAATTTGCTCAATGTTTCCTGAAGCTTCTTTAATACCGATAATATTATCAAAATCATTTGCCAGTTGCAGGGTGATTTCGGGTTTCATATTCACGGCAGTGCGGCCCGGAACATTGTACATAATTATAGGAAGCGGACTTACCGTGGCGATGTTTTTATAATGCAGATAGATACCGCGTTGCTGCGGTTTGATATAGTAAGGTGTTACCGAAAGGATTGCATCATACCCTTCGAGCGAATGCATCCGGATATTATTTATCACATCCTGGGTGTTATTGCCTCCCATACCTAATACAAGGGGTACCCTCTTATTTGTGATCTCAACAACAAATTCAGCGAGCGCATGTTTCTCATCCCTGCTTAATGTAGCAGTTTCGGCAGTTGTGCCCTGTACCACAAGGTAATTCACTCCTCCGGCTATCAAATGTTCAATAAGGCGCTCGAGTGCAGTAAAATCGATCGTACCTTGTTTATGAAACGGAGTAATCATGGCTACTCCTGTGCCTCTGAATTTAATGCTCATAATGTTAGTTATTTATTCTGCTTAAATAATGAATTACCTGGGCGGCAAATGAATCAAGGGTTTCGTCCGGCACAGCATGTATCATCAGGTCATAATACAATTGATGATCTTCCTGGAACCTGCCGACTTTCAGTCCGGCCTTTGACAAAGCGGCGCAATAAAGCAAAGGCAAATGGTCGTTTAAACTCAGGTCTATCAAAATGTCGTACTCAGTATCTATAAATTCTTTTACAAAAGCCTTTTGCGGTTGGTACAGCAGATTAACATCTTTGACTGTAATGATATCCTGCGAGATTTTCGGTATGAAAAAATGAGGTACAGTTTTCAAATCAGTATAACATACCACTTTTACTTTGAGATTCATCTTAGTGAGTCGGCTCAAAATAGTTTCCATATCCCTGTATATAGCTTCATCGGGAAGATAATACAGCAATGCTACCGTTTTGGCATTAAGCAGATTAATCTGTTTCTGCTGCCTGTCCATTTCATTTATTTGCTTAAGCAGAAACGACTTAGCAAATTTTTCGCGTATATTTTTGAATAGTTTCAATGAAATTCATTTATTGACCCGGATAGTACCGACAATACGGCTACTATTGCTTGTAACGTGCTAAAATACTTATTTTTTTATCTCAAGCGCTATTTATTTGTAAAAAGCTGATTCACAAAAAAAAATAAGGTAGCCGAAATTTAAACTATGGTTTCCGTAAGCCTACCTGTAATTATCATAGCAGGATATAATTTCACCGATATACATCCTGTGAAAGTCCTTTTTGGGGTAATTGGCATTAATTCTTTCGACCATGAAATTTTCAGGAATTATATCCGAAAAGTACAGTTTACGGCATTCAATCATAAGTTTTGCCTGCTCGAAAAAGACAGATCCCTTTGGTGATTCTATTGGTTTGAGTCCCGTCGCCTTCATTTTATCTGTCTGACGTCCTGATACTTTTCCACATAAATTTAACGCATCACGATAAATCTCATCAAAAAAGCTCATGGTAAAAAACTCATTCGACTCCATAAATTTATAGGTATAACGCTGCGGCCTGACGAAACAAAATACGACGGGCTTGTTCCACAGTATACCCATCCCGCCCCAACTTGCGGTCATGGTATTAAAGGCATCCTTGTTTCCCGCTGTGAGCAGAAACCAATCATTATCGATGAGGGTAAAAGGATTCTGTTGGATATCCTGAGGTTCAATTTTATTTAAATCTTTATACGTCATTTTGTTTTCTTTACTTGTTTCAGATTAAGGAGATTTAACGGGTTTGAACTTAAGCCGGAAATATTCTTCCGGCTGAATCGCAGCACTTCATCATAGTAAAGCACAACCACCGGAGCTTGTTCCATCAACAGTTTGTCCATTCGCATATAGATTGTCCCCCTGATAGAGTCATTCGTTTCGGTGTTGCTTTTTACATATAATTGATCAAATTCAGGTGAGCTAAAATGTGTGTAGTTCGGTCCGGCCGGGCAAAAATTAGGAGAATAAAACAAAGAAAGATAATTTTCGGCATCCGGGTAGTCAGCTATCCAGGAGCCTCTGAAGAAATTCGCTTTCGACTGTGCAATCATTTCCCGTAAGGTTGCCGGAGGAGTAACGTCAATTTTCAGGTCAATACCAATTTCACCCAGCTGACTTTGAATAAATTTACATAGGTCAAGGTAGGAAGCGTTTGTTGTAAGGGTTATTGAAGGAAGGCCTTTTCCGCCCGGGAAACCAGCTTTGCCAAGCAATTGAATTGCTTTGGCTGGATCATAATGATATCCGCCGATCCTGCTCTGATCGAACCAGGGTATGCCTGCCGGGACAAAACCTGCAGTTCCGGCTCTCCCGATATTATTCCGGAGATAGCGCATCATCTTTACCCGGTCGAATCCATAATTGACAGCCTGCCTGATGAGTTTGTTTTTAAGCGGGCTTACGGCTGCGGCTGAAAAACTGGTATCAATTAAAATGCCGAGATATTCGGTGTTCAGGTAAGGTTGTTTGGTTAAGTTGATCAGGTTGGAATATTTCGGACGCAATTCCCCGCTACCGGTCAACAGTTCATCCTTATAGCTCACATCAATCCCCGAAATAAAATCAAGATTGCCTTTTATAAATTCGAGGAAAGCTGATTGTTTATCTACAATAAATGTAACTGCGACAGCATCAAGATAGGGCAGAGGACCATCCTCACCTTTTTCAAAATAATGATCATTTTTAAGCATTACCAGTTTTACGCCTTCTTTCCACATGCCCAGCCGAAAAGGACCGGTTCCGACCGGATGACGCCTGAAATCAGCACCATATTTTTCAACCACTTCCCGGGGTACAACCGAACAATATTGCATGCTTAATAGTCCAAGGAACGGAGGAAATGCAGCTTTAAGACTGATAATCAGTGTGCTGTCGTCAGGAGCTTTAAACGGATTCTCTTTATTTGGATTTCCGGCTTTTTCGAGCACCCAGGCACCCGGCGATGCAAGTCCGGGATTCAGTAAACGATTGAAACTATAGATGAAATCATCAGCTACAACTTTTCTTCCTTTGTTTCCCCCGAAAGCTGCATCAGGAATAAAAAATACATCGCCCCTTAAGTGAAAGGTATATTCCATGCCATCCGGCGATATTTCCCAGCTTCGAGCAATGCAAGGTTTAACTTTCAAATTATCATCCAGTTGCACCAAACCGTTAAATAATTGATTCGTGGCCCAGATGTTGGCCTGGTCCCGTGCAAAGGCAGGATCAAGAGATGTAATTCCTGCCGACTCATTATACCGGAATACTGTTCTTCCGTCATTTTCAAAACGCCCTGATTTACAAGCTGAGAGCAGCAGTGCTGATATGAGTGAGAGAAAGTACAACGATAAAAGCTTCATCAGAACGGATTAATGAATCTTCAAAATTACGGGTTTAGCTGATACACGAGATGTTGAATCATTAAATTAGTTCGATCACAATTTGATTTATGCCAAAATCGAATATTTGAGCCAGCAATTGAGTGTTTTCCACTGTTATTGACATTACCAGGATGACGAATTTTGTAAACCATGACGACAGAGCAAAAAAAAACCGGTATTTCTCCGGTTTTCTTTTGTTGAGCAACGACTTTAATTTTTCTTTATCAGCGCCAGGTCAAGAACATCAATCATATCTCTCAGGTAATGAAATGTTAGTCCTTTAATATATGCGGGTTTTATTTCCATAATATCCCGTTTATTTTCCTCTGACAATATAATATCGGTAATCTTAGCCCTCTTGGCAGCAAGTATCTTTTCTTTCACGCCACCCACCGGCAGAATGCGCCCCCTGAGGGTAATCTCGCCTGACATGGCTAGTTTTTCATTCACGGGTTGTTTCGTGAATGCGGAAGCAAGTGCTGTAAACATGGTGATGCCTGCCGAAGGACCATCCTTGGGTGTGGCGCCTTCGGGAACATGTATATGCACATTCCATTTTTCGAATACTTCATTCTCGAGTTTCAACAGGTTTGCATGCGATTTGAGGTATTCGTAGGCCAGCGATGCTGATTCTTTCATCACATCACCCAGGTTTCCGGTTACTGCCAGATTGCCTTTTCCGGGGCTCAGGCTTACTTCAACAAAAAGAATTTCGCCACCTACAGCTGTCCAGGCAAGGCCTGTAGCTACCCCAGGCGTTTTTCCCGAGTAACTTTTTTCGTTATTGAATGGCGCCGGCCCAAGTATTTTCTCCAGGTCAGTAGTTGTAAGATCAGAAGAAATTTCCTCATCCATTGCTATGTAACGTGCGCGGTTGCGTATTACTTTGGCAATCGTTTTTTCAAGTAAACGTACACCTGATTCCCTTGTGAAATTCTCGATAATTGACTGAAGAACAGGCTTGCTAAAGGTTATCTTCTTTTTGTCAACGCCGTGTTCTTTCAATTGTTTTGGGACAAGGTGCCTGCGAGCAATTTCTATCTTTTCTTCAATAAGGTAACCGCTCAGATCAATGACCTCCATCCTGTCGCGCAAGGCCGGATGAACTGAATTAAGCGAGTTAGCGGTAGCAATAAACATTACTTTGGATAAATCGTATTCTACTTCGAGGAAATTGTCGTAAAATGAACTGTTCTGTTCGGGATCAAGTACTTCGAGCAAAGCTGCCGAAGGGTCGCCGTTCACTGTCATACCCGAAACTTTGTCGATTTCATCCAGCACAAAGACGGGATTAGATGATTTTGCCTTGCGGATACTCTGTACAATACGGCCGGGCATTGCACCGATATAGGTGCGGCGATGTCCGCGTATTTCAGCTTCATCGTGCAAACCGCCCAGTGACATACGGATATAATTCCGCCCTATTGCCCGGGCAATCGATTTGCCGAGTGAGGTTTTGCCAACTCCCGGAGGGCCTACAAGGCATAAAATTGGTGATTTCATGTCACCCTTGAGTTTTAGAACGGCTAAGTACTCTATAATTCGTTCTTTAACTTTCTCCATACCATAATGGTCTTTGTCGAGGACCTTCTGTGCCCGGTGCAAATCAAAATTATCTGCTGTAAAAGTATCCCAGGGCAGATCAACCATTACTTCGAGATAGTTAACCTGCATACCGAACTCCATGGCCATAGGGTTCATGCGTTGAAGCTTTGCAATTTCTTTTTCAAATACTTTAAAAGCAACTTCAGGCCATTTTCTGGAATATGCTTTTGCCTTTATTTCATTGATTTGTTGATCGTTAGGATTGTTGCCAAGCTCTTCCTGTATCTGTTTCAACTGCTGATTCAACAAATAATCGCGCTGTTGTTTGTCCATATCCACCTTCACCTTATTCTGAATCTGGTTTTTCAGATCAAGCATCTGTAACTCCTTGGTAAGCAAACCCAGAACCCTGTTGGCACGCTCTTCGAGGTCAAGAATACCTAACAAATTTTGCTTTTCATTGATTTCAACATTCAGGTTCGAAGCTACAAAATTGACCAGGAAAACCGGGCTTTCAATGTTTTTTATTGCAAAAGCGGCTTCACTTGGGAGGTTAGGAGACTGATTTATAATTTGAATCGACAGATCCTTGATGGATGCAATCAATGCTTCGAAACGTTTGTCATTATTTTTAACAAAAACATTTTGATCAACAGCATGCACTTCGGCCTTAAAATAAGGTTCCGATTGCAGCATGGCTCCAAGTTCGAAACGCTTTTTGCCTTGTATAATGGCAGTCGTGTTTCCATCAGGCAATTGAAGGATTTTAATGATATAAGCAACAGTGCCAATCTTGTTCAGGTCTTCAAAACCGGGATCTTCAATATCACCATCTACCTGCGAAACCACCCCGATAATACGTTCCCCTTTATAGAACTCCTTTATCAGTCGGATGGATTTATCACGGCCAACAGTGATTGGTATAACCACGCCGGGGAATAAAACTGTGTTACGCAAGGGAAGTATAGGCAGAACCGGTGGAACATCTTCAGCATTAATTAATTCTTCATCTTCTGCCGAAAGCAATGGGATGAATTCAGTTTCATCTTCAAGTACATTTGAAAGATGGAGATCGGCTATATTAATATTATTGTCCATAAAAGTAATTGTGACAGTTTGGCATGCATGCTGCCGGAATATTTTTGATCGTTAATTATTCAATAACCATGCCAGTAGTAAAACAATGCTGCTTTGTGTAAGTTCAAATTAAATAAATCTACAATACCTGATCGGGCATTTAAACGGTCTGTTTGATTTAAGGCCAAACCTTGATTGTATAAACGGGAATTTGATTAATTTTATTTCGGTTACCTGAAACTGTTTCCTGATTTTAACTCAGATCAACTGTAGAAAATCTTTAAAAATGCTCCAAATAAAACAAGTTTGCACGATGATTTAATTTAAGATTAAGTAACTATTCAGCCCTTAAATAATCTGTTTTGCCACAGATTTTACAGATTTGAGCAGATTTAGAACTGCTTTTAGCAGTATTCATAACAAAAAAAAGACCACAGGCATTTATACTTATCTGTGTAATCAGCGTAATCAGTGGCTTGTATAAATCCCTCATTGCATCGAACAGGTTGATAAATTACAAAAATTATTCTTTTATAAAAACCTGTTCCCGCTTGTAAGCTCAAATACAGACTTAAAAATAATTTCTTCAATAGTATCAAAAGGCAGGCTGCGTCGTGCATAAACAGCTTTTGCGGTTTCCATCGCTTCGCTGAGTTTATGTTCGCGGAAACCAGAAACACCACCCCACATAAAAGATGGAATAAAATTACGTTGGTAACCGGCTCCGAAAATATTTGAACAAACTCCGGTTGTAGTACCCGAATTGAACATAGAACTTATTCCGGTTTTACAATGATCGCCCATCACCAGACCGCAAAATTGGAACCCGGTACTTACGAACCTGTTTGACCCATAACTCCATTGTTTTACAGGCTCATAATTATTTTTTAAGTTGCTCACCGTGGTTCCTGCACCCAGGTTGCACCATTCGGCAATCACCGAATCGCCCATAAAGCCATCATGGGCCTTGCTCGAATAGCCAAATAATACACTGTTGCTGATTTCACCACCAACTTTACACCATGGCCCCAAAGTAACACCCTGGTATACAAGGGTTCCCATTTTTAATAAGGAATGTTCGCACAATGCAACCGGGCCTTCGATATGGCAGCCTGGCATTATTTCGGCATGCTTCCCTATATAAACGGGACCTTTTAGCGTGTTAACCGAAGAACACTCAATGGATACGCCTTCCTCAACAAATAAATCGTTTCCTGAAACCTGATTGGTAGGTGATATTTCAGCCGATTTCCGGTTATGGGTTAAAAGTCTAAAATCGTCGGTAATGGCTTTTTTGTTGTTTCCGAATATTTCCCAGGTTTGGCTGATTTTTATGAAACTGGACTTTGTTTCACGGGTTTTAAGATCAGGAGCAATTCCCTGCCTGAAATGCTTCAGGTTTTCAGCTGTAAGATGGATTGCTATAATAGTATTTCCGGCCATTAATGAAGTATCATCATCAAGGGAAAGGATCTCGGTGATAAGATCCTGGCTGGGTAATATCGATCCATTAATAAGAACATTGTCATGACCAACTATAACAGGAAATTTCTCCTGCAGGTATTCCTCAGTGAGAAAGGAAACCGTTGAATTCAGATGTTTCTCCCACTTTTCATAAATAGTCAAAATGCCAATCCGGATTGCGCTTACCGGCCTGAAAAATGTAAGCGGACGCAGCGAAATGCGGCTGTCATCATCGAAAAGTATAAAATTTTTCATTTGGTTTTATAATAGCTGTATGCAGGCAATAAAGATACAAGCATAAGTTTATACAACAATGGTTTGCGACAAACTTTAGTTAAATTGTAGCGAAAGGCAAAAAAAAAGCTACCCGGACCGGATAGCTCTAGTATTTTTGATGGTTAAACCAGGCATTACTGAGTCTTCGACTTCATTTGTGCAGATTTTTCCATTTTCTGACGGAACTTGTCAACGCGACCTGTGGTATCAACCAATTTGATTTTTCCGGTGTAAAATGGATGCGAAGTGTTCGAGATTTCCAGTTTTACAAGCGGATATTCTTTACCATCTTCCCATGTAGTACTCTCTTTTGTACTAACAGTGGAACGTGTGATAAACGAAAAATCGTTCGATATATCTTTAAAAACTACCAGGCGGTATTCCTTAGGGTGAATGTCTTTTCTCATGATGCTTTCAGCTTAAATTTCAGGGCTGCAAAATTATACATTTTTTCCTCACAAACAAATATTCGGGACTTTTTATTTAACAATATTTTGTTGACTTGTTTTTTGGCCCCGGTATTTACAGATTGATAAGGAACTTTATAGTATCAATCCCATCCGCATAGTCTTTTAATCCGGGACTTTGTGTGCTACCCAGGGGTACTGTTTTTTTACCTGTAAATGCATCAGTAGCAATGCATTGAATATGTTCATCATCGAGCAGAAACTTTTTACGTAAATCATCTGCATCTTTGTAGAATTCGTAGAAAAGCACAGGAATAGGAGAGGAGTATTTTTCGGATTCGGTTAGAATAAATACATCATTATCCAGGTGCGGAGTAGTGATCAGTAAATAAATTGAATGGTGATAACTGTAATTATTCATGTATTTGAAATGATCGTTGAGGATCATTTTATAGGGTTCGATCGCGACGAAAAGTTTTTCGGGAGCAAAACCTTCAGGAATGAAAACTTTGGAAACATTGCGGCAACCTAGTCCGTAATACATGCAGATGTCGTTTCCAAGCATACGGAGCGATTCTTCAGTTTCATTACCATTAAGAACAGCTACGCCATTTCTGTTTTTACGGATTATATGGGGGTATTTCGAAAAATAGTATTCAAAATACCGGGCCGTATTATTGCTTCCAGTCGCAATTATTGCATCAAAATGTTTAAGGGTGCTATCGGTAAAGCTGATCATCTCCTTAAATGCTGGCTCTATCCGGCAAAGAACATCTGCAAGAGCCGGCAGCAGTATTTTATCATCTGTCGAAAGTTTACCTATAAAGTTGTGTCCTGCCATTAAGGTGCAGAAAAAATCGTGGAAACCAACAAGCGGGATATTGCCGGCCATAATTACCGCAACTATTTTTGGTGAGTGGTTTTCTTCACTTACAGCGTATTCCTGAATCCATGAGCTGATTTCATCTGCTGTTAACTTTTCGCTCCAGGCATTTAAAGAATATGAAATGTTGGCTTGGGTGAACCAGGGATTGTAGTGACTGGCACTCTTGAGCGATTCATGTAATTCAGGATACTGATCAACAAAATCCTTATCAGGTCGGTCAAGACTCCGTGCTGCATAGCCCATGACTTTCCCAAGTCCGGCAAATGCCATAATTCGCGAATGAAGTGAGGAAGGCTGAATCATACTTTTTAGAAAATCTGACGTTATAAGAGAATAATCAACGGCGAAATTACCCGTAAAAATTATACTTTTGTCATTTAATCTAACTTTTTTGTTGAAATTCAGGATGAAATTTTTAATTCTATCTTCAATACTTACTTTCTTTTTCATTACTGATTGTGCATATTCACAACCGGCTGGCTCTTATCCGGGGCTTCAGGATTCATTAAGCAGCTTAAGTTCTCTCATCTGGAAACAAAAAACTGATTCGGCAAGGCTTATTGCAAATGAGATATTCTTCAAAAAGTTTCAGTCCGTTCTTAAATCCGGGAAAACAGCCGGTTATACTTTCGATTCGATCTATGGAATTACAAGGATTGCTTCGGAAAACGGGAACCTACGGATATTTACCTGGAACGTGCCGCTGGCCGATGGTACAAACAAGTATTTTGGTTTCGTTCAATTCATACAGGATTCTGTTAAACTTGCTCCTTTAAAATCAGTTAAAGACTATCCGGCTGATATTGAATCGAAGCAATTGACGCATGAATCGTGGTATGGTGCGATATATTATAAGATTATCGACACAAAAATAGGCGAACAAAAAACATATACGCTACTTGGCTGGGATGGGTATACTTCGACTTCAAACCGTAAAATAATCGATATTATCTATCAGGATCCATCTGGTAATATTGTATTGGGCATGCCAGTCTTTAAAACGGATCAGGGTATAAAATCGCGCGTGGTTAAAGAATATTCGGAAAAAGCCAATATGCTCCTCAGGTATGATTACCAGGCTATTATGGTTAAAAAAAAGAAAAAGATCAAAAAAGAAGAAACCTGGCTTATAGTAATGGATCGGCTCATACCCATGGACCCTTCGCTGAAAGGAATGCCTAAATATTACGTGGCTGCTGGCGATATCTATGATGGATTTATTTTCAGAAACGGTTACTGGGTTCTGGTTGAAGATATTGATGTGGTAAACCGGGAGAAAGCATTAAAATAAGCCTGGGATAAAATCATTTGCCTCTGTCGTGGAGGCATTTTTAGTTTTGTACGGTACACTGAGCCTCCGGTATAATAGCTTCCTTGTATAAGATGGCATCCCAAAGCTTTATAGAATTTAGTATCTTTCATCATATTTCATTTAGATGATAGATTATTAATATTCCTGTTGACATCCTTACGTGAAATTGATAATATTTAAATAGCTAAATCCTTAGATATAAGATTAAATTCATGTAGAAAAAGTACAATTAAATTCTTATTTTTTTTTGCCTGCTCCGTAATAATTTTATAATTTTGCATAAATTCATGATCATGCTCATTTGTCCAGAACAAAGTTGATTGTTAATTATAAAATTCAGCAAATCAATGTATTAATATAATTCCTTTACGAAATGAAAAAATATAACTTTAATGCCGGTCCATCAATTCTTCCCCGGGTTGCAATTGAAAATACAGCTAAGGCCATTCTCGACCTGAATGGTATCGGTTTATCGATTCTTGAAATTTCTCACCGGAGTAAAGAGTTCCAGGCAATAATGGACGAAGCTGTATCCTTATTTAAGGAAGTGCTTGATGTGCCCGAAGGGTATCAGGTCCTTTTTCTTGGAGGCGGAGCAAGTTTACAGTTTTGCATGATCCCGTTCAACCTTATGAATAAAAAGGCCGCTTACCTCGAAACCGGAGTGTGGGCCAAAAAAGCAATTAAGGAAGCAAAATTATTCGGAGAAGTTGCTGTAATCGGATCTTCGGCTGATAAAAACTTCAATTACATTCCATCGGGCTGGGAAATCCCATCCGATGCCGATTATTTCCACATTACAACAAACAACACCATTTATGGCACCGAAATCAGGGAAGATTACAGCAGCCCTGTACCGATGATTGCCGATATGTCGAGTGATATACTCAGCCGGCCTGTAGATGTATCAAAATATGCTATGATCTATGGCGGGGCACAGAAAAATGCAGGCCCGGCCGGTGTTACCTTTGTTATTATCCGCGAGGATATTCTGGGCAAAGTGGAGCGGGCTATTCCATCAATGCTCGACTACCGGATTCATATAAAGGAAGGATCCATGTTTAATACCCCTCCCTGCTTAAGTATTTTCACCTTAAAAGAAACACTCAAATGGGTAAAGGAAATGGGTGGCGTGAAAAAAATGGAGGAAATGAATATTGTAAAAGCCAAACTTCTTTATGATGCCATCGATATCAGCAAAATATTTGAAGGGACCGCAGCGCTTGATGCACGCTCGCTGATGAACATTTGTTTTGTGATGAAGGAGCAGTATAAAGACAAAGAAGATGCCTTTATGGAATTTGCCAAATCGCAGGGAATGATCGGTATAAAAGGACACCGTTCGGTAGGTGGTTTCAGGGCTTCGACTTACAATGCCCTCCCGATTGAAAGCGTGCAGGCTCTTGTGAATTGCATGAATGAGTTTGAAAAAACAAACAGCTAGCTTTCCGGATTAACATTTTAATTTTCAAATCGAAATCACATGAAAAAAATACTGATAGCCACTGATAAGCCATTTGCTAAAGCAGCAGTGGAAGGGATAAGAAAAATTGTTGAAGAAGCAGGGTTTAAACTGGCACTGCTCGAAAATTATACCCAAAAGGAACAACTAATGCAAGCAGCTGCTGATGCTCATGCAATAATTATCAGGAGTGATATAATTGACAGCGAGGTGATTGAATCCACAAAAAACCTTAAGATAGTTGTAAGAGCAGGGGCGGGGTACGATAACATTGATCTGGTCGCTGCAACTGCCAAAGGGATTGTTGCCATGAATACCCCGGGCCAGAACTCAAATGCGGTAGCTGAGCTTACTGTAGGTATGATGGTGTATGCAGCCCGAAATAATTTCAACGGATCGTCAGGAACTGAACTTAAAGGGAAAAAGCTTGGATTACACGCTTTTGGTTTTGTAGGAAAAGCAGTTGCAACCATCGCACATGGATTCGGAATGGAAATTTATGCATTCGATCCTTTTGTTGACAGGAAAACTATTGAAGATGAAGGAATTAACTATCTTGATAATGTACAGGATCTGTATAAAACCTGCCAGTATGTTTCGCTGCATATGCCGGCAAATGCCCAAACAAAAAAATCAATAAATTACGATTTGCTGTCGTTGATGCCAAAAGGCGCAACTCTGATTAATACGGCCCGTAAAGAAGTTGTTGATGAAGAAGGATTAATTCAGATGTTCGGCAGCAGAGATGATTTTAAATATATTTCGGATGTTGAGCCTGATTGTAAAGTGCTGATTGCAGAAAAATATTCAGGCAGATTTTACTTCACACCCAAGAAAATGGGCGCACAGACTTCCGAAGCCAACAACAATGCCGGAGTAGCAGCTGCCAGGCAAATTGTAGATTTTTTCACCAATGGAGTAACAAAATACCAGGTAAATAAATAGCAGTACCGGATTATAATCCTTGGCTGAAGCCCTTGAGGAAAGGTTCTTATCGAACGGATTTGAATCTTTAATTTAATAATCTGAATCCTGATGAATGAACTAAAGTAAAAAAGACTGGCACTGTCAAACAACTTTCTTGTTTTTATGTTTGTATCGTTGTATATTAGCTGAAAATTTCTGAAGTTGCAAGTATATTCTTAGTACCAGTATATTTTCAAAACCAAAAACCACATACTAATGGAAACTGAACTCGACAAAACTGCTACTTTTTTTCGTTTCGAGGACTTAAGGATATACCTCAAAGCTCTTGATTATATTGATTGGGTCTATACAAAGGTGAACAAATTCCCCGAAACCGGCTCAATATCGTTGGCTTCTCATTTTTATAATTCTGCGCAGGCTATAGCTCTTCATATTGCTGAAGGATCTGCGCGTAACAAGGCCCAGTTTATCCATTATTTGAAAATGGCTAAAAGCAGTGTTCGTGAATGTGTTGTCCATAGTTCGATGGCTTCAAAGCAGAAGTTTTTTACCAATGAAGATCTGGACGAATCCCGTAACCAGTTGATGGAAATGACTAAAATGCTGGGTGCTTTAATAGGTTCTCTTCAGCGTTCTGCCGGAATTGTTGATAATGATGATGATTGATAAATTTACTTTTCGTATTCATTTCTATCCTGGTATTGTTCAATGATCCTGCTTATCATTGATTTTCTCTTTTTTAATTCTATCATACAAATGCACAACACAATGTTGTGCTGATAATTTGTTAAAAAGCTCACCTGAAATTAAATCACAACCCATGGCAATTCTTAAAGCATTTAAAGGTTTACGGCCACCTGTTAATATTGTAAAGCAATTAGCATCAAGGCCTTATGATGTGTTAAACTCTGAAGAAGCCCGGCAGGAAGCGAAAGACAATCCTTATTCGTTACTCAGGGTTACGAAAGCTGAAATTGATCTGCCCAAAGATGTTGACGTTCATGGAGAAGAAGTTTACAATAAAGTGGTTGAGAACTTTTCCGCCTTTATTGACAAAAAATGGCTGGTTCAGGATAGTGATGAAAAATTATACATCTATGCCCAGACCATGGATGGCCGCACACAATATGGAATTGTTGGTTGTACCAGTATCGAAGATTATTTTAATAACAAAATCAAAAAGCATGAATTAACACGAAAGGACAAAGAAGAAGACCGGATGATTCATGTGCGGATTACCAATGCCAATGTCGAACCCGTTTTTTTTTCCTATCCTGCAAATAAAAGTATTGACGAAATTGTTTCAAAAATTGTTACCCATAATAAACCTATGTACGATTTTGTAGCCGATGATGGATTTGGTCATCATTTCTGGACAATTGACGACAAGGTTACTATCAATAGAATTATTGAAATATTTGATCAGGAAATACCAAGCCTGTATGTTGCTGACGGCCATCATCGTACTGCAGCTGCGGCATTGGTAGGCAAGGAAAAACGTAAGAATAATCCCAACCATACCGGAAAAGAGGAATACAATTATTTTATGTCGGTACTTTTTCCAGATAATCAACTGAAGATTATCGATTATAATCGGCTGGTAAAAGATTTGAATAACTTCAGTAGCAAGGAATTTTTGCAGGAACTTAATAAAGTTTTTATTGTCGAAGGTAAAGGCGATGAATTATATACCCCTTCTTCCTTACACAATTTTGCAATGTACTTTGAAGGAGAATGGTATTCGTTAACGGCAAAAGAAGGAACGTTTAACGACAATGACCCTATCGGCCTACTTGACGTTACAATACTCTCCAGCCTGGTGTTGGATAATATCCTGGATATTAAAGACCTGCGCACTTCCACCCGGGTTGATTTTGTTGGGGGTATCCGTGGTTTAGGCGAACTTAAAAAGAGAGTGGATAGTGGAGAAATGAAAGCTGCTTTTGCTCTTTTTCCTGTATCGATGAAACAATTAATCGATATTGCTGATACCGGTAATATTATGCCTCCCAAAACAACATGGTTTGAACCTAAATTGCGCAGTGGCCTGGTGATGCATCTGCTCACCTAGGGCATTTGAATTCCGATCAGGAATTAATCCTCGTGTTGAAGATATTTATCCAGTAAAGGAATCAGGGAATCGGTCCGGATAGGTTTTGGTATAAAATCAACAAATCCTGCAGTAAGACTCTTTTCCCTTTCGTGTGGCAAGGCAAAAGCCGTATAGCTCAATACCGGTATATCGGGCCTGATTTCCAGTATTTCTTTTAAAGCCTCATACCCGGTTTTTACAGGTAATTGTATGTCCATTAAAATTAAGTCGATATCTTGTTCTGATTTCACGGTATCAATGGCAATCTGACCATTTATTGCATGCAGCAATCTCACTTCGCTTCGTTTAAGTAAAGCCTCCATAAGCAAATAATTCTGCATCATATCCTCTGCAATCAATATAGTTTTTCCTCTCCAGTTTATATTCTGCAGATCAGTTATAATGTTTTTAACTGGCTGAAGTTTAACGGGTTTGTATGGAATTGTAAAATGGAATGATGAACCTTTTCCCGGATTCGATTCCATACCTATGTTCCCGCCCATCAGGTCAACCAGGTTTTTTGAAATTGCCAGTCCCAAACCGGTTCCGCCATATTTACGGGTGGTACTGGGATCTAACTGGCTGAAGCGTTGAAATAAGAGCTTTTGCTTGCTCCGAAGTATGCCTATTCCACTGTCTTTTACAAAAAATGATAATGTTTCATTTTCAAGAGTATAGCCAAATTCAATAGTGCCAAATTCAGTAAATTTAAGTGCATTGCTCAGCAGATTAGTTAGAATTTGCTGCAACCTGATTGGGTCCGTCATTGATCTGATATGGTTTTCCTTATCGGGCAACATCAAATCCAGACTGATACCTTTTTTCCCTGAAACATTTTTTAACTCCTCGAAAGTACCACGTAAATCAATTAGAATCTGGTCAATGTCGCTTGACGATTCCGATACTTTAAGTTGCCCCGCTTCAATTTTTGCAATATCGATGATGTCATTTATCAGGGCCATTAATGACCGGCCTGAGTTTTTAATTTTTGAAATGAAATCAACTTTATCTTCCGGGGTCAGGTCATCTTCTGCAAGTAAATCGGAAAATCCGATAATCGCATTCATAGGAGTCCTGATTTCGTGGCTCATATTGGCCAGAAAAGCAGTTTTAAGCCTGTCGGATTCCTCTGCTTTTTCTTTTGCGAGTATTAATCTCTGCCGGGTTTCTTCCATCTCAGTAATATCCCTGCTGATCCCTATAATTCCCAAAAAGTTATTATCAGAATCGAAATAAGGAGTTTTAAGAGTATAATAAAGATATTTCTGGCCATTCGGATATTCAATCCATGTAGTACTTCTTTCAGGCTCAAGAGTTTGAATTATCAGCTTGTCGGATTTCAGGTATCCCGAAGCTTCTCTTTTTTGAAACAAGTCAAATTCAGACAATCCTATAATTTCATCTGATTTTTTATTGATATATTTTTCAAATGCCTTATTACAGCCCAGAAACTTACTTTCGACATCTTTAAAGAAGATAAGATCCGGAATTGCATCGATCATATATCTCAGGCGTGATTTTTCTGCCGAGAGTACTGCTTTCATCTTCTCTCTTTCATTAATCATATGGTTTGCAGCCTGCGCCAGGGTATCAAATTCCGAAAAAGCAAGTTTGGTCGAATCAATGAATTGCATGCCCTGTGCAGCTCTTTTAAAGAAATGGAGAAACGTCAGGATATTCGATTTAGCTTTCTGTGCATAGTAGCGCATTGTCAAATATGCTCCGAAAGTCAGTATTACCAGGAAGACAAAAAATCTGATCAGGTTTAAGAGGATATCTCTCCATAATTCTGCATACATTGCATTAATCACCGGATTTATATCGCTGGTAAAGAAACCTGTGCCAATAATCCAGTTCCAATCATTAATTCCGGAAAAGTAGGACGTTTTTTCGGCTCGCTCAAATTCAGGCTGATTACGCCAGAAATAAGTATAATAGCCACCTTCGCTGGTTTTAGAAAATTCGAGTTCTTTTACAAAAATATCTTTCCAGTTGGTCGCTTTGGAATTAAGGATGTTAATTGGTGGTGTCTGTCGTGTTCCTTTTGCCAGCATGGCAAAACCCTCATATGAATTGATGATTACATATTCATCGTTGCTGTATTTAACCTTCGACAGTGAATCTAAAACCAGGTCCTGCAATATCAATTTACCCTGGTCCGTCTGGAATGTAATTCCGATCTGGTAATCTGACTTTGATGAACTTTTAATAAGTAGATGAGTTACCTGAGATGATTTATTAACAGAGGATTTTCGGATCAGATTATAAACTTCATCAATATTTTCAATTTTATACAGTTTGCCAAACAGAGTGGAGGCTATGCCGGCTTTTTCATTTACAAAAGGGGATACCGGAAAAATAACCTCATTATCCTTGTTAAGAATGACGACTTTATTGACTGAGTACTTATTTAATTTGTCAAGTGAATCAACGAAAGCAACGGGCAAAGATCCTTTGCTGAAATGATTTGTATCGGAATATTTTACTAAAAGACTATCGGTACTGCTGATCCTTTTTACTAATTGCTGTTTTATGTGTTCCTCAGGATGTGATTTAACCCAGTATATATAATCTTTAAGTACTAAAATTTTGGATTTTAATTCATTGCGTTGTTTAATGGGGAACTCAGTTTTTAACTTTTCGACCTGCTGGTTGTATTTATGGATCTGTAGCCAGGAATAGTAGGCAATTATCGTACACAGACCAACCAGAAAGAATGCGATGGGATAGATATATAATATTTTAATCAGGCTGAGTTTTTTTTGCCTGTGTGCTTTACTTCCTATAATATTCTTTAATTTTTCCATTCTGTTCTGTATACACCCCAAATCGGGTAGTTTTCTTTAAATGGATAGTAATCAGTAGTTTGTATATTTCTACCGAGGTATTAGTTTGATTACGCGGTCAAAAATGATTGTTAAAGGAAAGAATTATTCTTTTTAGAACCGCAATTTATGTGTATAACTATCCTTATATTAATCCGGAATTTAATAAAATGTAATACATCTTTTTCTGAAAAACAGAATCTTTTTTTTAGTACGTAAAATGTATTTATTTTAAAGTCTTAACTGCCAGTCTGATATACGATTGCAACTAAAATAAAGGGTAAATTTATTTTTCTATTTCATATGCCCCAAGTCTATGAGATATTTAAAATTCAGTAGGAATCTTCATTTCAGGCGATATTAATAGCATATCGTATTGCCGGTTTTGTTATTTCAACTAAGTTTGTGGTTCTGAAAAATATTTCAATGAAACCTGCAGATCATTTGTATGAGATCAAATCACTGGTTCCGGCCAGCGTTAAAATTGTTGCTGTGTCCAAAACCAAACCGGCCAGTGTAATAGAGGAACTTTATCAGGATTCGGGCCATAGGATTTTCGGCGAAAACAGAGTTCAGGAACTTGATGAAAAACAAAAGATTTTACCCCGGGATATTGAATGGCACCTTATCGGCCATTTGCAAACAAACAAAATCAAATATATTGCATCATATGTTAGTCTGATACAAAGTGTTGATAGTTTCAGGTTATTACGGGAGATTAACAAAGAAGCATTAAAATGCAACAGGATTATCCCATGCCTGCTACAGTTTCATATCGCCCGTGAAGAAGAAAAATATGGTTTTACATTCGATGAGGCAAACCGTATGCTTGATGACAATCAATTCTATCAATTATCAAATATTTCGATAAGAGGAATAATGGGAATTGCTACATATACAGATGATATTCAGCAGATATCATCGGAATTTAACGGATTAACCAGGAATTATAATTCATTGAAATCAAAGTATTTTGAAGCACAACCTGATTTTTGTGAGATATCAATGGGAATGACCAACGATTACTTATTGGCTGTTGACCAGGGAAGCACTATCGTCCGGATAGGTTCAGGTATTTTTGGTAAGAGATAGCTTGGTAACCTGAATAAGCAAATGAATAAGTTATTATATCGTTTTCAGCCTAGTTCCAGCCATACCATCTGAAAGCATAATAAACCAAAGCCGCAATCACCATCGATACGGGAATGGTCAGGATCCAGGCATACAAGAGATTTATAGTTACACCCCAGCGGACTGCGGTCACCCGTTTGGTAAGTCCGGTGCCCATAATAGCACCTGTAATAGTATGCGTTGTGCTTACCGGGATGCCAAATGCATCTGTTCCAAATAAAAGGATTGCTCCAGCAGTTTCAGCCGTTACCCCTTCGAAAGGAGTAAGTTTGGTTATTTTGGTCCCCATAGTTTTTACAATTCTCCATCCGCCCGACAGTGTTCCTGCACCAATAGCAACATAACATCCGAATACGACCCAATGGGGAATGGCATGGATTTGCCCTGCATCATTTAGTGTGATATGTGCCCAAGAAGGAATAGCAGAAGGATCTACACCATGAAAATATACCATTAAAGTTGCTGCGATTATACCCATAACTTTCTGCGCATCATTTCCACCATGGCCCAGGCTGAATAAAGCAGATGACAGTAATTGAAGTTGCTTAAAGTATTTATCCAGAATATGAGGGTTTCCTTTCCGTAATAGGTTCAGTAACAGCACTGAAATAAAATAGGAAATAATCATTCCGAGAATCGGAGCAAGGAAAATAAAAGCAGCTATTTTAATGATTTTTTCCGAATGAACCACTCCCCAACCTGCATGAGCAATGGCCGCTCCTGCAAACCCACCTACAAGTGTATGCGACGAACTCGAAGGTATACCCAGGTACCATGTGAGAAGATTCCATAAAATTGCAGCAATTATGCCGGCAAGAATTACGTGGAGGGTAATGACATTGGTATCAACAACTTTAGCTATTGTATCGGCAATCTTTAATTCGAAAATAGCATAGGCCAGAAAATTAAAAAATGCAGCCCACAAAACAGCCTGAAACGGTGTCAGAACTTTGGTTGAAACAATGGTTGCAATGGAATTTGCAGCGTCGTGAAAACCATTAATGAAATCGAACAGAAAAGCGAGTGAGATTATAACAATAAGGAGAGTAAAGTTCATCTGCGTGGAATTAATCGGTAAAAATATTCTGATTACAGTAAAGTAACAATTGGTTTTCTGATAACTATCGACTTCTGATTATTAACCTATAACGAATTTTGATTACCCCATTTTTACTGCCAATGTTGAAAATACATTAGCAACATCATCACATTTATCAATTGCTTTCTCCAGTGCGGTCAAAATATCGCGTTTCTTGATCAGATCAATTGCATTGATTTCATGCTCAAAGAGATTGGCAAGATACGACTGGTATATATCATCAACCTGGCTTTCCATGTCGCTGATTTTTTCACAGGAGGCTGCATAATCCTTAAAATCATTTACATTTTTAACGCTTCTCAGTACAAACTGAATTTCCTTATTGGCCTGGTGTATAATATCGGCTATCTGGACAAATTCTTCAGGAAATACGGCAAGTTTAAAAAAATCGATTCTCTTGGACGCTGCGTTAATGTAGTCCACAACCCCATCCATCTTGCTTACTAACTCATGAATATCTTCCCTGTCGAAAGGTGTAATGAAGGTCCCGTTCAGTTCATCCATAAGTTTATGAGTCAGATCGTCACCGACATGTTCTGCATCTTTTATGGCTTTCATATAATCCTGTCTTTTATCCAGATCAGATTCTCTGATAAGTTTGATTAAAAGTTCAGAAGCCATAACAAGATTATCGGCAGCTTCGTTAAAAAGCGGGAAAAATTTGCGGTCCTTGGGAACCAGGAAACCAAATATTTTGTCTAGTTTCATTATAATTCAGAGATTAGTTTATGGATTTTAAAAGCTGCGAAATTAAAGAAAATTATGCTTTTTACATTGGTTAACTGAAAATGTTTTAAACATACAAACAAGTAAATAAAATCTGTATAAAATATATGGTAAATATATAGATAAGCAGGTAATGCATGCTGTTTTGTTGGAATGGTTATTTTATAAAACGATAATTTTTTTATTTAATTTAACCTTCAGAATGATCAAAATCACTCTCCTGGAATTAATCCAAATAATTTGGATTGTATATGGGTAGTAATATCTATATAATCCTGAACATATAATTTAAAACTGTATCTTTATTGAAAAATTGATCGGTTTTGGAACATGGAGTACTTTATTGGGAATAAATTGTAATTTGTTGCAAAAAGAGGACAGTTGTACCAAAATAAGAAAATCGATGTGCTAGGTTAGCGGCATAATAATACTGTTGTACATAGATTTACGTTTTATGGTACATTTATTGCTTTTCGCAGCGTAAACAATGTTTACGGGAAACTGTTGTTTTAGTGTCTGATTTAAATTTCGAAGTATTCTAAGCATAAAATAAAAGTTGGTATTGGAACAAATCACATGAACATCTTAAAATGTTTTTTGTTGGGAGAAATAACTCTTCCTGAAAATAATGATGCTTATTATGAAATTTATTTCAAATAAAAGATTGTCTGTTTCAGAACAAATTTAATTTTGTAAGAAGTATTGTATCTATGGCAAGAAAATATTGATAATCAGATGATTTGTAATCTGGATTGAAAATGTTTTTTTTGTTGGTTTTTTTATTCAGCGAAGTATCTTACTTTACATTGAAATAATATATCATTTTATTAGTTACAATTTGATTATTTAAGGATTAATTATTTAAAAAGCAGCTTATTTAATCAATCATCACATTCTGACTAAATGTGACTGAGAAAGCGAAGCTGTATAAGTATTTAAAATAATAGTTGTAATATAATCGTTTAATTATACAAATTCAATTATGATGTTTATGGAAAAATCTCAATTTTATATATAATTCATTGAATGGCAGGTAGCCAGGATTCTTGCTTAGAGATTCATTTTAAAATTGATAGTAAATTACTAAAAATCAAAGCCAAATCAGAATAGTAGAATAATAGTTACATCAAGAACTCAAAATAAAACATCAAATACTCAGATAACATGTCACATATCAAAAAACACCTGAATTCAATTCTTGCAGTAATGCTACTTACCTTTTTAACTGGTTGTGTTACTCAAAGTGACCTGGAGTATATGCAGGTTAAAGATAATAACCTTAGGGCATACAACGAGGCGGATATAGCGGATTACAAGCTAAAAGTCAATGACGAGCTGTATATTCAAATTACGAGCCTGGACGAGGCGGCCAGTAATATCTTCTCAAATATGGGAGGGCAGCAGTCTATTAGTTCTGGTACAATGCAACCTTACGGAGCTTCACTGATCTCTTATACAATTAATAAGAAAGGTGAATTGTTACTGCCGGTTATCGGCAATATAAATGTTGTGGATAAAACAATAACACAGGTAAAACAGTTGATCAGAGATTCGCTGAATAATATCCTCAATCTGCCAATTGTAACAGTTAAGTTAGTCAACCGATACATATCCGTTCTCGGAGAAGTCAGAAATGCAGGACATTTTGCCTACGCCCAGGAAAAGCTAACCGTGTATGATGCATTGGCATTAGCCGGAGATATGACCATTTACAGTAACCGCAAAGAGGTTATACTGGCACGGAATGAAAAAGGTAAAAATATGCTTATCAAGTTAGATCTTACCAAGCCGGAAATACTTCAGTCGGAATATTATTACCTAAGGCCTAATGATATGGTTTATGTAAAGCCACTTCCAAAAAGGGTATGGGGAATGAGCCAATTCCCGTTTGCTTTATTCTTGTCCACCATATCAACTGCATTATTGGTTTATACTGTTATTAAATAGTTTCCTGGTTCCTTAATTTTACTACAATGTCACAAAAGCAAAATGTTAACTTACAAGACGATAACGATCTGAAAAGAGCGTTAGAGCTGGTTGTCAGGAACTATAAATTATTCATTTTCAGTGTAATAGTTTGTCTGGGATTGGCCGTGCTTACTAACTATTTTTCGAAACCTGTTTACCAGATAACTTCTTCGATCTTAATTAAAGAGGATGGAACGAAGACCAGAAGCAATATGAATGATTTTCTCAATAGTAGTTTATTTGGCGAAAATCAGAATTTCCAAAACGAACTCTGGGTATTAAAATCTGTTCCAGTTATTCAGCAAACCATACAGAATTTAGATCTGGATGTAACCTATTACAAGGAACACCGGTTTAAAAATGTTGATGCATACAAAATAGCTCCATTCAGGGTTTTATTCTCAAAAGACCATGTTCAGCCTTTAAATGTTGAATTTAATATCACATTTCTGAAAGATGGTAGCTATCAATTGAAATCCGAAGGTAAAGATGTTAATTTTTATAACTTTCTGACAGAAGAATATAAATATAAGAAAGAGAACTGGTCGTTTGATGGGTTTGGCAAAATTGGTAAATTAATCAAAAACAACGATCTGGCGTTCATAGTACAATTTGACAGTACACAGGTAATGCCACCGGAAGAAGCCAATCTGTATAGCTTTACATTTTCGTCTATTTCTACCTTAACCAACCAGTATAAAAACAGTTTCGATTTTAAAATTGTAGATAAAAAAGCTACCGTTATTGAAATAAATCTGTTTTCCGAATCAACCAGCAAAGGGAAAGATTTAGTTAATGAGTTGATGAGGGTTTATTCTCAACGTAATCTGGATCGCAAAAATCATATAGCAAAAATTACAATTGATTATATCGAAAAACAATTGAGTGAGATATCCGATTCATTAAGCATGACAGAAGATAATTTACAGCGGTTTCGATCATCAAACCAGTTGTTGGATGTTTCACAGCAGGCGGAGGGAATTTCGGTTCAATATATGAACCTGGGGAACCAAAGAGCCGAATTAGTGGCAAAAAAACGATATTATGATTATGTTGCTGATTACCTGGCTAAAAATAACGAATTCGATCAAATAATGGTTCCAGCTTCAATGGGAATTAATGATCAGATATTGACAACACTTATGTCAGGACTGATAGCTGCCCAGGCTCAACGGTCGAACCTGATTGCAAATAATCAGGAAAGAAATCCGCTTATTAAAAAACTCGATATTCAGATAGAAAACACCAAGAAAACCATTACAGAGAATATCTCATCAGTCAGACAAACTACCGAGATTTCGATTGACGAAATGAACAAACGAATTTCCAAAATCGAGGCACAAATCAGTAATATCCCCAAAACAGAAAGACAACTAGGCGGAATTGAACGTAAATATCGTTTAAATGATGCAATCTATAACTACTTATTAGAAAAACGTGCTGAAGCAAAAATAACAAAGGCCTCTAATCTTCCTGATGATGATATACTTGAAGATGCAAGTGTTTCCGGGCCTGTTTCGCCGAATCCGGTAAAGAATTATTTAATTGCTCTGGTTTTAGGGATTGGTCTTCCTTTTGGGTTCATTTTATTTAAGAAAGCATTAAATACTAAAATTGAATCGCAGGATGCTATAGAAAGGATTACTGAATACCCGGTTCTTGGTAAGATCCTTCACAACTATAAAAAAACGGATAATGTTGTTTTTGAATTCCCTTTATCTACTATAGCTGAATCGTACCGGACCCTTAGAACAAATCTGGATTACTACATCAAAGGGGGAGGCCACAATAAGGTTATAATGGTAACTTCAAGTATTCAGGGGGAAGGGAAATCATTTAATTCGTTGAATATAGCTATGAGCTATGCTCAACTTGGGCGGAAAACAATATTACTTGATTTCGATTTAAGAAAGAAGACCAACTATTTTAACAATAATGATGAACAACTGGTTGGGATGAGTTCGTTTCTTACCCATAAAGCTACACTTGAAGAAATAATTAAGAAATCTCCGCACGAGAAACTAGATTACATAAGTTCGGGACCGGTTCCGCATAATCCGGCTGAATTGCTTGCCCTTGATGAAACCCAGGAAATGATAAAATTATTAAAGGGTAAGTATGATTATGTAATTCTGGATACTCCGCCTTTGGCCCAGGTTACTGATGGCTTTTTGATTATGGAAAATGCTGATCTTAAGGTTATTGTCGCAAGATATAACTATTCAAAAAAATCCGTCTTATCAATAGTTATGAAAGATTTGAAACAGAAGAACACTGATAACGTGTGTATCGTCTTGAATGACAACCGTATAAGCCGTGATCAGTACGGATACGGATATGGTTACAATAAGAAAAAGTAGATTCAACAAGTATGATTAATCAGAGTAAAATAATCTGATTTTCTAAGAGATTGAAGTGCAAATTGTTATATACTGTAAGTGAGCATATAACCAAGACGTATTAAAAGCATACATAATCCACAATACATACTATATTAAAAGAAATAAATAATGTCGAATAAAGAGAGTGAATGGGATATTGTTATTGAACCAAAGGCGAGCCTGCTAAGACTTAATTTAAAAGAGGTCTGGCAATACAAGGACTTGCTGGAGATGTATATAAAACGTGAGATTGTAACCTTTTATAAACAAACCATACTTGGGCCTTTATGGTTTTTCATCCAACCCATATTTACAACTATTGTTTTTATGTTTGTATTTGGTGGTTTGGCCGGTATTTCAACAGATGGCATCCCACAACCCTTATTTTATCTTTCAGGCATTTGCCTGTGGAACTATTTTTCCGATTCATTATTAAAAACATCTGATACATTTTTCACTAACCAGGCAGTATTTGGCAAAGTTTATTTTCCCAGGTTAATTGTCCCGCTTGCAGTAACGATGTCTGGTTTGCTCAAGATGCTTATTCAGTTTTTGCTTTTTGCAGGAGTTTACTTTTATTATGTTTCCAAAGGTTCAACTGTTGCCTTAAACAGTTATGCATTGTTATTCCCTGTCTTGATCTTTATTCTGGCAGGATTGGGATTAGGATTTGGTATAATTATTTCCTCCATGACAACAAAGTATCGGGATTTGAAATTCCTTGTTGCTTTTGCAATTCAGTTATGGATGTATTTCACTCCCGTTATTTATCCACTTTCGGTGATGGAAGGCAATTACAAAAAATATATGTGGCTTATCCAGGCAAACCCTTTAACTGCTGTACTTGAGACATTTAAATACGGTTTTCTCGGCAAAGGATCGTTCTCATGGTTTTCTTTAGGCTATAGTCTCACTTTTACATTTGTCATCCTGTTGGTTGGAACCTGGATCTTTAACAAAGTAGAACGGTCATTTATGGATGTTGTCTGATTTCGAAAACAAAGGAATCGATTTTTATTAACAAAGAAAAATATACCCAAAACATACTTAAAATTGATCAGAATATATTGATTTTCAGTATCGTGACTAAAAAAGAATTTTGAATAAATGAATGATACAGCAATAAAGTTTGAAAATATTTCAAAACAATACAGGCTTGGAACTATCGGAACCGGTACTATAAGTCACGATCTGAACCGATGGTGGATAACGAATGTACTAAGAAAAGAAGATCCGTACATAAAGATTGGACAGGTTAATGACAGGGAGTCGAAATCAACCGGCGATTATGTGTGGGCACTAAAAGATATTGATTTTGAAGTAAAAAAAGGCGAGGTATTAGGAATAATCGGGAAAAACGGAGCGGGAAAATCAACACTGCTTAAAATTTTGTCACATGTAACAACGCCTACCACCGGCAGAATTATGGCTAAGGGGCGGATTGCATCATTATTGGAAGTTGGCACAGGATTTCATCCGGAGATGACCGGAAGGGAAAATGTATATATGAATGGATCAATTATGGGAATGACGAAAAGCGAAATTTCCCGGAAACTGGACGAAATTGTTGATTTCGCCGGTGTTGAGAAATATCTTGATACTCCTGTTAAACGTTATTCAAGCGGAATGACTGTCCGGCTTGGGTTTTCGATTGCCGCACACCTCGAACCTGAAATTCTGGTTGTAGATGAAGTACTGGCGGTTGGGGATGCGGAATTTCAGAGAAAAGCTATTGGCAGGATGCAGGAAGTAAGCAATAATGACGGCAGAACTGTTTTGTTTGTAAGTCATAATATGCAGGCGATCACCAATATGTGTACCAGGGCTATTTTGTTAAACAAAGGCACTATTGTAAACGACAGCAACCCGGCAGATGTAGTACGGAATTATTTAATGTACGAAACAACAAAAGATGGAGCGATTTATTGGGATAAAACCAACCAGCCGGGAGATTCAACGTTAAAACTGAATGCAATAAAAATATTGGATCAGGATAATAATGTCCGAAATCATTTTTTCTCAAAATCACGAATAAAGATTCAACTCGACTTTCACATTTACGAAATGGAGCCCGACCTGGTTGTTGGTTTCGATTTAACAAATGATGATGGGATGACAGTTCTAAGGTCGTACCAAAATGATAGTCATCCTGAAAATTGGCCACAACTGAAAGTCGGGGACAATTCGATAGTCTGCGAAATACCAGCTGAGTTTTTAAATGCCGGTACATATTATATTAGTCCCAAAATCAGCTTGCATTTTAAAAAATGGATAGTCAATTCCGATCCGTTATTGTCATTTGAAGTTGAGATTAATCATGGGATGTCTCCGTTTTGGAACCGTATAAGCAAAGTAAGCAGACCAGGCTCTTTAGCAATGATTTTACCTTGGGTTATCTCTGATTCTACGGGTTAATATTCATCAGTATTAGTAATCACAAAGTTTAAGTTAAAATATCCCCGTTTTTAAACCGACTGCGTTCTTAAAGGGAAACAGGAATTTACATATTGGCACTAAATGCAAAATGCTCTGATCTATTCTGCTGGATTTGAAGGTCACAGACAAGTATATGTTTACATTTTAGCACATGTTTTAACCACTAACGGTTATACTGTTTTTATTGCCGGCAATCTGCATGGCAATAAACTTGACTCTTCATATATTGATGAAATCAGGAAAGATAAACGGATAAAATTTATTGATACGAGTGTTTATGATGAAAATGGGTTAAATATTACTTTGAAAGAATTTGTGCAAATACAGCTGATTCATGAAATTGATCTCACAATTTTTGCTGAAGCAGATCATCATCTGTCGCTGTTTACAACTCAGATTTATCAAAGGAATAATCGATTGGTTGGAAAAACGGTTGGCATTTTTTTAAGGCCATTCTTTTTTTATGAAAACCTAAACTTTATCGATAAACTAAAGTATCTGAAACGTCTTAAAGATAATTGGAGATATAACACGAGGTTGTTTCATAATGTAACTTTAAGGCGATTCAAGCTTCTTGATGTTTCGTGCTATATTGATGAATATTTTGTTTCAAAACACAAGCACACTGTCTGGTTACCGGATGTTTTTCAGCAGTATGCCGAAGAACTTATAAAAGATGAAAAACCGACAGACCAAGTCTGGATTGGGATTTTGGATAAATTCGTTATCAAGAATTCCAAAAGGTTCATTTTTCTTTATTTCGGTACCGCACAGCGCCGTAGAGGTTATGATATTCTTCTTCGGCTGGCAGTTGAAAATGATGCATGCTTCGTTCATTGTGGACTAAAAAATGAAAATGAAAGTTTTGAAAATAAAATTGACGATCTGAGATCGGAACTGATCAATAAAGACAGACTATTGGAGACAAATCAATATATCTCAGATCCGGTCTGCATTGAGCATTTTTTTAAGTCAGTAAGCCACCTGATACTCCCATACCGTAATTTTCTTGGTTCGAGCGGTGTAATGCTGCAGGCCTTGGAGTACGGTATTCCAGTCCTTGTACCCAATTCAGGAATAATTGGATACAGAGTACGGAAGCATAACCTGGGCAGCACGTATGAAACAAGTTTTGCGGCATTAAACGCAGAATTTAAAAAATTCGTCAAAATGCCCAAAGAACACTATTCAGAGTCAATTGAAAAATACATGCAATCACAATCAATTCATCAGTTGAAAACTGTATTGAATAGTATTTGTGAAACTGCTTCATGATGCATAATCATACCGTGTAAAATATGATCAGCTTATTTATTAAAGTACTTCCGTATTTTTTTCTGTTGTATTTTATTTTGCGTTTTCTGAGGGAGCCTTTATATTTACTGGGCATTCCTTTTCTTTTGTTTTTGAGAAGCAGTATATTCTTCGAAAATATCAAGATTTTTACAATACCAGGCAGATTTGGACCCGAGGTCTTGCTGTTGGTTTGGCTGGTAATTATTTGGTTATTGATCAGCTCAAAATCAAAGGCTCAAATCATAGCCAAAAAGGAAAGTAGAATCAATATTACCAGATTATCTCTTCTCGATTATATAATGTTAATATTGATACTAATTTCAATAGTTGGTCTGGCTTTTGTACTGAAAGAAAACTACGTCATCGATGATGTACTGACTGAATTTATTACTCTTGTTTCGTTGTTTTTAGGATATTTTATTATTAAGAATATTATTCAATACACCGATTTAGATGTATTGTCGGAGTTTCTTTACACCATTGTAATTATAAATACTATTGCATCCCTGCTCTATTTCGTTCATCAGGGCCTACACATAACACTCTACACTTCAACTTCCAGCGACGAATATATGGAAGAATTTTTCCAGGGAGAGCTGATTACGAGAACTTTCTGGTTTATGCCTGTACTTTGGTTTTTTTCCATCTCCTATCTTTTGGTTTTTAAAAGAAACAAGCCAATTGAATTCGGTACTCTGTTGTCAATTAATTTATTGGCCATATTTATCTCATATACAAGGTCGTTCCTTATTATTTCAGTGTTATTGTTTGTTATTTATTTTTTATTTACCGGGTATAAACAAAAAGATATTGGAAACATTATTAAAAATCTTTTACTGATTGGAGTAGCAGGTATATTATTATTTGTCGGGATATCCACTTTCCTGCCGGCAAGCAAGAATTATTTCCTCGAACGATTTAAAGAACTCGATAAGAATTCATCAGAAGGTGAATCAAATAACCTTATTTATAGATTTGAGAATACCGGAGATGTAATCAGTCAGATTGATGCAAATAAGGTTGTTATCGGGCATGGTCCGCTTACAGAGACCCAGATGCCTTTTGTAGCTATTATGAGGGCAACAACCGCTGATATGGCATGGACAGGAGTGATTTTTAGATGGGGGTATTTGGGTATGATATTGTTTGTTTTGCTGTACATCGTATCGATAATCAAAGCATATTTTTTATTTATGCGAACCGAAGGAATAATTTCAAATATGGCTCTATTTTTATTGTTAATAGTAATATCACAATCAATTGAAAGTTTTACATCCTGGACATTCTTGTCGCCCAACCGATACGCCATGGGACTCTGGTATTTTGGCATGTTATCTGCCTTGTTGAAAATTAGTAAGGAACAAGATGTTTCAGTAATTAACGAATAAAAGAAAATGAAAGAAACGAATCCCAGAATTACGTTTGGAATTATAGTGTTGAACGGAGAACCATTTACCCGTTATTGCCTCCGTTCCATTTATCCGTATGCTTATGAGATTATAGTTGTTGAAGGTGGGCATGAAGACGCAAAATCTGTTTGTACACCCGATGGACATTCAGTTGATGGTACACTGGAATCTCTATATAAATTCAAAGAAGAAGAAGATCCGGAAAACAAACTTACAATAGTAACAAGGGAAGGTTTCTGGCCCAAAAAAGATGAACTGGGGAGAGACCGTACACCTCAGTCGCGGGCTTATGCCGAGCGGGCAAAAGGTGATTACCTCTGGCAAATTGATATTGATGAGTTTTACCGGGAAGAAGATATGGATAAAATACTCGCTATGCTGCGCCGGGATCCTTCAATAACTGCTGTTACTTTTCCTACATTAAACTTTTGGGGAGACATTATCTACAAGATTAACGGATGGAACCTGATGCGGGGTAGTCAATATTTCCATAGATTATTCAAGTGGGGTGAGGGATTCAGATATCTAACCCATGAACCACCAACCATACTTAATAGCGAGGGGATTGACCTAAGAAAGATAAATTGGATTACGGGAAAAAGATTAAAACGGAAGAGGATATTCATGTATCATTACTCTCATTTGTTTCCTTGGCAGGTTAAACAAAAAACAATGATATACAAAGATGAGAAACCAGATGGTTGTGCAGATATACTCGAATGGGCTGAAAATAATTACTTTAAACTCTCAAATCCCTTTAATATTGAACGACATTATTGGTTGCCAAGTTGGCTCGAACGTTATACAGGCGATCATCCGGCAGAAGTAATAAAAATGATGAAAGATGTTAGAGCCGGCTTATTCAGCAATATTGAACTACGCAAAAATTTTGATGCAGAAGCAATTCTGAACACGGCAAAATACCGGAACAAGGTTGAATATATGAAAGTATTGAATTATTGGGACTATTATTCAAAATACTACCTTTTTCAGGCAAGCCGCATTAAAAATATCCCTGGAAGGATTAAACGTAATCTTTATAAAAACAAGTAATCTTTCCTGGGTTTAAATACAAATGTTAAATATCTTCTTTAGGCTATTTTGCTTTACTGTAGTTTCCCCGCTAAGTATTTTGTTTTTTAATACAAAGAAAAAACAATAATGAAAATAGCCATACAAAAGAGGAAAAACTCTTATAGTGATGAGTGGATTAAATATTGCGAAAAAAAAAATATCCCCTTTAAAATAGTTGATTGCTATAAAAGCGATATTATAGCTCAATTGGAAGATTGTGACGCATTAATGTGGCATTTTCATCATAAAATTCCTAATGATATACTTTGTGCGCGTCAATTGATGTTTTCACTTGAATCAGCAGGTAAATATGTTTTCCCTGATTTTAACACAATGTGGCATTTCGATGATAAAATAGGTCAGAAATATCAATTGGAAGCAATAAATGCCCCCTTGGTGCCATCCTATGTATTTTATTCAAAAACTGAAGCATTAGATTGGATTAATACAATTGAATACCCAATAGTATTTAAACTGCGGAATGGAGCAAGTTCATTTAATGTAAAGCTAGTCAGGACAGAAGCCGAAGCCAAACAGCTCGTCAAGCAGGCATTTGGTTCAGGTTTCAATAATCAGATGGACCCATTAATGTACCTGAAGGAATCTATCAGAAAATACCATATTGGAGAAACGAAAATAGGGGATATTCTCCGGGAAATATACCATTTGACCTATAGGACAGAATTTGAAAAATTCTATCACAAACAAAAGGGTTATATTTATTTTCAGGACTTTATCCCAAATAATGATTTTGATACCCGGATTGTGGTAGTTGACAAAAAAGCTTTTGGTGCCAGGCGTTTCGTGCGTAATAACGATTTCAGAGCTTCGGGAAGCCATGTGGCAAGTTATGATACGGCATTAATTAGCCTAGAAGCTGTAAGGATTGCACTTGATGTTTCGAAAAAGTTAAAATTGCAATGTATGGCCTTTGACTTTGTGTTTAAGAATGGTAAGCCAATTCTTATTGAATATAGTTATGGAACAGACATAGCAGCCTATAAACCTTGCCCCGGCTTTTGGGATAGTGATTTAAATTTTCATGAACAAGAGTTTAACTTTTGTGAATGGATGGTTGATTGGGTTGTACGGGAAGTGAATAATAAAAGTAGTATTTAATTAGTATAGTCTAACTTAAAACTGTAATCATAGGTGCTTATCATTAAATTTGCGATGATCTAAGTACTTAATTATAAGTATTTTAATGTTTCGATTAATACATTAATTCTATTATTGCATACAAATCAACAGTATCGGATAAATACTTACATAGGATTAGTGAATAGCAATGGGTTAATTGTAATTGGGTGTTTAAATTACCCCAGAGGAAGCGCCCCAAGTAACCGGGTTCACTTATATTGTAAAGCATTTAAAGCTGAAAATGGTTTCCCATTGGTCATAAATTTAAAATCTACGTATACTCAGCAACAACCTACTTTTAATTATTTAAGTAGATACGACGGGGTCCCTTTTTATTATAGTCAGCAAACATCAATTAGGGAGAAGAAATTCGTAAAAAGAAATATTAATAAAATAAAAGGATTTTTAAATGCATTTATAGTTGTTCGCAGAATAAAAAAAACCAGAAATATTACTGTTCTGTTTTTTTCAATCCCATTATTATATGAATTTATTTTCTATTTATTTCTTAAATTTAATAATGTTCCTATTATCAGGGAATGGAATGAAGCTCCAGAATTTCTGAGGAATAAAAAAAAACATCCGGAAATGCGCTTTTTATTCATGAAGCACATCCGATTAAAAATGTATGATGGGATTATTGTGATATCAGATTACCTGAATAATTATTTTTCAAATATTTATCCCAGGAACAGGATTTTTCAGATTCCGATTCTTGTTGATATGCTTAGATTCGATGGCTTTTTGGTAAATGTCGATAAAAAAGATAAAATAGTTGCATATATTGGCGGAATGGGAGGAGATAAAGATGGTCTTGCCAATTTAATAGAGGCTTTCGCTATAGTCAGAAAAAATATCAAATCTATCCAATTACAACTTATCGGTTCAGCTCCGGAAGCTGATATTACTCGCTTGAAAAGAAAAATTGAGGATTTGGATTTAAATGACGCAGTGAAATTTTTGGGATCAAAGAGTAGTAAAGAAATTCCTCAATTCATGGCAAACGCTGATTTGTTAGTATTGGCAAGGCCAAATAATATCCAGGCTGAAGCAGGATTTCCAACAAAATTGGGCGAATATTTAGCTTCGGGGAAACCTGTTGTTATTACTAAAACCGGGGAAATTACAAAATATCTTACAGATCTTGAATCCGCCTACCTGGCTGAACCTGGAGATGTAACTGGTTTTGCAGAAAAAATTATCTTTGCAATTAAAGATGTTAATTCTAACAAAATTGGAATTGCTGGATTTCAGGTAGCAAATGAGAATTTTAATTACAAGTTATTTCAGAATGAAATTTATGAGATTATTAGCAAAAAGATAAGATTAAATGATAATTAATGCACAGAATGAAGAATAAAAAAATAAATATCAATAAGCTATGTTAGACAATAAAACACTCTTAATTACTGGTGGTACCGGATCATTTGGAAATGCAGTTTTAAAACGTTTTTTAAATACAAATATTAAGGAAATACGCATTTTTAGCCGCGACGAGAAGAAACAGGATGATATGCGCCAGTTTTATCGTAATGATAAAATTAAATATTATATAGGCGATACAAGGGATAAAAGGAGCGTAGATTCAGCCATGCATGGTGTTGATTATGTTTTTCAGGCTGCTGCTCTCAAACAGGTTCCTTCGTGTGAATTTTTTCCAATGGAAGCGGTGCGGACCAATGTTATGGGGTGCGAAAATGTATTGGATAGTGCTTTGGAGCATCACGTTAAAAATGTTATTGTATTGAGTACCGATAAGGCAGTTTACCCGATAAATGCTATGGGTATGTCCAAAGCACTTAGTGAGAAGGTAATGATTGCCAAGAGCCGCAATCTGAATGGAACCGGCACCGTATTTTGTGGTACACGCTATGGGAATGTAATGGCCTCCAGAGGATCGGTTATACCTTTATTTATTGATCAGATCAAAAAAGGAGAGCCGTTAACAATTACTGATCCGAGTATGACCCGCTTCATGATGACACTCGAAGATGCTGTTGAACTGGTAATGTTTGCTTTTGCCAATGGGCAACAGGGTGATATTTTTGTTCAGAAAGCGCCGGCTGCCACAATCCTAACCCTGACACACGCCCTCAAGGAATTGTATAATTCGGATTCGGATATCAGGATAATAGGAACTCGTCATGGAGAGAAAAAATACGAAGTTCTCGTTAACAGGGAGGATATGGTTAAAGCAGAAGACATGGGTGATTTTTATCGCATACCGGCTGATAACCGGAATCTGAATTATGAACTTTATTACTCAGAAGGTGAAGATGTATCGGAAATCGAAGAATACCACTCCGATAATACTGAACGACTTGACGTTGAAGGAACTAAAAAGCTACTTCTTAAATTGGATATAGTAAGGAATGATCTTGGTCTTTAAATATCTTCTTTCAATTTTTAAAATATCAAGAAAAAAATCAAAAGAATAAATGATTCGAATTGGAATTACCGGTCAGGCCGGGTTTGTTGGTACATATCTTTATAATTTCCTTGGATTGCAGGAAAGTGTTGAGCGTATAGCATTTTATGATTCATATTTTGAAGACGAACAATTGCTCCGGAAATTTACTGGACAATGTGATGTTATTGTTCACCTTGCTGCCATGAACCGGCACCATGATCCGGAAGTATTATACAAAACGAATATCCTCCTGGTCGATAAACTGATTGGAGCGATGGAAGCAGAATCAGTGACACCATATGTCCTTTTTTCATCATCCACCCAGGAAGAACGCGATAATAAATACGGAAAATCAAAAAAAGAAGGCCGGGAACGGTTTTTGAATTGGGCAGATAAGAATAATGCCGGTTTCACAGGAATGGTTATACCTAACGTCTTCGGGCCTTTCGGGAATCCTTATTATAACTCAGTTGTCGCTACTTTCTCGCATCAGCTTACACATAATGAGCAACCTAAAATTGATGTCGACGGGAACCTGAAACTTATTTATGTTGGCGAACTGGTAGGTGAAATTTGGAAAATAATACAAAATAAAACGTTTGTACCCGAATATCAAGTTGAGTTTACTTCTGAGAAAAGAGTTTCAGAAATTTTGTCAAAACTTGAGGACTACAAACACCGGTATTTTGAGAATACAGTATTTCCGGAAATAAATAACAGGTTCGAGCTGAATCTTTTTAACACATTCCGTTCTTATATTGATCATTCTATCCATTTTCCTGTTGCATTAACAAAACATACCGATAACAGAGGCAGCTTTGTCGAAATCGTTAAATCGGCAATCGGGGGACAATTCTCCTATTCCACAACACATTCAGGCATTACACGCGGGGAACATTTTCATACCCGAAAGATAGAGCGATTTGCGGTAATCCAGGGAAAAGCCGCCATCGAATTACGTAAAATCGGCACTGATGAGGTGCTGCATTTTGAACTTGATGGTGAAAATCCTTCTTTTGTTGATATGCCGATATGGTATACCCATAATATCACTAATATTGGCTCAGAGGACTTATTGACTTTGTTCTGGATCAACGAATTTTTTGACCCGGCTGATCCTGATACTTATTTTGAAAAAGTCAGACCTTAACGACAAGTATCATATTGAAGTGATTTTCATTTATTGACTTTTCCTAAAATCAATAAAAAATAACCGGATTCTCAGAATCAAATTCAACGTATTATTCCTTATTTATGATGCCAGCTAAATTAAAAATAGTAACGGTTGTAGGAACCAGACCAGAAATAATCAGGTTGTCCCGGACCATGGCCTTGCTCGACAAATATGTTAACCAGATCATAGTACATACCGGTCAGAATTATGATTATGAATTGAACGAAGTGTTCTGGAGCGATTTGGAATTAAGGAAACCGGATCATTTTCTGGGTATTGATACCGCTACGCTTGGATCGGCTGTTGGTGATATACTGCGTAAAACCGAAGATATACTGAAGAAAGAAAAACCAGATGGACTTATTGTATTAGGAGATACAAACTCCTGTCTTTCGGCTTATATGGCTAAAAGAATGCACATACCGGTATTTCATATGGAAGCTGGTAACCGCAGTTTCGACTTTAATGTTCCGGAGGAGACCAACCGCAGAATAATTGACCATATTGCTGATTATAATCTGGTGTACACCGAGCATGCCCGCCGACATCTTTTAAGTGAGGGTTTACAGCATCGCAGGATTTATCTTTCCGGATCCCCGATGCGTGAAGTGCTTGACTATTATCGTCCTAAGATCAATAATTCCGAAATACTGGCTCAACTCGGACTCGAAAAAAATAAGTATTTTGTTATTTCGACCCACCGTGAAGAAAATGTTGATAATCCGGAAAACCTCACAAAAATATTAAAGGTACTTGATGAGTTGGCTAAAACTTATAAGTTACCTGTTATTGTCAGTACGCATCCACGAACCCGGAAGCGTATAGAGCAATTGGGTGAAACACTGCACAATGAAAAGATTCAGTTTTTAAAACCATTTGGGTTTCTTGATTATGTTCATCTTCAGCAACATGCGTTATGTACCTTGTCGGATAGCGGAACGATAAGTGAAGAATCATCCATCTTGGGGTTTCCTGCAATTTCATTGCGTCAATCCATGGAAAGGCCCGAAGCCCAGGATACCGGCTCAATAATACTAACCGGATTTGATCCTGATGTTATTCTCAATTCAATTGAATTGGTAATAAACGAAACAAAGGAAAGAAATTCATTCAGCATTCCTGGTGATTATCAGATTGCGGACACTTCCTGGAGGGTTGTAAAACTGATACTGGGTAATTGTAAATTGAGTAATCTTTGGAATGGGATAAATTAATTGTTGCCAATCAGGTTGGCTTATGTTATACAATCAGTAAAATAACCTGATGGTAATGCGTTTCCCAAGAAGTATTATATAAATGCATTCTGATGCCGGTTTTCATCTTTCATACCTATGTAAATTCTAATCTGAAATATTTGTACAGATCACTATGAGTTTTGTTATCCTTGGTGAGTTATTCACATTCCCGGAAGGAAATGCCGCAACAAACCGGGTATATAATTATGCCAAAGGCTTTATTGAAAACGGTATAAACTCCTATGTAATCTGCTTTCGCGATGAGTATACTCCTATAAAAATGGGTGTTTCCCAGGGAGTCAAATATTTTATTCCTTTTTCACCAGTAAAAAAAAGTGATTCATTTTTTTTAAAAGTATGGTTTAAGGTTTCAAAATACATCAATACAGCCAGAATTCTCAGGCAAATAAATAAAAAGGATCCTGTTATTGCTATAAATTGCTATTCCCGGTTATTTACCACACGATTGTTCAGCTATTTCCTTGCTAAATTATGCCGGGCAAAGCTGGTTTTCGAAAGCAGCGAACACCCTTTACAGTACGAAGACAGAAGCCATTTTTATAATCGGATCAAGGTCGATGTTGAACTGTTTATTGGATTATACCTGGCGGACGGTATATTATGCATCTCAAATTATCTGGTTGAATTTTATAAAAACAGGGGTATAAAGCAAAAGAAACTTTGTATCGTTCCAAGTACGGTTGACACAACAAGATTCATTAACAACGAACCGTCGCCACTGCCGTTTCAATATATAGTTTACTGCGGTGGTTTATCCATATTAAAAGATGGCGTAAATGTGTTAATCAGATCATTCGCAGCAATTTCGCCCAGGTATCCGGACCTTTCTTTAGTATTGATCGGCAAAGGTGATTCTAAAAATGAAGAAGAAGTGTTGAAACAACTGGCTTTAAAATTACGAGTTGAAAAATCTGTGTTCTTCTTAGGTCAGATACCTCGAAATGATATTCCAAAATACCTGAATCATGCAAAAATTCTAGCTTTGGCCAGGCCTACAAGCATCATTGCCGACGCAGGATTCCCGTCAAAATTAACCGAATATCTGGCAACAGGAATTCCGGTGGTTGTTACAGAAGTAGGTGAAATACCCAATTACCTTTTTGATAACGAAACAGCCTTTTTATCAAAGCCAGACAGTAATATTGCTTTTGCTAATAAATTGGACGAGGTACTAGCGGATTATACACATGCCATGGAAGTAGGCCAGCGAGGGAAACAGTTAACCAACACTGTTTTTAATTATACCTATCAGGCAAAACAGGTTATCGAATTTATTAAATCTTTGTAACACTTATGTTGTCAGCATATTATTCGGGATCTATCAAAAATGCGGTTCTATATTCATGGCCTGGGTATAACACTCATGAGAAGTCAATAAATCAGCTAACTAACACTGGCGTATGACTTATTTGATTTTTGGCGACACTTTTACATTCCCGGAAGGATCAGCAGCTACAAATCGGGTATACAATTATGCGAAAGGATTTATAAAAAATGATGTAAATATCGAAATCCTTTGTTTCAACAATTCATATTCAGGCAATAAATCAGGAACAATAGAGGGGATAAACTATTACAGTGCTTTTGAACAGACACATAGAAGCAGATGGTTTGTCAAACGCAGGTGGTTTCAATTGGTTAAATACTATAATTCATATAAAATAATTAAAGCAATTAATCAGATGGATCATGTAAAAGTAATTCACTGTTATACATCTTTATTCAAAACACAGTTATTTGCATTTATTTTATCCCGCTTATTCGGAGCCAAACTGGTAATGGAACGTGGTGAGCATCCTATGCGAAACTTTACCGGTTCGACACTAAATAAAATCCAGGGTAAAATACGACTAACAATTGAGCCATTGTTAAGTGATGGTATTTTCTGCATATCGCAATTTCTGATAGATTTTTACCTGGATAGAGGCGTTAACAAGAAAAAGTTGTTTCTGAGTCCAAGTACTGTTGATAACGAAAGATTTCAGAATGCATATAGTGTGCCTTTTCCCTTTGAGTATATTTTATATTGTGGCAACTTATCCGCGCAAAAGGATGGAATTCCTATACTTATTGAAAGTTTTTCGAGGCTCGCTGAGAAATATCCGTTTGTAAAACTGGTATTAGTTGGTAGTTCGGATACCAAACAAGAAGAAGATTCTTTTAAGGATATTGTAAATGAATTAAATATTGATGAACGTGTAGTATTTGTAGGACAGGTACCACGTATTGAAGTACCCGCTTATATGTGTCATGCGAAAATCCTTGCCCTGGCACGACCGGATAGTATAGTTGCCGAAGCCGGATTTCCATCGAAATTAACGGAATACCTGGCAACCGGAAACCCGGTTTTAGTTACTGAAGTGGGCGATATACCGATTTATTTACACGATAAGGAAAATGCTTTTATTGCATTGCCTGATAATGTTGACTCCTTTACAGGAAAACTTGATTTTATCCTAAGTAATTATGAGTTTGCCAAGCAGGTCGGGCTGAAAGGCAAGGAATTATCCGGTTCTGTTTTTAACTACGCGTATCAATCAAATAGAATTATTAACTATATCAGCTCATTATAAACCCGGAGTGTTTTCTTGCATACCCCAAATTCATCAACCTTTTGGTTTGCAAAGGATTCATGCAAGTACTCTTTAACCCATTCAATTTGTAAATGCTTTATCAATAGCAGTAATCTTAAATTGCAATATTGGCAATTCTATCAGATTCGTTTTTAGTGAGCCAGAGTTTTAACAATACAATTTAATGCAGGCAGTTTTTACATATAAATTAGATGATGATGAAATCCGAAACATACATAAGTTTTGCGAATCGGCAGAAAGCTGTTCCATAGAACAGTGTCCGGACTGGAAGAAGTTATTTCCGGAGACAAAATTTTGTTATTTTTATTTATACGATGAATCAGGAATTAAAAGTTATAGCCAGATAATTGAATCACATAGGTTGGCGCAAATCAATTATGGTCCGGTTTGCCCCGATAAAGATGATATGGTCGATTCAATAAGTGAGATTATTGAATATTACAGAAAGAAGCATTTTCTTTTTTTAAGCATTCAGTTATACTTCAAATCAGGATATGAAACTGATTATGTTGAATACAAACTAAATAAAAAATACAAAATAAAATATATTTTCGACAATGCAAATACCAAATCATCCATTGAGATTGATCTTGAAAACAATATGGATGACATCTTCAGGAATTTCTCAAAAGGACATAAAAGTGACGTAAAGAAGGCGAAAAAATTAGGCATAACCACTGAGACTATAAATAATTTATCCGACCTGGGTGTATTTAATGAAATTTACACGAAAATGTGTGAAGTGCGTAATATCGACAGGGGTGAGCTCCGGGCTGATGCCATTTTTGAGCTATACGACTTACTGAAATCTAAAAACAGAGGAAAAATACTTATTGCAAGAGATAAGTCCAGGCAAATTGTAGGCGGAGTGATCCTGGTAGCACAGGGAAATACAATCCGATATTTTAAAGCCGCCACTGATCTCGAAATGCGAAGTCTGCCTATTACTCACCTGTTGATTTTTGAGGCAATTAAACAGGCAAAAATTGACGGTTTCAGATATTTTGATTTTTGGGGAATAAATCACTTTGCCGATAAAGAAGACCAAATTTATAATATAAATCATTTTAAAAAAGGCTTTGGAGGTTATTATACCTTTTTTGCTAAAAAAATGAATATTAACCTGCTGCCCTTTGGCTTTGGTATTTATAAAATGGCCTTATTCCTTAAAAAAAAAATAATTATGTTTCACCTGCTTAAAAAGCCGGTGTAGCTTTAACCTAACCCGATGTCAGGTGAGTTTATATACATCTGATGAAAATTATACTTAGTGTGGGATAAAAGTACGCATTAAAAAAAGACCCAAGTCTCAAATCCCAAATCTCAAGAACCAAGGCCTACTCTTAAACCCCGCTTGGAATTGGAGATTGGAATTTGGAATTTGAGATTTAATGAATGTG